>CAZMHC010000003.1:0-110986 GCA_964565955.1 uncultured Occallatibacter sp.
TTCAGAAGATCGACTCCGGAAACGACTTACCGTGCCCCGCCAAATAACTGAATTTATTCAGCTTATAGCCGGACAGCAGTGATAAAACGTCGAGGGTGAGCTTTGGTTAGCGTACTCAGTCTACACCCAATCGCTAGACCTGGCGACATTCGACACGTTGATTTCGTCCAGAGCGCCATCGAAATAGAACCATGCCCCATTTGCAGCTGGCCAATCACTAGTTGTATGACCTGTTCCTAGAAAGCACGTATACGACGATTTGTAACCAATCTCTTCCACTTGTTGAGAATTGGCGATCAGCCCATCGACATACAGCGTCTCTGTTTCGTTGGCGAACGTATCAACTGCGAGATGCCAATTATTGTCGTTATAAGCACTTGCGGTAATAATTTGATCGGCACCGCCATGATAGAAGAGGGAAGCCCTCAGATTGCCCTCGGTGTCAACATAAAGTGCGGGCACATATCCACCTGGGTCACTGGGAGGTTCCCCGCCATCCGTCTGCCCCAGGATTACTCTGGCTGAGGATATTTTGAACCAGACTCCAAAGGATGCTGAGAATGCCGTTGTGGTCGATCCTGATATTGGATAAGTAGAGAAATCATCAGATGGGATTTGCAGATAGCTGGAGGTGCCGTTGAAGCTGGGGGCTCCATTGCTCACTCCCGTCTCTCCAGTTGTAGTCGATACCGTATATCCCGAGGAAGCAGTCCAATTTGAGGCCGGATAAGCAAGAACGCCGCAAACCTACAACCCAATCAGCATCCCCCTTAAAATCTATCGGGCATTGCCATGCTCAAAAATCGCTGTCTGCCCCTTGCGAATCGATCATGGACGGCTATCTTGCCTCAAAGCTTGACCTCCGGCGGCCTTACTCCCGCCAAAATCACTTGGCAGCCCGGCAACGCGCCGCCGGAAACCCGTTCATGCATAATGCAGGCTAGAATCCCTGTTCTTTCCGCATCAACGGAAACAAAATCACATCGCGGATGGACTTGGAGCCGGTCAAGAGCATCACCAGACGGTCGATGCCGATGCCTTCGCCGGCGGTGGGAGGCAGACCGTAGGCCAGCGCGCGCACGTAATCCTCGTCCATCTGATGGGCCTCGTCGTCGCCGCCGGCGCGCTGGGCAAGCTGCTGGGCAAAGCGCTTGTGCTGCTCGATGGGATCGTTCAACTCGCTGAAGGCGTTGCCTAGTTCGAAGCCGCCGCAGAAGAACTCGAAACGCTCCACGTGGTCTGGATCATCAGGCTTCTGCTTTGACAGTGGCGAGACTTCGGTTGGGTAGTCGTAGATGATTGTGGGCTGGTCGAGGTGAGGTTCGGCAAGAAATTCGAAAAAATTCGCAATCGCCTTACCGTAGGGTTGAGCCCCATGTGCTACCTGTTTGAACTCGTAAACCGCAGCCATAACACTTTCTACGAATTTTGATTTGGGTACACCATGATAGGGTCTATGTTTTTCTATTACCCCGGCTGTTGGCGAATATCGCGGCGTACCTGCACCAAATCCTTTTATAAGGGCTTCCATCTCTGGCGTGAATGCCGAACCAAATGGATATGCGTCGATTATCTCTTTGATCCATCCCAGCGTCGTAGAAACCGACTCGAAATCACTTTTTGAGGGACGGGTATCCGGATCTGGCCAGAATTCGATGATGGCGTCGAGCATCGTCAGCCGCGTCCACTTTCCGATGTCAATTGGCTTACCATCTGGGTCAAGTCTCGGAATTGGATTACCGTTCTCATCCTTTTCCCCGGACGGAAGGATCGTGGTGCCGTTCACCTCCTGCGCGACGAATGCAATCAACTCTTCGGTCAGGTCCATCAGATCGTGATAGTTCGCATACGCCTGATAGAACTCCAGCATGGTGAACTCGGGGTTGTGCTGTGTGCTTATGCCCTCGTTGCGGAAGTTGCGGTTGATCTCGTAGACGCGGTCAAAGCCGCCCACCACCAATCGCTTGAGATATAGCTCCGGGGCGATGCGCAGATAAAGTTTCATATCGAGCGCGTTATGGTGCGTCTCGAAGGGCCGCGCCGCCGCGCCGCCCGCGACTTGCTGCATCATCGGCGTTTCCACTTCGAGGAAGCCGCGCTCGTCAAAGAACTTGCGCAGCGCCTTGAGAGTCTTCGCCCGCTTGACGAAGACCTCGCGGGCGTCGAGGTTGCTGAAGAGGTCCACATAACGCTGGCGATAGCGCAGTTCCACATCGGCCAGGCCGTGAAATTTTTCCGGCAGCGCCAGCATGGCCTTGGCCAGGAAGGTCAGCGTCTCGACGTGGATGGTCAGTTCGTTGGTGCGGGTGCGGAAGAGGTAGCCCGAGACGCCGATGTGGTCGCCCAGGTCGAGGAGTTTGTAGAGCGCGAAGCCCTGCTCGCCGACGGCGTCGAGACGGACGTAGATTTGCAGCCGCTCGCCGCCCTGCTGGAGCGTGGCGAAGCCGGCCTTGCCCTGCGCGCGAATGGCCATGATGCGCCCGGCGACGGAGACGGTAACTCGGTTGGCCTCAAGCGCCTCGGCCGGCTTCTCGCCCCACTGGACGCGCACTTCGGGGATGGTGTGCGAGGCCGGGAAGTGGTTGGGATAGGCGGGCTGGCCCAGCTTTACGATCTCCGCCAACTTCGATTGGCGCAAATCGAAGAGGCCGCGCTCAAATTCCGAATCGAACACTCTGATTTTCCTTCGCTGTGAAGCGTCACGGGGTCAACTGCCAGTATATCGTTCGCCGCGCAGGCGGCGGGTCCGCGCAGTGGCAAGGCGATGGATGCCGTCTTGTTTCCGGCGTTGCTTCAGAGATTGAAGACCGACTCGATCAGTTCTCTGGCGCTGACGATCCGCGCGGTTTTCCAGGCAGTGGGATAATGCCGCGGGTTATCCTTGACAAGAAACTCCGCGCCGCGGATTCAGCGCATTCGAGAAAGCGATTGTCGCTTTCGTCCGGTGGACGGCGAGCGTGATTGCAGGCGCGATCAAAGTGCTGTTTTGCCGGATGCGCTCCAGGGATTCAGCAACTCTTTCCCGCGGAAATCCGAACTTGGGACGGCACAATACGGTTTCGTATCTTGGAGGATCGGCGCCGAGACGAAAAGTCGGAGTTGCGTATGGAGAGCGGAATCGTATACGCGGTATTCATGCCCAAGCAGGCAAATGTGCGCCGAGACCAGGATATTGGTATCAAGAACGACGGACGGAATCCGCATCCAGCGCTCACTGCTCCGCCCTATAGGCGGCAATCTCGGCATCGATTTCGTCCATGGTCATCGTGTAGTTGCCGTTTGCCTTTGAAATGGCGTGGAACTCGGCCATCAGCGGGTCTACCTGTGCAATCGTATCCAGATAATCTTCCAATCCCATGACGATGGCCTTGGGGCCTCCGCGCAGGCCGATGACAAAGCGCTCAGGATTTTTACCCGAGGCGCGGCGGATGATCTCTCCGAGTTTGGAGCGCGCTTCCGCCGCCGTGAAGGAGACCGGGATTTGCAGACCTTTGTTGACCATGTGAATCCACCCCTTCCGGTGTCATTCGCATCCCTGGAGGTAGCTCTAGGATAGGACGAAGCCTGTGCGGGGTCAATTCGAGCGTCGTCGCCTGCGGCGATAGGGCTAAATCTCAGGCTTGCGGCTTGCCGCATTGTTGCAGAACGCGAAATTCATCGGCGGCGCAGGAAAAGATATTGACCAAGCCCGCGCCCGGCCATTTAGGATGGATGCCATGAAAACAAGATTCTTTGCAATTCTCCTCTGTGCGTCGCTGGTAACAGCGGTGCAAGCCAAGGCCAAGACCGTCCTGCCGGATGCCTGCGGTGACGACAAGACCATATTCGATGTCAAGACACTTAAAGATCAGCCCCCGCCAGCGCCTCCCGCGGCTGGCAAGGCACAGATTGTCTTGATCGAAGCTTTGGAAAAGACCTGGGGTGCCTGGAAAAGCGGTACCCCTTCGACCCGCTACGGCTTGGATGGAACCTGGGTTGGCGCCAACTCGGGCAACTCATACTTCGTGATTGACGTTACCCCGGGCGAGCATCATCTTTGCGTTGGCTGGCAGTCGGTATTCGGCCATTTGAAGAAGATGGTCGGCCTGACCTCATTCACCGCAGAAGCGGGCAAGGTGTATTACTTTGAGGCTAAGACAACCCTTCAAGTGCATCACTATGGAGATAACGCCAATGAAACAGATCGGAGTCTTGATTTCGTGCAAGTGAATGACGACGAGGGTAAATACGGGGTCAAGGCTGGAAAGCTCGCCACCTTCACACCCAAATAGTAGAAGCGATCTTAGTCTTTCGCGCTCCGGGCATCCATCGTGCATAATCACGAAGGATGCCCTTTCACCGCGCCATACCGGAGTCGAAGCCGCCCGCCAAGGCCGCCAGCGGGCTTTCGTCTTATGTGGAGGCGGAAAAGCTGATGCAGATTGCCTTTGTGATGCCCTCCGCTCTGCTGATTTGCTGGGGGGCCGGCTGGTTGGCGGCCCGGCTGTTGCATCAATCGTGGATGACGATTGCCGGGGTGGTCTTTGGCTGCGTCGTGGGGCTGTTTTATGTGATCCAGACGGCGATGGCCGCCGAAAAAAGCTCGCGCTCCCAAACCGAGACTGGGGCTGACCCGCAAGACGGCAGCGGAAACTCTCCCGGCGCGCGATCATGAGCGAAGAAACCCACCCTCTTGCCGATTTTTCCTTTGCGGATCTGAACGCGCTGCTCCGGCGGGCGATGCGCAACACGCTGATTCTAGGGCTGGCGGCGGCGTTGGCGGTCGTGATCGGCGGGGGATGGCGCAACGGGGCGATGCTTGCCGTGGGTACGCTGATCTCGGCGGCCAGCGTCTGGGAGTGGCGGCGGCTGGTCGTGGTCATCAACGCCCGTCTCGACAAACGGAAGACTCCCGCCAGTACGCCGGTGGTGGTTCTGTTCTTTGTGCTCAGGCTCACCGTCTTCGCGGCGGTCATCTATGGTAGCCTGAAATGTTTCCATGGCTCGGTGGTGGCGCTTCTTTTCGGATTGGCTCTGGCGGTGCTGGCCATCGGCTGGGAATCCCTCCGGTTGCTGCGCGACTGAATCGGGACGGGAACGAGACTGAAAGAGGGTTTTGCGCTGCGCGGGCCGTAGCCCGAAGGCGGAAGGAAGCTAATTCTCATGCCGGAATCTTTTGCGCTTGTGCGCTTGCTGAACGCATTTTTCATGGGCATTGAGGCCAGGGCTTTTCAGGCCATCGGCCTTACGGCGGAGAAGTCCTCTCAAATCGCCGACGGCCTCAATCGGGCCTTGGCGCTGGAGTTGCTGGTGGCCGCCGGACTCATCGCGTTCTTTTTCGCTGTGCGGGTGAGCCTTTCCGTCGAGAAGCCGGGCGCGACGCAGCAGATCGCCGAACTGATTCACGAGTTTATCGGCGGCCAGGCGGAGCAGGTGATCGGGCACGGCTACCAGCGCTTCCAGGCTTACGTGACCTGCATCTTTCTCTTCGTGCTCATCAACAATCTCTCAGGGCTGATCCCGGGCATTGATGCGCCCACCACTTCGATCATGGTAACGCTGGGGCTGGCCGTGCCCACCTTTCTTTTTTACAACTACCACGGCTTGCGCGCGCAGGGGCCTATCGGCTACGTGAAGCACTTTGCCGGGCCAGTGTGGTGGATGGCGTGGCTGATCTTTCCCATCGAGATTGTTTCTCATCTGGCGCGCGTCATGTCGCTCAGCGTCCGTCTATACGCCAATATGTTTGCCGGCGACTTGGTGACGCTGGTCTTCTTCTCGCTGATTCCGGTGGGCATTCCAGTGATCTTCCTGGGGCTGCATATCTTCGTTTCGCTCATTCAGGCCTTCGTCTTCATGCTGCTGACCATGATCTATCTCTCGCTGGCGGTGGCGCACGAGCATTAAAAAGCGGCTTCTATCCGTTAGCTTCCAGCTTTACGGCCCTCCGGCGGAATGAGCTAGAAGCTAAGAGCTAGGAGCTAGAAGCTGCATTCAGGATTCCGTCGGAGAGCGCTTCCGCTCCGGGATACGGTAGGCCGCAAGCGTGAGGGGGCCAGCACGGTGAGCCTCAACCACCCACTGGCGGCCAATTCCAAGGGAAGCTGGAGAACTATGCGGAAACTTCAATATGTATTTATGGCCCTGGCGGCTCTTTGCTTCGCCGTTCCGGCCTTCGCGGATGGCGGCACGGCCGTCGTCAGTCTGGTGCCGATCGGCGCCGGTTTGGGAATGGGTCTGGCCGCGGGGCTTTGCGGTCTCGGTCAGGGCAAGGCGGTCGGTTCGGCCGTCGAGGCGCTGGCCCGCAACCCCGGAGCGCGCGCCGGCATCTTCACCTTCCTGGTCCTCGGTCTGGCGCTGATCGAGTCCCTCACCCTATTCACCCTGGTCATCGTCTTCGCCAAAATGTAAGTTGAGACTGGCTTCGCCACTAACACAACGGCCCCATCCGCGCGGTTGGGGCCGTTGTGTTTGTCATCGGGCTAAATCTTATGAGTTTGTCGAAAGAGCGTCCAGAAGAATTAGCTTGAGATCGGGAATCGAGGCGAGTCCGGCGTCGTTGGAGAGAAAGGCCGTTGCGCCGCCGGCTTTCGCGGTGGCAAGTTGAATGGAATCCGGGGTCTTCAAGCCATAGACGGCGCGAAGCCGAGGGCTTCGATGGCTATCTCGGCGGATGTGGGAAGCGTCTTAAGGTTGCGGCTATTCAGCAGAATGCGGGAATAGCGCTGGGCCAGATTTCGATTGCCATGCTTGTATGGGTGAACAAGAACCTCGGTCAGCGTGAGGGTCGAAGTGACAACCTGAATCTCGCCTCGCTCCACGGCTTCAAAGAAGGGATCGACGAAGGGAAGATAGAGCGCGCACTCTTCAACGAAGTAGATCAGAGGTGCCGAGTCCAGGCCGACAATCGTTCCCCGCAGCCGCCTTATCCATTCCATGAGGCGCGTTCGTTTTTGACGTATTCCTGTGCGTCGATCCCCTGCCAGATTTCCTTCCCTAGGCCGCGCAACTCCAGGATGCTGTGCTGCGGTTCGGAAGGAACGCCCTCGCCGGCATGGGCAGTCAACTCTTCAATGAGCCGCTGCCGTTCTTCGCGGCTCAGCGAGATTGCCATCTCAAGCGCGTTTTGGTAGGAAGCGGCGGCCATAAATCTTCTGCCAATCTATCATACGCGCGTTTTCCGTTCTATACAAAGCCTGAAAACGGGAATCATCTCCCAAGCGCGAGGTTACCGGTTGGTCTGCGCGGCGCTTCCCGCCTCAGCGCGCAGCATCCGAATAGCTTGCTTGTAGTCGATCCCGGCCGGGACCGGCGCATACTGTGTCATCTCCTCGACGGTATCGACGTTCCTGGTTTTGAAAAGCACGCGCAGGTTCATGCGCATCTGGAAGCGGGCGATGCGCCACTGCCGCCCGCCCACATCGGATTGTTCGATCACGACCCAGCCGCCCTTGTCCAGCTTGCCCAGGATGCCCCAGCCGTAGTCCGTGTCCTGCTGTAGATGACCCTCCAGCCGCGTCACGCGCTCCGCCGCGGCATCGATCCATATCTCGCCGGTCATGGCGGTCAGCGCCTGGGTTTCCACGTCGGGCGGGCGGAAATCGGGGTTGGGGCGGAAGGCGAACTTCTCCACCGCTCCGGCTGCCGAAACAGCGGCTCCCGCTCCATCTCCGGCGTATTGATAGAGGAATGCGTTGGGTAGCATCCGCAGCAGTTTGAGAACGATTCCGAAGTCCCCTTCCTCGCTCTGCTTTCGGCGTTGCTGACGGCTGGGGTCGCTGAGCAGGTCATCCAGACGCGCCTGCTCGGCTTGTTCGTCGGCCTGGCTCAGCGGTTTGTCGAAGAGCGCAACCAGGCGAGCTACGTCGCCATCTTCGGTCTCGACGATCTCTTTGGTTGATGTCAGCCGCGGCGTGGACTTGCGCAGCCGGTAGCGCATGAGGTGGCTTCGATCCTGAGCGGAGCGGACTTCCGCAGCCAACGCGCGCTCCACCAGCGCTTGGGCTTGCGCAGGCGCAAGGGCCGCCGCGGGTGCCGCTGGAGCCGACTGGCCAGAGGCCGCCGCAATCCACGCAAGCGGAAGAATGAGGAGCGCAAGAGGGCGCATAAGCCCTAGTTTACCGGGACGCGGCGCTTCTACGCGAGCACAGTCTCCACCGCCGTCCACTCCCGCCGCTGGCTTTCGGCCACGCCACGATGGGTCAGCGTTCCCAGCCAGGTATTCAGCCCCTCGGCCAGCCCCGCATCCTGCCTGAGCGCCTCCCGTGCGCCCAGGTTGGCCAGCCGCAGCAGATAGGGCAAGGTCGCGTTGGTCAGCGCCAGGGTCGAGGTGCGCGGCACCGCGCCCGGCATATTGGTCACGCAGTAATGCACCACCCCATCGACCGTATAGGTTGGGTTGGCGTGCGAGGTCGGCCGCGCCGTCTCCACGCAGCCGCCCTGGTCGATGGCCACATCCACAATGGCAGCGCCCTTTTTCATGGCCGCCACCATGGCCCGGGTCACGATCTTCGGGGCCGTCGCGCCGGGAATCAGAACGCCGCCGATCACCAAGTCGGCATCCCTGGTCGCTTGGGCCAGGTTGTAACCGTTCGACGCCAGCGTATACAGGCGACCGCCGAAGATCCGATCCAACTCGCGCAGCCGGTTCAGGTTCACGTCCACCAGCGTGACCAGTGCCCCCATGCCCAGCGCGATTTGGGCCGCGTTGGAGCCGACCACGCCTCCGCCCACGATGCACACCCGCGCCGGCGGTACACCCGGCACGCCGCCCAGCAGGATGCCGCGCCCGCCGCGCTCTTTCTCCAGGCAAGCCGCGCCCACTTGTACGCTCATGCGCCCCGCAACCTCGCTCATCGGCGTCAGCAGCGGCAGAGCGCCCTGGCGGTCGCGGACCGTCTCGTAGGCGATGCCGATTGTCTTGGCCGCAAGCAGCCGTTCGGTCAACTCCGGCAGCGGCGCCAGATGCAGAAAGGCGACCAGCGCCAGCCCCTCGCGGAAGAAGACGTACTCCTTTTCGATCGGCTCTTTGACCTTGACCACCAGCTCCGACTTGCCCCACACGGAGCCGGCTTCCGCGGCGATCTCCGCGCCCGCATTCCGGTACTCGTCGTCGGAAAATTCCGAAGCGGCGCCGGCTCCGGTCTCCACCAGCACTGTGTGGCCCACCTCGGTCAGAGCCTCCACGCCGGCCGGAGTGACTGCCACGCGGGCCTCGTGCTCCTTCACCTCTTTGGGAACGCCGACGACTATGGGGTTTCCTCCTGATTCCACTTGGATGCGCGCCGGCCATTGCCCGAACCTGTATTGTTGCGGAGTCGCCGCGATTCAAAGCTGTGAACTTGAATTGCCGATTGTGGCTTCCAGTTTCCTGTGAAGAAATTTATGTGTACAATTCTCGGACAGAAACTTTCATGACAGCATTGTCCCAGAACGCAGCGACCGCGACCGCGCCGCCTCTCGAAGCGCAAAGGCCGGCGCTCGACGAGGAGCGGCTGGCGTGGCTGGCGCTGGCCCTCTCGCCGGGGCTGGGGCCGAAGCGGATTCTGGACGCCATGGCGCGCTTGGACGCGGCCAGCCAGGTTTTTACCCTGCCGCTCACCGCGCTGGAGGGACTGAGGTTTCCGGCCCAGGCGGCGCAGTTCCTCTTCGACGGCAAGGCCCGCCAGGCCGCCGAAGAGGAGTGGGCGCGGGTGGCGGCGCAGGGGGCGACGATCGTCAGCTTTGGCTGCCCGGATTATCCGGAGCGGCTCAAGGAGATTTACGACCCTCCTCCCGTTTTATGGGTGCGCGGCCCGACGCGCTTGCTTAGCCGGCCGGCAATTGCGGTGGTGGGTACGCGCCATCCCACTCCGTATGGATCGGGCGTGGCCGAGATGCTCTCCCGCGATCTTGCTGCACGGCGGCTTCTGATCGTCAGCGGCATGGCCCGCGGCATCGACTCCTGCGCCCACCGCGGAGCGCTGGCGGCGCGGATGCCCACGGTGGCTGTATGGGGCACGGGCATCGACGTGGTCTATCCCAAGGAGAACAAGAAGCTGGCCGAGGAGATTCTGGCCCTGGGCGGAGCCATCGTCAGCGAGTTGCCGATGGGCACCTTTCCCGCGCCGCAAAACTTTCCCCGCCGCAACCGCATCCTGAGCGGGCTGAGCGTGGCGGTGCTGGTGGTCGAGGCGGCGGAGAACTCCGGCACGCGAGTAACCGCCCGCTGCGCCGCCGAGCAGAACCGCGACCTCTACGCCGTGCCCGGCAACGTGACCAACAAGGGATCGTGGACACCCAATACGCTGATTAAACAAGGGGCCAAGCTGGTGGCCACCTGGGAAGACGTGTGGGAGGACCTGCCCTCGCAGGTGCGTCTGGAATTGGAGGCCGAAGCTCCCCAAGAAGCCAAATCGGAGACCACCGCATCGCTCTTGCCGGACCCGGTCCTGCGCCCCGAGGAAGCCATGGTGCTGGAAGTGCTGCGCTCGGACGAGAGTCTGCAAATCGACGAGATTCTCGATCTTCTGGAGACGCAACTGACCTCCTCCGAGGTCTTCACCGCGCTCTTCGAGTTGGAAATCGCGGGCCGCATCCGGAGTTTGCCGGGAAAGAACTACGTGCGGACCATCTGATGGGTTCGTCCGCCAATCACTCGAATCTTGTCGTTGAGGCAACCAGTCTTCCGTCATCATCCACGGCGACAAGATTGGCGGGTTGGCCCACGGCGATGCAACCGGCCAGATCGCCGAGTCCAGTCATCGCGGCTGGATTGGCACTCACAAGACGCAACCCCTGATCGAGCGGCGCGCCGGTAAACCGGAGAAAATTGACGAGGGCGCGGTCCAGGGTAAGCACACTGCCCGCCAGCATACCGTCCGCCGTGGCTATGCCTTCCGCGACCTCAACGGCGAATCCGCCCAATTGATATGCTCCGTCGGGCATTCCAGTGGCGCTGATGGCGTCGGTGACCAGAATCGCGCGCTCCGGCCCCTTGGCCTTCCACCACAACTTGACCGTCTCCGGCGCCGTGTGGATGCCGTCGCAGATCAACTCGGCAAAGAGGGCATCGTCGGCGAGCACGGCGCCCAGAATCCCCGGTTCGCGGTGGTGGAGCGGACGCATGGCGTTGAACGTATGCGTCGCGCTGACGGCTCCGGCGGCGATGGCCGCGCGGGTCTGGGCTGCCGTGGCGTTCGAGTGCCCCAGCGATACGCGCACCCCGCGCCCGGCGGCGTACGCCGTGAGTTCTATCGCGCCGGGCAACTCAGGCGCAAGCGTCATCAGGCGAATGTGGCCCTCGGCGGCCTCGAAAAGCCGGTCGAAGACGGCTGGATCGGGGTCGAGCAGGTGCTTCGCCGGGTGAACGCCACGCTTCAGGTGCGAGAGAAACGGGCCTTCCAGATGAATGCCCAAGAGCCGCGCTTGGGCGACCTCGGCAGGCGGCCGCGCCATCCGCTTGGCCAGCCCTGAAAGCGCGCGCAGGGTTGCGTCCAGGGGAGCGGACACGGTGGTGGCTAGAAAGTCGCCGGTGCCCCGAGTGGCCAGAAAACCGCCAATGGCGTCGAGCGCCTCCGGCGTGGCCTCCATCACGTCGTGCCCTTTGGCTCCGTGAAGATGCACATCGAAGAAGGCCGGGGCCAGAGTGGCGCCGGGATAGTCGAGCAGTTGAGCCGAGGCGGGCAACTCGGCGCTCTCCCGCGAGAAAATCGAGACGATCAGGCCATCTTCTATCACGACCGCGGGGTGTTCGAGCAGGCCCCTTCCATCCCAAAGCCGAGCGGCGGCGATCGCTGTGCGCATATCGGAAGATTATCGCAGGCGCGCGGAAAGACGGGCCGCTTCGACCTTCGCAAGACCGCAGTCTCCGCGGGCGAGCGGCAGCGCTCAATGAACCAGCGTAATGCGATCCGGCGGGCGAGTGCCGTCCTTGACCTGGGTTGCCTTGAGGATGGCCTGGGTGGCGGCCAACTCGGCGCGGCAAGCGGTGAGTTGGGCGGAGAGGTGTGCGAAATGCGCCTCCAGATGGACGCGCAACTCCTCTATGGCCTGCTCCATCCTGTCGTTCGCGGCAATCTGTTCGCCCTGGCTCTGTTGCACAGCCTTGAGGTTGGGCAGGACGATCTCGGAAAGCAGTCGGGTTAGTGAAGCAAATGGATCGTTCATGTGAAGATTCTAAGGATAAATCGGGATTTGCGCCTGATTACGGGCGGTGAGGCGTTAGTAACCCCTGGGCGATCAATCCGGGATGCACCGCAAATATGCGCACTCCGTAGGGACTGAATCCGCGGGAGTGAAGAGGATTTCGGGCTCATTTTCCGTTAAACATTGAGAAGGTTCGTTTGAGCCTCGCGCAATCAAGGCAGGGTCATTCTCCGATTCATTGCCCCCGCGCTTATCACAAAAGGCTCGTTCGGGGCCGGGTATTTCAACTACGGGCAATATCCGGCCCACTCTTTTCGTCTCCCTTCTTTCGCCCGCGCTCACTCTGTCGCCCGCGACGACAAACCCATTGATATACTGATTCAATGACCGCAACTGTTCTCGATTGCCTCTCGAACGGACCCCACGCCGAGACTTCCCCCAGTCGAAAGAGGGTGTTGTTGCTCAAGCCGCGCGGTTTTTGCGCTGGCGTGGTGCGCGCGATCGATATTGTCAAGATCGCTCTTGAAACCTTTGGCGCGCCTATCTACGTGCGCCGCGAGATCGTCCATAACCGATATGTCGTCAATGAGTTGGCGGAAAAGGGCGCGATCTTCGTCCATGAGATCGACGATGTGCCCGACGGGCAGCGCGTCATCTATTCCGCGCACGGGGTTTCGCCGGCGGTGCGCGAAATGAGCAAGGGCCGCAATCTCAAAGTGATAGATGCCACTTGCCCGCTGGTGACCAAGGTCCACATCGAGGCCGTCAAATTTGCAAAGGACGGCTATTCCCTGGTGCTCATCGGCCACCGCGACCACGACGAGATCGAGGGTACGCTCGGCGAGGCGCCGGAGGCGACCCAGGTCGTCTCGAACGTCGCCGAGGTCGAGGCGCTTGAGGTTCCTGACCCTGATCGAGTGGCTTATCTCACCCAGACCACCCTCAGCCTGGACGAGGCGCGGGACATTATCCATGCCCTCAAGTTGAAGTTTCCAAACGTCGTCGGCCCGCACTCGCAGGACATCTGCTACGCCACCGAGAACCGCCAGGTGGCGGTGCGAAACGTGGCTCACGATGCCGGGCTGGTGCTGGTGGTCGGTTCGACCAACAGTTCCAACTCCAACCGCCTGGTCGAGGTTTCGCGCAACCTGGGGACCATCGGGTATCTGATAGACAACTCCCAAGCCATCGACCCCAAGTGGCTGGAAGGCGTGAGCACGGTCGCGGTCACCGCCGGAGCCTCGGCCCCCGAGGTGCTGGTCGAGGATGTGGTCAATTATCTGCGACTAAAGGGTTTCGATTGCGTCGAAGAGGTGGAAGTGATGCCGGAAAATGTGCGCTTCGGTCTGCCGCCGGAGATTGTGCAGGCCATCGGCGCCGCCGGTGGTGTGGATGTGGCGGTGTGAGCCGATCTCCCGTCCTTGTGATCGAAAACTGGATCGCACTGCAACCGGGCGCGATGTACGGACCCAGGACGGCCGAAAAGCCGGAGAGGCTAATGGCTGGCATGGCGCAGTCGGGGCTGCGGCACAGTAAGTCGATCGGAAATGGTTGAGGGTTTCAAATCGAATGGCGATCAAGCAGGCAAAGACGCAATCCGCGGCACTGCGATTCGGCCGGCTGGATGCGGAATTGGCGGATGTGGAGTCGGCCATTGGCCGCTCGCGGGAGTATCTTCTCTCCCGCCAGCATCCCGACGGTTACTGGTGCGGAGAGTTGGAAGCGGACGCGAAACTCGAAGCCGACTACATCCTGTTCCATACATTGCTTGAGAGCGGCGATCCGGGGCGCTTGAAGCGCGCATTTACCGAGATGATGCGCTACCAGAACGAGGACGGCAGTTGGAGCGTCTATCCCGGAGGTCCGGGCAATATCTCGCTTGCCGTCAGTTGTTACTTCTCCGCCAAGCTGATGGGTGTCAGCGCGGACGATCCCCGGCTGGCCAAGTGCCGCGAGTGGGTTCTGGCGCACGGCGGCGTGGTGGCGTGCAATACTTTCGCCAAAATGTATCTCTGCGCGCTGGGCCAGTACGACTACGACGCCATGCCGGCCATTCCGCCGGAGATTGTTCTCTTTCCCAAGTGGTTCTACTTCAATATCTATGAAATCTCCGCGTGGTCGCGGTCGATTCTGGTGCCGTTGGCCATCATTTACGCCAAGAAGCCGTTCAAGAAGATAGCTACCGAGCAAGGCATTGACGAACTGTTTGTAGGTGGCCGCGCCAACTCCATTCTGCGTTTGCGCGGGGATAGAACGAAGCTCTTCTCCTGGCGCAATTTCTTCCTCATCGTCGATCGCATCCTGCACTTTGCCGAGGCGGTTCACATACGCCCGCTTCGTTCGCTGGCCTTGCGCAAGGCCGAAAAGTGGATGCTCGAGCGCCTGGAGATGACTGATGGGCTGGGCGCCATCTATCCAGCCATGCTCAACGCCATCATCGCGCTGCGCTGCCTGGGTTACTCCGAGGACGATCCCCAGGTGATCCGCGCCCGCGACGAGTTCGAGAAACTGGGCGTTGAAGAACCAGCCAATGAAGTTATGCCCGAGCCTACCTTCCGCATGACTCCTTGCGTCTCTCCGGTGTGGGATACGGCGCAGGCCGTTTTCGCGCTGGGTGAGGCCGGGGTGCCGCGCAACGACCCGCGTATGCTCAAAGCCGCCGACTGGATGCTCGCCAAGGAGGTTCGCCACAAGGGCGACTGGTCCGTGAAGGTTCCCAACACCGAGCCGGGCGGATGGTACTTCGAGTTCAACAATGAGTTCTATCCCGATACCGACGATACCGCGCAAGTTCTGCTGGCCCTGAACAAGGTGGACAATCCCCGCGAGAGTTATCAGCACAAGGTAGCGCAGCGCGCCATCGCGTGGGAGTTTGCCATGCAATGCAAAAACGGCGGCTGGGGCAGCTTCGACAAAGACAACGCCAAGATGATCTTCCAGTACATCCCTTTCGCCGATTTCAACGCCATGCTCGACCCTCCGACGGTCGATATAACTGGGCGGATGCTGGAGATGCTGGCGAGTTATGGCTACGGGCGCGGCGACAAGCGCGTCGAGAAGGCCATTCAGTTCATTCTGAGCGAACAGGAGCCGGATGGAAGCTGGTTCGGCCGCTGGGGCGTGAATTACATCTACGGAACTTTCCTTGTCCTGCGCGGCCTCGATGCCATCGGCTTCGAGCACAACGAGCCGCAGATGCAACAGGCCGCCGAGTGGATTCGCATGGTGCAGAACCCAGACGGCGGCTGGGGAGAGAGCTGCGCCAGCTACGACGAGCCGGAGACGCGCGGCGTGGGCGTCAGCACTCCCTCACAGACAGCCTGGGCGCTGCTGGGCCTGCTCTCAGCTGGCGACAACCGCTCCGACTCGATCGCCAAGGGCGTTCGCTGGCTCCTCACGCGGCAGCAGGCCGACGGCAGTTGGGATGAATCGCTCGGCGAGGGCAAGGTCCGCCAAAGTATTGTTACCGGAACGGGCTTCCCCAGGGTCTTTTATCTGGCTTACACCATGTATCGCCAATACTTCCCGCTGCTGGCTCTCACAGGTTACAAGCGGGCCATGGATCGCGCCGTATAACCGGCGCAGGAGGTTACTTCAAAGATGGCTGTTCCTATCTCCCAGATGTGGACGGTTTCCACCTACGTGATGAGGAAGAAACTGGCCGGCGTCAAGCGCTATCCCCTGGTGCTGATGCTGGAGCCGCTCTTCCGCTGCAACCTGGCCTGCGCCGGCTGCGGAAAGGTGCAGTATCCGCCGCATATCCTCAAAAAGCAGCTTACCCCTCAAGAGTGTTTCGCCGCCATCGAAGAGTGCGGAGCGCCGATGGTCTCCATCCCCGGCGGAGAGCCGCTCCTGCATCCGCAGATCGTCGAGATCGTCGATGGACTTATAGCGCGCAAGAAGTACATCTACCTATGCACCAACGCGCTCGAACTCAAGCGCCGTCTGCCGGAGTTTACGCCGTCGAAGTATCTGACTTTTTCAGTGCATCTGGACGGCCAGCGCGAGCATCACGACTTTTCCGTCTGCCGCGAGGGCGGCTACGAGATTGCCGTCGAGGGCATCAAAGAGGCCGTCAAGCGCGGCTTTCGAGTTACCACCAACGCTACCTTCTTCGACGGCGCCGATCCCGGCGGCGTTCGCTCCTTCTTCGATGAAGTCATGGGAATGGGAGTGGAAGGCATCGTCCTATCGCCGGGATATAGTTACGAGAAGGCTCCCGATCAGAATCGCTTCATGGGCCGCGCCCGTGTGCGGCGGCTTTTTCGCGCCATTCTTTCCAATCGCAAGCCCACGTGGAAGTTCAATATGTCGCCGCTCTTTCTCGAATTCCTGATGGGCGACAGGAAGTACGAATGCACGCCGTGGGGTTCGCCGGCCTATAACATCTTCGGCTGGCAGCGGCCCTGCTACCTGCTTCAGGAAGGTTATGCCGAGAGTTACAAGGAACTGATCGCGACCACCCGATGGGAAGAGTACGGCGTGGCCAGCGGAAACCCCAAGTGCGCCAACTGCATGGTAAGTTGCGGCTATGAGCCGAGCGCGGTGATTGAAGGGTTCACAACGCTGAATGGGTTTTGGGGCATGGTGCGCGGAACCTTCAGCAACTATCGCGACCGCAATGCGCTGAAGCTGCCGAATGAGGCAGCGCCGCGCGGCCCTGCGACGCTGGTGCAGATTGAAGCGCCCGTGCCGGCTCTTGAGGAGACCCGCGCATGACCGCTAAAGTGCTGAAATATACGAGCGAACAGGTCGAGGCACTGGAGTTGGCCCCCGGAGCCGAGCATGAGAACCTGGAAGGATGGGTCCCGGCGCTGGCCAATGACAATGACTTGCGCGAGGCGCTGGAAAAGGCCTTCGACTATCGCGGCGATGTAACTCTGACGCTCAAGAGCGGTGAGCGCGGCGAAGTCCCCGAAAAGATAGAAGCTTTTATCTTCAATCGGCATACCGGAGCTACGCTGACAGAGTCGTGGGTGCAATACTTCGCGCCCAATGCGCCGGAGAAACGCAAGGTGAGTTATGCCGAGATCGCGCGGCTGGAGTTCACTGGAAAAGATCGCGCCGCCGGCAAGCACTGGGAGGATTGGGTGAAGGCTTACAATGAAAAGAAGGCCGCGGGCGAGAAGAATATCGCGCTCGCGCCGGAAGAGATGGAGTAGACGATATGGTGGGCCGTGTCCAAGAGTGCGGTTGCATCGCTTTGCCGGAGGAGATTCAAAAGAAGACGGGCCTCTATCCGGGTGCGACCTTTCAGATCGAGTGCACGCCCGATGGCATCGGGCTTATTTTGCAGCCGCTTGAAACTCGCCAACCAAGCGATCCATATCCCTCATCCCAATGCGGATGATCTTATGTACGCTGGAGACATGAAGGTTTTCCTTGCAGGCGCGACGGGATTTATAGGCCATCATGCGGCTTGGGCCTCCACCGCGGAGAGTTCTACCTCCGATCATGCCAACAATCCGGTTTTTCGTCCCTGCTTGGCGATCATTGAGACAGCTTTCTTATCGAAGGAGACAAAGGTCTCTCCGCCCAGCCAACTGCCCTGGTGAGCGATCACGCCGTCGGCAAAATCTCCTCCGGCCTTCAAAACCGCTAAACCTGCTTCCAATGCAGGAAGATCAGTCGAAATATTGGGGGCTCCGCAAAGCGACTCTACAGCGCGGACGATCTCAGCGCGGTCGAATCCGTAAATCTTGCCCAGCACCCAGACAAACTCGCACAGGCAGGGCAGGGAGACAGCGACGACGACCGCGGCTCTCAGAATTTCGTCTGCGATACGCGCTTGGCGCTCGTCGTCGCGGACGGCTGAGCGAACCAATACGTTTGTGTCTACCGCGACCTTCAAAGCCGACCTGCCCACGCCCGTTCTGTTGCATCCTCGATTTCTTCGATCGTCAGTTTAACCTTTGATTTCCCGGCCAAGCACCCGATGAAATCTTCGATAGATCCTTTCGGTCGCGCTGTATGGATCGTAACTCGCCCCTCCGGCATCAACTCCAATTCAATCTTTTCACCCGGCTTGACGCCAAGATGCCGGAGAACTTCTTTCCGGAACGTCACTTGCCCCCGTTCGGTAACAGTCAGTGTAGCCATGGCGATCTCCTTGTCGGTCCTGCAATGTCATTATAATGCAAAAGTGCATTACGCGCTTTGCAAGCAAATTGCTTCCGATCCGCGCCTACAGATGCGGCAATCGGACTCCGGCGCAACGGTTAGAATGAAGATCAGTCAAGAATATTCTATGAAAGTCTTTCTAACAGGCGCGACGGGATTTGTAGGGCATCATGTGGCGCGGGCGCTGGCCGCTGAGGGCGCTCGGTTGCGAATGCTGGTTCGCAAGAGCAGCAAGCTGGCTAATGTCGAAGGTATCGCGGGCGAGACGCACGTGGGCAATCTGGCCGAGCCGGAGTCGCTTCGTCCCGCGCTGGCCGGTTGCGACGTGGTGGTTCACGTAGCCGCCGATTACCGCCTCTGGATTCCCGATCCTGCAGTAATGTACAAGGCCAATGTGGAAGGTACGCGCGAGCTTCTGCGGCTAGCCCGCGAGGCCGGGGTGAAGCGCTTCGTCTATACCTCCAGCGTGGCCACCATGCGCTTTCATCGCGACGGGACGGTCAGCAACGAAGATACGCCGGTAACTCTGGAAGATATGGTAGGCCACTATAAACGCTCCAAGTTCCTGGCCGAGCGGGAAGCGCTGCGCGCGGCCGAGAGTGGGCAGCAAGTTGTCGTTCTGAATCCCACCACGCCCATCGGCCCCAACGATGCGAAGCCCACTCCTACGGGCCGCATCTTTGTGGACTTTCTCAACGGCAAGTTTCCCGCATACGTGGATACAGGGCTCAACTTAGTGGACGTAAGCGAGGTGGCCCGCGCCCACGTCTCCGCGCTAACTCGGGGGCAACCTGGGCGCCGCTACATTCTGGGCGGCGAGAACCTGACCCTCAAGCAGATACTCGATAAGATGGCGGCGATATCCGGGCTTAAGTCGCCGACGGTGGAGATTCCATTCGCCGTCGCCGCGACTTACGCCTTCTTCGAGGAGTGGATCACCGGGCGCATCCGCAAGCGCGAGCCGCGCGCCACGCTCGAAGAGGTGCGCATGGGCCGCAAGAAGATGTACGCATCCAGCGCGCGCGCTCAGCAGGAGCTTGGCTTCCGCATCCTGCCCGTCAACCCGGCCATGCGCGCCGCGATTGAGTGGTTTCGCGCGCATGGGTATGCGCCAAAAGCATGACACGAGTTGCCATTATTGCCGCACTTCACCGTGAAGTCTCTTTCTTAATTGCCGGCAGGCGTTGGCAGCGTAATTCACCGTATAACGCCAAAGGCATTTCAGTTTGGACCAGATGCGATGCAGTTGTCGCCTATGCCGGAATGGGTGAGCGGCGCGCCTCCTTAGCCGTCGAGGCGGCTCTGACCACAGGGCCAATCTCCGAAATCGTCTCCGCCGGTTGGGCGGGGTCGTGTGTGCCGGGGATGCGGGTTGGCGCCGTTGTGAAGCCTTCGACGATTGTAGATGCGCGGACGGGTGAACGCTTCGCCTGCGCGGATGGCGACGGCTCCGTGCTGGCGACGGTTGCGTCGTTTGCCGGAAAGGATGAAAAGCGGCGTCTCCATGAAGCCTATGACGCGTCCGCCGTCGAGATGGAGGCGGCGACGGTGGCGCGACTGGCGCAGGCGCATGGGCTGCCTTTTCTCGCGGTCAAGGCTATCTCGGATACTGTGGATTTCGAGCTTCCGGGAATTGAGCGCTTTTCTACCGCCGACGGGCAGTTCCGCGAGGCTGCGTTTGGCGCTCATGTGGCCCTCCGACCCTGGTTGTGGAGGCCTGTCCTTGCGATGGCCAAGAGCAGTAAACTAGCTGCTGAGAATCTTTGCGCGGAGCTCGAACTCCAGATTCGGCGGCACGATTTGGAAGCCCAGGAAACAGCATAGATGAGTCAATCCGCAATCCAGACCGGTCTGCCGACAGAAATCCGCATACCCGCCACCATGAAGGCTCTGGTCTATCGCGGCGTGAACGATCTGCGCCTGGAAACGGTGCCTGTGCCTGCAATCGGCCCCGGCGAGTTATTGGTCAAGACCGCCACCTGCGGCGTCTGTGGGACTGACCTAAAGAAAATCTCCACCGGCTCCCACTCCGCGCCGCGCATCTTCGGCCATGAGATGGCGGGAACCATCGTCGCCGCGGGCGCGGGAGTTGCCAATTTTTCGGTCGGCGAGCGGGTGATGGTCTTCCACCACGTTCCCTGCGGCCAGTGTTACTACTGCCGCAAGCAGACCTTCGCGCAGTGCGCGACTTACAAGAAAGTGGGCGCGACGGCGGGCATGGAACCTTCCGGCGGCGGCTTTGCGGAGTACATCCGGGTAATGGATTGGATCGTCGCCAACCGAGGCGTCGTCAAGATTCCCGACGGCATTCCCTTCGAGCAAGCGGCCTTCATCGAGCCGGTAAATACTTGTCTGAAAGGCGTGAAACTGCTTAATCTGGCCGCGGATGAGACCGCGCTGGTGATCGGGCAGGGACCGATTGGAGTTATGCTGGCCGCGCTGGCGCTGCGCACCGGCGCCAACGTACTTACCTCCGACTTATATCCCGAACGCCACGCCATCGCCGCAAAGTTTGGCCTGACTCATCCGATTATGGCCGCTACGGAGAATGTGGTCGAGCGGGCGTTTGCGGCCACCGAAGGCCGCGGCGCGGATGCCGTGATTCTGGCCGTCGGCGGCGCGGCGCTGATCCAGACGGCGATGGACGCCGTGCGGCCCGGCGGCAAGGCGATGCTCTTTGCGCAGACCCAGCACGGAGAGGCCAGCTTCGATCCCGGCGCGGTGTGCATGGACGAAAAGACCCTGCTCGGCTCCTACTCGGCTTCGGCTGCGATTCTGGATGAGGTCGCTGACCTGGTCTTCGGCGGCTACCCGAATGGATTCGATCTCACGCAGTTGATCTCGCACCGTTTTCCGCTCGACGAGGCCGTCCAAGCGATTGAGGTCGCTTCGCACCCCACAGCCGGCTCGATGAAGATTATGATTGAGCCTGTATATGGCGCGGGAGCGGCGTAAGATGAACCCGATGGCAACGACGATGAAGGCCGCAATCCTCCATGGACGCGAAGATATTCGCATTGAGCACGTGCCGATCCCGGAGGCCGGGCCGGGCGAACTGGTCGTCCGCGTGGGCGCCGCGCTGACCTGCGGAACGGACCTGAAGGTCTTCCGGCGCGGCTATCATGCGCGCATGATTGTGCCGCCGGCGCTCTTTGGCCACGAACTGGCCGGGACGGTGCTTGAGGCGGGCGAAGGAGTGACGGGCTTTGCCGCCGCCGACCGCGTCGTCGCGCTCAACTCCGCGCCCTGCGGCCAGTGTTACTTCTGCGAACGCGGTCAGGAGAACCTCTGCGACGATCTGCTCTTCAACAATGGCGCCTATGCCGAGTTCATCCGCGTCCCGGCCCGCATCGTGGCTTGCAACACGCTCCATGTTCCCGATCATGTGTTGCTGGAACACGCCGCTCTGACCGAACCGCTTGCCTGCGCGGTTCATGGCTTTGAGGATTCGCGCCCGCGTCCGGGCGATATGGTGGCCGTGATCGGCGGCGGTCCGCTGGGATTGATGATGATGCATGTGGCCGCCTTGTCAGGCTGCCAGGTCGTCGCCATCGTCAAGCACGACGGTCAGGTGGAGGCGGCGCGGCAATTGGGCGCGGCGCACGTGGTGCAGAGCGCCAATATCCGCAAGGCGATTGGCGAGACCCGCGCGCTCACGCCGGGGAATCGAGGCGTGGATATTGCCATCGAGGCGGTAGGCGCGCCGCAGGCGTGGCAGGAGGCGGTGGAATTGGTGCGCAAGGGCGGGACGGTGAATTTTTTCGGCGGATGCGCCGCCGGCACGCACATAACTCTGGACACCAATCGCATCCATTACAGCGATATAACTCTGCGCGCCACCTTCCATCACACTCCTTCGATCTGCCGCAAGGCGCTGGAATTGATCGCCGGCGGACGGTTCCAGGCACAGGCCTTCATCACCGGCCACGCCCACCTCTACGAACTCAACCGCGTCTTCGAGAAGCTGATGAATCGCGGCAGCGAGATCAAGACCGCCATTGTGCCCTGAGGTGAAGTTATGAAAGATATAACTCAGCAAGAGGACGATGAATTGCTCGTCGCTCGCGGCTGGGCCGCGCTACCTGACTCCTATCGCATCCCCGCGGCCGCGCCCACGCTCGAAGAGGCGCGCGCATGGTGCAAGAGGTTGGCCGAGTCGCACTACGAAAACTTTCATGTGGCTTCCTGGTTTCTTCCCGCGGCGCTGCGTCCGCATTTTCACGCGATCTACGCCTACTGCCGCGTCTCCGACGACTTGGGCGACGAAGTAGGCGACCCGGAAGCGGCTTTGGCGCTGCTCGATGTGTGGGGCCGCGAGTTGGATGCTTGCTACGAAGGCCACGCGCGCCATCCGGTCTTTGTCGCGCTGGCCGAGACCGTCCGCGCCTGCTCGATTCCCAAGGAGCCGTTTGCCGACTTGCTTACCGCCTTTCGCCAGGATCAGACTGTAACTCGGTACGCCACTATTGAGGATGTGCTGAGATATTGCCGCTACTCGGCCAATCCCGTGGGCCGCCTGGTGCTTTATGCCTGCGGCGAGGCCGATGAAGAGAAGTTTCAACTCTCCGACGCTACCTGCACGGCACTGCAACTGGCTAACTTCTGGCAGGATGTGCGCCGGGACTACTCCAAAGGACGCGTCTATCTTCCGCAAAAGGATATGGAGTTCTTTCGGGTGAGCGAGGATTGCATCGCCGACGGCGTAGTTGCTCCGGAATTTCGCGATCTGATGCGCTACGAGGTCGAGTATACGCGCTCCCTCTTCGAGCGGGGATTGCCGCTGATCGGCATGGTGAAACGCGATCTGGCGCTCGATCTCGATCTCTTCAGCCGAGGCGGCCTTGAGATTCTGCGCGCCATCGAACGCGAAAGCTACGACGTGCTCAGCGCTCGGCCCGCTATCTCGAAAAGAACCAAACTGGGTTTGGCATTGCGCGCCGCCTGCGGCAAACTGCTTCCCGCTTTGCGTCTCGGCGGACAATCCACAAGGAAGGCAGCTTGACGCACGATTCAACAAAGAAAAAGCGCACGCCAAATGGCCTTGCATTGGAGAAGGCCTACGCCGAGTGCCGCGCCATCGCCAAGCGCGAGGCCAAGAATTTCTATTACTCGTTTGTGGCGCTGCCGGAGCCGCGCCGCAATGCCATCTGCGCCATCTATGCCTTCATGCGCAAGGCCGACGACCTGGCCGACGACGAGAGCGTGCCCCGCGAGCAGCGACGCCGCCGTTTGGATGCGTGGCTCGCCGAGTGGCGTGAAGCCTGCGCCTGCCAAGACTCAGCCGGTCGAATCTTCGCTAACCTAGTCTTCCTTGCTGTCTGCGACGCGACCAAGCGATTCGGCATTCCACTTACTCTGCTCGATGAGCTGGTAGCCGGAGTGACCATGGACCTCGACCGGGCCGCGCCCGACTCCGCGCCGGATGCGCCGGATACTTATGCGACCTTTGCCGATCTCTATCGCTACTGTTATCTTGTGGCCTCGGTGGTGGGCTTGGTTTGCATTCGTATCTTCGGTTACTCGGACCCTCGCGCCGAGAAACTCGCCGAAGAGACGGGAATCGCCTTTCAACTTACCAATATACTGCGCGACGTGGCGGAGGATGCGGGACGCAACCGCGTCTATCTCCCGCTTGAAGACTTGGCGGCCCACAATGTTTCTCTCGACTCTCTGCTGCATCGCGCTCCCGGAGCGCCGCCCACAGTCGATGAGCGCGCCCTGCTTGCCGATATTGCCCAGCGCGCGGAGGGGTTTTATCGATCTGCGCGGGAGTTGTTGCCTTTGATCGACCGCGAAAGCCGTCCCGCGTTGTGGGTTCTGGTCTCCATCTATCATAGGTTGCTCCAGCGCATTGAACGCGCGGACTGCGATGTGTTTTCCCGCCGCGCCAGTGTGCCGATGGCGCAAAAGCTAGGCATTTTGGCTGTCGGCATGGCGCGCATGGGGTGGGCGAGGCTGTTTGTTCGATAGATAAGTATCGAGGTACGAGAAGTTGAAAAGTCCGCATGACGATTCCGGAAAGACTGTCGCCATCATCGGCGGCGGAGTGGCCGGCATGAGCGCCGCTTGCGCGCTGGCGGAGGCCGGTTTTCGCGTGCAGTTAGTCGAGAGGCGAGGTTATCTCGGCGGGCGGGCAAGCTCCTATCTGCATCCGGGCGTGAATGAGGTAATCGATAACTGCCAGCACGTGCTCTTCGGCTGCTGCACCAATCTCATCGGCTTTTATCGCCGCATAGGCGTTGCGGATCGCATCCACTGGACCGGCGAGATGACGATGATCGAGCCGGGGGGAAGACAGTCGCGGCTGCGGCCTTCGTCTCTTCCAGCTCCCCTGCACGGTTTGCCGAAGTTACTCTCCGCTCACGCCTTCACGATTGCCGACAAGATCGCTCTGGGCAGAGCCTTCACGGCCATGATGCGCCCCGGCGCGATGGACTGTTCCCGGGAGTCGCTCGGAGAGTGGCTGCGCCGCCACAAGCAGACCGAAGGCGCGCTGAATCGCTTTTGGCGGCTGGTGATTGCCAGCGCTCTGAATGCCGAGATAGATTCGATCGCGCTGCCCTACGCGGTCAAAGTGATCCGCGAGCTGTTTCTCAATTCGGCGCGGGCGGGCAGCATGGGAATGAGCCTGGTTCCGTTGAGCGAGTTATATGCGAATGTAACTCCATACATCGAGGCGCGCGGCGGCAGTGTACAGTTGAATGCGCCCGTGGAAGGCGCGTCATGGGATGAGAACGCGGCGAGGTGGACGATTCGCACACGCACCGGAGAACTTACCTCGGAGTTTGCGATCCTGGCGCTGCCCTTCGAGTCGATGGGCAAATTCTTGCCGCGTCTGCCGGCGGCGAGAGGCGCGGAGGCGCTGGCCCGCCAGATCGAGCGCCACGAGCACTGGCCGATTTGCAGCGTACACTTATGGTTCGACCGCGAAGTCAGCGATCTCGAGCACGCCGTTCTGCTCGACCGCCATATTCATTGGATGTACAACCAGTCGAAGCTGCAAACTGGGCGCGGAGGGCATTGCATCGAGTTAGTCGTCAGCGCCGCTCGGGACTTTGCGGCCCTGGAGCGCAAGGAAGCGATTGCGCTGGCATTGCGCGAGCTTGCGGAGTTCTTTCCGCGCGTGAAAGAGGCAAAGCTGGAGAAGGTTGCTTTGGTGAAGGAAGTGATGGCGACCTTCGGCGTGCCTCCGGGGATCGATGCCGCGCGGCCCAGCCCCGCTTCTCCGTGGCCCAATTGTTTCCTTGCTGGAGACTGGACCGCAACCGGTTGGCCTTCCACGATGGAGAGCGCGGCCCGTTCGGGGCATCTAGCGGCGGAAAAGCTCTGCATGAGCCTCGGAGAACCGCGAACAATGCTTGAACCGGACTTGAGGCCGCGGGGATTGATGCGATTGTTCGATGTGTGAAGCCTAAACCGAATTTGCTTTGCAATGAAACCTGATCCTCCGCCAAAATCGGGACCGGCTGGTAACCTATTCTATGATATGACCGACAATCTGCATCAATTGCTTTGTATCGGCTGCGGGGCGCGCCTCAAGGGGGCGGAGGCGCAACCGGACTTTCGCTGCGTTCTGTGCGGAGAGCTGTTCGAGGTCGAGTATCCGGGCTGGAGAGAGCGGCGGGGCAACGACCGTCCCAATGCCGGGGCGCTCAAGTGGCTGTGGCGGGAGCGGCGAGCCTCGTCGGAGGCGCTGGATCGCTCCGGTGTGTGGCGCTTCCGCGAGTTGCTGCCGATATTGGACAGCTTTGGCGATGCGGTGACGCTCTTCGAGGGCAATACGCCGCTCTACCATCTGCCGCGCGCGGCCCGGGCGCTGGGCATCGACCAACTCTTTGCCAAACACCAGGGAATGAATCCCAGCGGGTCGTTCAAGGACACGGGAATGACCGCCGCGTTGAGCGTGGCCAAGGAGCGCGGCTTCGAGTGGGTAGCGTGCGCGTCTACTGGGAACACGTCGGCGGCGATGGCGGCTTACGCGGCGCGAGCCGGGCTCAAGAGCCTGGTGCTGATTCCCGATGGAAAGATCGCGTGGGGCAAGCTATCGCAAGCGATGGATTACGGGGCAGTGACCTGCCAGTTGAAGACGGACTTCGACGGCTGCCTGACGCTGCTGACGCAGATTGTGAAGGAGGCCCCGATTTACCTGCTGAACTCGGTGAATCCGTATCGTCTGGAGGGGCAGAAGACTCCGGCCTTCGAGATTGCCGAGGCATTCGATTGGAACGTGCCCGACCACTTGATCGTTCCCGGCGGCAACCTGGGCAATAGCTCGGCGCTGGGCAAGGGCTTCCGCGAACTGCATGAGCTGGGACTGGTGGCGCGGATGCCGCGCATCTCGGTGATTCAGGCGGCTGGGGCGAATCCGCTGGCGCGCAGCTTTGCGGAGAACGACGGCACGGCGCTGGAGCCGGTGGAGGCGCACACGCGGGCTACAGCGATTCGCATCGGGAATCCGGCTTCATGGCGCAAGGCGGCGCGGGCCATTCACGAGACCGGAGGGTGGTGCCTGGACGTAACCGAGGCGGAGATCGCCGTGGCCAAGGCGGAGATCGGCAGAGAGGGGCTGGGCTGTGAGCCGGCCTCGGCGGTGACCCTGGCTGGGCTGAAGAAGCTGCGGGCGCGGGGAGCGGTGGCCGATGGCGAGACGGTGGTTCTGCTGCTGACCGGGCACACCCTGAAGGATGCCGATTACACCATCGACTTCCATCGCGGAACCCTGCTGAGTTCCGAAGAATCCGCAGGGCTGGAGGGTGAGATTGAGGGATTGAGGCGGAATGCGTTGGTGGTGGAGGCCACGCAGGCCGCGGTGCTGGCCACACTGAAGGGCAGAGTGGAATGAGCGACCCTGCGATGACCGCGCGTGGAGGGCTGCGGCTGCGCTTGCCGGCAACCTCCGCCAATCTCGGTCCCGGCTTCGATGCGGCGGCCGTCGCGCTGGATTTCTTTCTTGAGATCGAGGCCACGCCAGCTTCCGGGTTCTCGATCGAGGCCACAGGACGGAACCGGGAGCATATTGCGCGGCTCGATGACAACCTGATTCTCGAAATCTATAAGCGGCTGCTGGCAAGCAACAGGCGGCCGCTGGTTCCCTTGGCGATTCGCATGAGCAACGAGATTCCGCTGGGGATGGGTTGCGGCTCGTCGGCGGCAGGGCGACTGGCGGCGGTGGCGCTGGCGGTGCATTTTGGAGGTCTGGAATGGAGTTCGGAGAGGATTCTGGAGGAGGCCTGCGCGCTGGAAGGCCACCCGGACAATGTTTCGGCTTGCTGGCTGGGTGGATTCGTGGCCGCTGCCTGCGAGCGACAAACTGTACACGTAGCTCGCGTGATTCCTCCCGTCGAGTGGCGGGTCATCGTGGCGCTTCCCGCCGAGCCTCTGGCTACCGTCAAGGCTCGCGCCATGCTGCCTTCGAGTTACTCGCGCGCGGATGCGGTGGCTAACATCCAGTCAGTGGCTCTGCTGGGATTGGCCTTTGCTCAGAACCGGGGCGACCTGCTGCGCGTCGCCATGAAGGACCGCATTCATCAGCCTTACCGCGCGCCCATCTGCTCTCTGCTGCCGCGGCTGCTGCCCCTGGCCGGCGAGCGCGGGATTCTGGGCGCGGCGCTTAGCGGCGCGGGACCGGCGGTGCTGGCGATAGTGGACAGCGAACGGAATCTGGCGGAAGCCTCGGATGCGATGCGCGAGGCGCTGCAGGGGCTGCCGGAGACGGAGTTGCTGGTTTGCCGCTTCGAGATAGCGGGAGCGAACCGCATCTTTGAAACTCAGCCGGCCTAAGTTTTGATCCAATCTTGGTCAAAATGGATTGATCGGTCCAATGCCTGACCGTGGGGCGATATGTGCGTCAAGAAAGAAACACAGTTCTGAGCCACAACTCCGACACGATCCGGCTTTGCCGAAGTTCTCGATGTCTCCGTCGATGAACTGCTGTGAAGCGCAAGAGCGCATATGTGGTCAAGAAGCAGCCGAGCGTCAAGCTCGACGCCGTACCGGCGCACATCCGCATTGTGCGTAATCGACTCAAGAGCCGTGCCTTGCCCCACGCATGGATCGATCACTGACGCGGTCCTGTGAAGTTGAGAAGCGAACGAAGCTTTGCGCCTTCGCTCACTCGAAGCGGGCGGTAACCCATCTTCAGCTTCGCGACATTTCTTGCCATGCTGACCCTTTCCGCTGAATTGTCCGGCTGTGACTTGAAGCATAGCTTTTCGGCTGGCGAAGTTATGCTTGAGATGATTACTTAGTTAGCTCAGGCTCCTCCCATAAGTTGTTGAAGCGTAATGGTCGAAGTTCCGAGGCAGGCTTTGAGGAGCCTGGGCAGGAGGTCGTCTTCCATGGTTCTTCGGTTGAGCCGGTAGTTGAATTCGCCGACATAGCGATTCAGGCGCTTTGCCTGGACTTGGTGGTGGGTTCCGAGCAGGAAGCGCTTCAGGTTCGCGAGCGAGATGTGGACCCAGGGAAACAGCGCGTGGGCAGGTTCTTGCTGACTTGAGAGCGCGGTTGCGGTGTGCTCGAAGCCCTTCCGGTCGAGATTGCGATAGCCGCTCCAAGCGTCGGAGAGAATGCGGCCATCTCAATGATTCCATGTAGCTTATACCGCCAGTCGCGGTCCTCCATGGCCTTGCGAATCTTGTGCCGCATCAGCCAGGCCGTGGTGTAGCTGACGCCGATCTCCTTCATCAGTTGCACCGCCGAGATGCCCTTTTTGTCGTGGCTCATGCGGTAGATCGCCCAGAACCAACTGGTCAGCGGGGTGCGCGTCTTGTGAAAGATCGTTCCCGCCGTCACCGAGCACTGATAGCCGCACTGCTTGCACTCATGCACCCGCCGAAACGCGATATAGC
This sequence comes from uncultured Occallatibacter sp., assembly GCA_964565955.1. Taxonomy (GTDB): domain Bacteria; phylum Acidobacteriota; class Terriglobia; order Terriglobales; family Acidobacteriaceae; genus Telmatobacter. The sequence continues at coordinate 29,073 of CAZMHC010000003.1, forward strand.
CGCGCGTACCGCCGCCGCAGGTTTTGGAAGCCGAGATGACCGGCTTTCCGGGCGCCGAGACCTACGAGCGCAACGGCGAGCGGCGCGGCTGCTGGAGACGAGTGGCGGCGAAGAGATTTTGGGAGTTTATGCGCTGCCGGAGGCGCATCGCAAGCGGATGCGGACAACCAATATGCTGGAGCGGCAGTACCAGGAGTTGAAGCGAAGGACGCGGGTGGTGCGGGTCTTTCCGCATGAGCAGTCGCTGTTGGGGCTGATCGCGGCGCCGCTGATGGAGACCAATCAGGAGTGGATGGGCCGGATCTACCTGCGTATGGAGGAGGAGCCAGGGGCCGAAACCGAGGCCATCGCCGCAACCGCTTGAGTGGGGCCAGCTTGCGGAGGGCGTAGCCCTCCGCAAGCTGGCCCCACTCAACCAACAAGAACAAAAACCAACAACACCGAGGAATGGGATTCTACAGAGCTTTTGGGACTTGACTACTTTCAACTATGGGTGGGACATCCTCTCTCATCGCACTTTATGATACAAAGCGTTTTATTCCAGGTCGTGCATTCTGTACTTGCAATGGGAATTTATCGGATTATCGATTACCTTAGTTATCTACCTATGGAGAACATCCAAGAATCCCAAAGAAAACCAGAACGGCAGCGGTGGGGCTGCAATTTCCGCGACCCCGGGTGAGAGCGAAAGCGAGTCAGACCAAGTGTAGTGCGCGTTGGAAGAACAGAATCATCGAGGAGCCTCCCATGCCCGAAGCCGTCATCGTCAGCGCCCTTCGCACCCCGGTGGGCCGCGCCCCCAAAGGCGCTCTCTCCACCACCCGCCCCGACGATCTAGCCGCCTTTGCCATCAGCGCAGCTTTGGACAGGCTCCCCTCCCTGGATCGCGCCGAAATCGACGATGTGATCCTCGGCTGCGCCCAGCCCGAAGGGGAACAGGGCTGGAACATTGCCCGCTTCGCCGCTCTCCGCGCCCGGTTGCCGGTCGAGATCCCAGGCCTCACCGTCAACCGCCTTTGCGCTTCCGGCCTAGAAGCCATCGCCCTGGCCGATCTGCGCATTCGCTCCGGCGCCAATCAGGTCGTTGTGGCAGGCGGAGCCGAATCCATGAGCCTGATTCCGCTCGGCGGCATGAAGCCCAGCCCCAATCCCTGGCTTGCCGAGCATTACCCCGCATCGCTCCTGACCATGGGCCTCACCGCCGAGCGGGTTGCCCGCCGCTATGCCATCTCCCGCGAAGATCAAGACGAATTCGCACTCGCCAGCCACCAAAAGGCCCTCGCCGCCCAAGCCGCGGGACGATTCGTCGACGAACTAATCCCGGTAGCCGTCACTGTCGCCGCGCCCGGCGCGAAAAGCAGCCATCCGGTAGTGACAGAAACGATCTTTTCCGCCGACGAAGGTCCGCGCGCCGATACCTCCGCCGAAGCGCTTGCCAACCTCAAGCCCGCCTTCCATGCCCAGGGCACGGTCACCGCCGGCAACTCCTCGCAGACCTCCGACGGCGCCGCCGCCCTGGTGCTGATGAATGCCAACCGCGCCGACGCCCTCGATATTCCCCCCCTCGCTCACCTGGTGGCCTACGCCGTCACCGGCTGCCTCCCAGAGGAGATGGGCATCGGCCCCATCGCCGCCATCCCCAAAGTCCTACGCCGCTCCGGACTACGCCTCGCCGACATCGGCCTCATCGAATTCAACGAAGCCTTTGCCGCCCAGGTGCTGGCCGTCCTCCGCGCACTGGACCGCAACGGTTACGAACTGGACCCGGAGCGCATCAACGTCAACGGCGGCGCCATCGCCCTCGGCCATCCGCTGGGCTGCACCGGGGCAAAACTCACCGCGACACTGCTCCAAGAGATGAAACGCCGGAAGGCGCGCTACGGCATGGTGACCATGTGCGTTGGTGGAGGCATGGGCGCGGCGGGAATCTTTGAGCTGCTCGATTAGGGGCGGCACAGCGAGGACAGGTTGCGCCGCGGTTTGGAGGATCGGCGGCTCTCCCCAATATGGAACTGACCCGAACCGAGGGGAATCTGCTGCGCTGGCGAGGACGGGAAATGGATCGCGGATTGGCCAATCGGTGAATCTGCGCTATTGTTGTAAGTTGAAAGGATGCTGGAAGGATGAGGTTTTCTTGGTTTAGAGCGTTTGCATTGTTTCTGATCGCTGGAGGCATCGCGGCGGTTCACGCCGGGGCGCTGAACGCGACGCTTGCGCGCCATCGCATCCGTTCTACCGAACCGCATCTCTCCGAGTCGCATCGCGCCGCAAGCCATCGCGGAGCGGACCCCTCCGGCTCGTCGAGCGCCGCTCATGCACGAGCGTCCCACGCTTCGTCGTTCACAGGTGCTCCGCACCCCCCTTCCGGCGCGGCAGGCTCCGCCGCTCATACGCGACCAGCCCAAGCAACTGCAAAGCCGTCCAGAAACGCTCGCCCAGCTCGCCTGACTCCGAGAGGCAAAGCCAGGGCCGGCTTGCGCCGGGCCGCCTTCGCTTCCCGCCGCCATCCCATCTATGAACGCTTCACCGCCAATTCCTTTGCCGGCAGCGATATTTTTGCCGACGACGCGACCGTCGGCGAGGATCCGGTGGTCCGTCAGGCGGCCATCGACGCCCTGGCAGGCATGAACGGCACCGCCCTGGTCATCGACCCCTCCAATGGCAGAATTCTGGCCATGGTCAACCAGAAACTCGCCCTGTCTCCGGGAGCCGAACCCTGCTCTACCATCAAAATCACCGTGGCCATGGCCGCGCTCTCCGAGGGCCTGGTTACCCGCGATACCCCGGTGCAACTGGCCGGTTTCCGCATGAATATGACCGACGCGCTGGCCAAGAGCAACAACCTGTACTTCGAGGAACTGGGCCGCGAACTGGGCTTCGAGCGTGTCCGCCACTACGCCAACCTCTTCGGCCTGGGCGAGTTGGCCGGCTACAACATCGAAGGCGAACAACTCGGCGTCTATCCCGACCAGGAACTGCCCGCCTCTGAGGGCGGCGTGGCCCGTATGTGCAGCTTCGGACAGGGCATCTCGATGACCCCGCTGCAACTGGGCGCTTACGTCGCGGCCATCGCCAACGGCGGAACCCTCTATTATCTCCAGCACCCCGCCACGCTCGAAGAGGCGCTGGCCTTTCAGCCCAGGGTGAAGCGCACCCTGGATATTGCCAAGTACATTCCCGACCTGGAAGACGGCATGGCCGGCGCGGTGGAGTACGGAACCGCCCGCAGCCTGCGCGCCAGCTTCCGTGAACTGCCGGTCTTCGGCAAGACCGGAACCTGCTCGGACAAGGGCACCCGCTTCGGCTGGTTCGCTTCCTATTCCGAATCGCCCCAGGGCGGTCTGGTCACGGTCTTCTTCCTGGAAGGCGGCCGCCCCACCTTCGGTCCCCGCGCAGCCGAGTTGACCGGCGCTTTCTACAGGAATCTCTGGGACCGCAACTGGTTCGCCGCCAAGGGGCAGCAGCAAGCCGCATCTCTTCCCGCGACTTCCAGCCCGCTAGGTCAGCCGTAGAGCGGCTTTCTTCCTGATTTCAGTATTCCGCCGACGCTCCCTGTAAAGTTGAAAAGCCGTTTCTCGGTATTCGACCCGCCCGCGCCACTTCACGGCTGCCGGCAGTGCTTGCTCGTCTCCATGATCCTGCATGAAGCGAATTGGCTCCTATAATCATCGGATAAAGTGAGACCTCCCGCAGTTCCAGCCTGTGCGTTTCGGCATTCGGGCAACGGGCCGATCTGAATTCCCCTCGCAAGCGAAGACAGGACTCCCCGATGGCTTTGCCCGAACATTTTCTGCTCATATACGGATACGCGCTTCTCTTCGCCTGGATATTGGTGGCGCAGTTCGGCATTCCCCTGCCCGCCACGCCGGTTCTGCTGGCGGCCGGCGCGCTCTCCGCAGAAGGCGAACTCAGCTTTCCGATGGCTTTGCTGGCCGGGCTGGCCGGTTCTCTCATTGCTGACAGCGCCTGGTTCCTCATCGGCCGCCGCTACGGTCGTCATGTCCTGCGCCTTCTCTGCAAGCTCTCCATCGAACCCACCACCTGCGTCCGCAAGACCCAGGACTCGTTCGGTCGCCGCGGCGCCGTCACCCTGATGTTTGCCAAGTTCGTGCCCGGACTGGCCACGCTCGCCCCGCCTGTAGCCGGCAACGACGGAATGGCGTTTCGTGTTTTCTTGTTTTTTGATGGGATCGGCGCCGCGTTGTGGGTTTCTGCGCTGCTCACCGCAGGCCGTCTCTTCGGCAACCTGCTCCACCGCAATCCCCGTCTACTCAATTGGGCGGGCAACTTCTCCGGCGCCCTGTTGGTCCTGGGCATCGCCGGATTCCTGGCGGCCCGCGTGATCCGCCGCCGCATGATCCTCAAAAGGCTGATCGCCGCCCGCTTGGAGCCTATGGAGTTGAAGCAGCAACTCGATGCCGGCGAGGAAGTCTTCATCGTGGACCTGCGCCATCCCCGCGAACTGCTGCCCGCCCCCTTCACCTTGCCGGGAGCGCGCCATTTCGCACCCGACGCGCTGGCCGCCCGCAACCGGGAGATCCCTCGAGACCGCGATATTGTACTCTTCTGCAGTTGTCCCAGCGAGGCTACCGCCGCCAAGACCGCCATGATCCTGCACAAGCTGGGCATCGACCGCGTCCGCCCCCTGCGCGGCGGCTACGAGGAGTGGAAGCGGCTGGGTTTTCCGCTCCAGGCGGTTGCGCCCGCCTTGTGGGAGCAGCCAGTGTCCTGATTGAACTCAATGAGACGGTACCCGGAGGCGGAAGCGGAGATGCGATTCGCGGGCTTTATCCCGCCGCAATCCGTTAGTATGAGGCAGCGGAGAAACTCGATATGGAACGGATGCTTGCTACCCCGGCCGATGCTGAAATCATTCTCAAGCTCTATCAACTGCGCACCGAAACGGTCATGCGACAGGCGCGCGCGTGGATTACCGGCGAGTTCTGGCCAGCTACCGCCGAGGAGTTCTTTGCGGTGGCCGAGAATCCCTGCGATCCGCACAATGCCTGGCTCCGCCAGGTGCTCACGTATTGGGAGATGGCGGCGGCGATGGTGCTGCACGGCGCGGTTTCGGCGGAGTTGTTTGTCGATTGCAACTCCGAGGGGTTCTTCATGCTGGCCAAGTTTGCGCTCATTCTGGATGGGATACGGGAAAAGAATCCGGAGTTTCTGATCAAGACCGCCGAACTGGTGAACAGGTTTTCCGCAGCCGCGCAGCGCTATGAGGCGGTGCTCAAGAACGTCGCGGCCCGCCGCAATAGCCTTCCGGCCAGACAGGAAGCGCATGGGCAGTATTCGTATCCGCCCAAGCCATGAGCCGAAAATCCCTTGCCGAATTCAGCCCGGTGAGGCATCATGGTGACTGAACGAGATATTCCATTCCCCTGGAGGTTCGCTTGAAAAGGATTTCGATTCCAATGTTTGCCGTTTTCGTTCTGACGGCGCTTGCTGCGCGAGCCGACAAACCCAGCTCGATCAACGGCTGGATATCCGACGCCATGTGCGGCGCCAAGCACGCCGGGACCGGCTCGGCCTGCGTGAAGAAGTGCATCGATGGAGGCGAAGCCCCGGTCTTTGTGGACGAAGCCAAAAAAGAGGTTTGGACCATCGACAATCCCGACGCGGTGAAGGCTTTCTACGGCGATCATGTGACCGTGACCGCAACCGAGGATGCGGCCAAGAAGAGCGTCCACATCGACTCGATCGCGGAAGTGAAGTAAGAGCTGCCGGCCTTGGGGACAGCAATAGGATTCGCCACGCCCGCCAAACTCTGGTAGTGTCGTATCCGTCTCTCTTTCTGCGCCGAGCGCGGCTTCGCCTCGGCGTAAGTTGGGGACTTAGCGGAAGAACCCATGGCACGAGCAATCTGGAATGGCATTGTGATCGCCGAGAGCGATACGACGGAAGCCGTCGAGGGAGAGGTTTATTTTCCCGAGGCCAGCCTCAAGAGGCAGTATTTTCGCCCCAGCAGCACCACATCGCTATGTCCCCGCAAGGGGCAGGCCCGCTATCTCAGCCTCTCCATCAATGGCCAGGAGAATCCGGACTCGGCCTGGTACTACCCCGACCCCAAACCTATCGCGCGCAAGATCAAAGGCTACGTGGCCTTCTGGCGAGGCGTGGAAGTCGAGAAATAGGCTTTCAAGGCGAGGAACCGGCAGGTGTGGCAAATCCGCGCAAGCGAATCGGGAACTCCGCTTTTTCGGTGCAAAAATGGATAGAAGCGGTCATGCCTCGATTTCATTTTCAGGCGAGCCTGCCCCGACAAGCAATCCCGGATCGAGCGCGGTGTGAGCCGCTCTCCGCTCGGCCAACCGTTCGCGCGCAGTCAGAATTGCATAGCAGCCAAGAATGGCGATCAACGGGTCGAGCGGACGCATATGGTATGGCTCCGGATGGGCAAAGCAGTACATGATCGGAAATAGGAACAGGACGCCGCCGTAGCGAAGCGCCTCGAAGCGCCTCCGCCGCCATGCGAAGACAATGCCAACCACTGCGAGCAGCGTCAATGTCGAGGCGAAGGGAATGTTTGCCAGGTCGAAAGGCTCCAGGGCCAGGTAGTTGGGATCGAAGCTCCAGTACCCTGTCCACAGGTAAATGGCGCGGCGGGCGCACATCCATGCGTACCAGCGGGGATGGCCGTGGATATAGGACTTGGCCTGCTCCACCTTGCGGTCCATGTAGGCAAGTTCGCCGCGATTGTAGTCCGCCAGTTCCCTCATGTCGTGAAGCGGGTGCAGATCGTCGCTGGTCCAGCGCAGGTCGTATCCGTTGTTGCCCATCCATAGCTCCAGGCCCATGCTGTCGCGCATGGGAATGAAGCGGTGGAAGACCAGAGCGTTGCGAATCATCCAGGGCGAGAGGGTAGCCGCCAGCGCCAGCGACGCCACCAGCCCCGGCAGCAGCCAGCGTTGGCCCGCGCGCGCCAATCTCCAGGCGGCCAGCGCCAGCAGGAAGGGAAGCACGATAAGAACCGACGGCTCGGTAAGCCCCGCAAAGCCCGCCAATAGCCCGAATCCCGCCCACAAACGCAGCCGCGACGATCGCTCCAAATCCTGTGCCAGGTAGAACAACCAGCATAAGCACAGCAACAGCAAGTGTGTGGACCATGCCCAGTCCGCCGAAAAGTAAATGCCATAGGGAGAAAAGACCCACGCCCAGCCTGCCCACAACGCCGCGCGCTCACCGAAGCTGCGCTTGGCCATCAGGAAAACAGGAATGCAGGCCAGCGCGGAGAGCAGGCAGTTGAACGCATGAACGGCAAAGATCGAACCAACCGTGTGAATGCCGAAGAGACGGAAAAAGACCGCCACGACCAGCGGATAGACCGGCGGCATGATCGCCGAAAGCTGATTGGAAACGAACGGGCTGCCGAAGCCCTGCCCAGCCACCAGCGCCCGCGCCACATTGCCATACTCCCAACAGTGGAGATGGCCGGGATCCATCAGCCCCTCGATACTGTTGAACGGCACCGCCGCTAGACGGATGGCCAGCGCAATCAGCACCATGACAGGAAGCAGCCACTTGGAGGCAGCTTTGGATCGCTGTCGTTCGATAGGTGCGACGAGAGTGGCCATTATGTTAATCGCCTCAACGGGAGATAAAGGGCAACCTGAATCTTGGGACTTTTTCATTTTAGACGGGCGAAGCTGCCTGTATGGTGTGGATGGCGTTGAGATATACCTTTGCGTCCCATCCATTTCCTGGGTCCAACGCACACCACGCGGGGACAGCCGCAATCGCCAGTATCCAAAAGATATAAGGTATCAATTTACGACCTTCAACGCGGGATGGCATTCACGGCGCTCCTCCTGCTCAGATGCATCAGAGTGTCGAAGATAGAGTCTTCTCTCTGAAATCGCAGCTTTCGAGATTGATATTTACAAACACACACAGATTTTAACAACACTGCGTACGATCGAGAACCGCCCTGTCTAACTTTGGCCGGTCGGGTTAACCGAGGAATCGTCCGGGCGCGGGGGCGGAATCGCGGCAGTTGGCAGAATCTGCACGAGCCCCGGAGCGGCAGCGTCGACTGGGCGCATCGCGGCCTCGTGTTGTCGCATGGCAGCCGCGTCCAGATCCACTGGAATGCCTCCCGGCACGAACACCGGCGCATTGTACTGAAACTCCAACGCGCGCGTGACGCGGAAAACGACCGGAAGCGCCGCCAGCAAGACGAAGAAAGCAAACCAGCTTCCGTCCAGGCCGAAGCCGCCGCCGGTAAGCCACGACGGCCCCATCGGGTCGCCCTGGACAACGGGGGAATGGCTGCTGTTGCCGCTTACCGCAAGCCCAAACAAGAGCGCCCTGCCAGCTTTCCATCCAAAGTTCAATCCCCAACTCAGCCACAGCGCTTTGGTGCGCAGGTAAGCCGAGGAAAGCACAAGACTGAGCGCCACGGAGACGGCGAAGCTGGCGTGGTTCGACCCGGGCTGCCTTGCCTGCAGCAGGGCAAAAAAGACGGCAAAGCCGAGGGCGGCTGCCAGCGGGCCAGCGGCATGGGCAAAGCGCTGAAAACCGTAGCCTCGAAAGGCGAGTTCCTCGGCAAGAGCGGCGAGCGCGAAAAAGGCGGCATCGGCAAGCAGCCAACCCCAGGCCGAAGTTTGAAGCGAGAAAGAGATGGCAATGCCGCCGACCAGCGCCAGGGGCAGGACACAGATTACGACCAGCGCCCAGCCGACGGCCAGCCCCAACCCGGCCTCACTGGGCCAGCCTGGACGCCGCGGCAAGCCTTGCGCGCCGACCGGATGCAACTGGCCGTCGAAGGTAAATCCCATTCCCGCGTAGCCGAGCAGGAGGAGAAAGACGAGAACGATTTGCTCGGCCAGTGGAAACCACTGCTCCGCGGCCAGCCCCTGTGCGGCGTGGCGCGCCATCGACCGCGCCAGGAAGAGCCAGAGCACGGCGGCGATGCATCGAATGTAGGCGCGGAGACGGCCGGCGCCGGAGTGGGGAACGCTCATCGCCTAACCTTCCGTATAGAACTGCGCTATATTGCGGAACTTGCGCTGGCGGGCGGCTACCAGAGTGTCCAGCGGCATGGCCATCAGCTCGGCCAGATGCTTCTTCAGCACATCGCCCAGCAATGCAATGGAAGCCTCGCGGTCGGTGTGCGCGCCCCCCGGCGGCTCGGGAACGATCTCGTCCACGCATCCAAGCGCGGCAATTTCGCGCGCGGAGATGCGCATGGCCTCCGCGGCCAAGGGTTTGTAGGCCTCATCGCGCCAGGTGATGGAGGCGCAGGTCTCCGGCGAGGCCACAAAATAAACGGCATTTTCGAGGATGAGGACGCGATCGGCCACAGCCAAGGCCAGCGCGCCGCCCGATCCGCCCTCGCCGCTAATCACCGAGACCGTGGGGGTGCGCAGACGGGACATTTCGAGGAGATTGCGGGCAATGGCCTCGGACTGGCCGCGCTCTTCGGCGCCTACGCCGGGCCAGGCGCCGGGCAGGTCGATGAAGGAGATGACCGGGCGGTGGAATTTTTCGGCGATCTTCATGCACCGCAGCGCCTTGCGGTAGCCCTCGGGGTTGGGCATTCCGAAGTTGCGGCGCACCCGCTCCCTGGTGCTGCCGCCTTTTCGGACACCGACGATCATCGCTTCCAGGCCGTCCAGCCGGGCCATGCCGCAAGCCACCGCCTCGTCGTCGCCAAAGGCTCGATCCCCGTGAATCTCGCTGAAATCGGTGAAGATGCGTTCGATGAAGTCCATGGGGTAGGGCCGCTTAGGATGGCGCGCCCGCTCGACCTTGATCCACGCTGGAGAAACCGCCTGGGGTTGACTGGGATTTCCTTGTTCCTGTTCGCTCATGGGTACCTGGCACCGCGCCGGTCAGAGTCGCCGTCGGCCCAATTTCGATTCTACGAGGTGCAAGCGGTGAGGACAAACGGAAACCGGGAACAAGGGGCAATGAGCAGGGGATCCGGTTCCGTGAGGAGGCAATTCAGAAGCGAAAATGTGGCTTCCGGGGCGACGGAAGAGCCGCCGTCGTTGCGGGAGACTCCGGGGTTCATGGGCGGGATAGGTGAAATCGTAGCCAAATGCTGGCACGGCAGCACGATTTCCATTCAGCCATGAACCCGTCTTGCAGTAGAATCATGCAAACTTGGGAGATTTCGACAGAATGAATCTACGCAGCAAAGCCCTCTTGACCGCCGCTCTCCTATCTTCTCTATCCCAGGTCTTCAATGGCCAGACCGCTCCCGACTGGCGCACGCCGGCGGAGACCGCCGATTACCGCACCACCCCCGATTACACCGAAACCGTCGCCTATCTGGAGCGCATCGCGGCCGCCGCGCCCGATCGGGTGAGGATAGAGAACTTTGGCAAGACTGGAGAGGGGCGCGACCTCAAGATCGTCATCGCCTCCAAAGACGGCGTCTTCGATCCCGCCGCCATACACGCTTCGGGCCGAGTTATTCTTTTGGTCCAAAACTCCATCCATGCCGGCGAGATGGATGGCAAGGATGCCTGCCTCGCCCTGTTGCGCGACATGGTTGTCGCCAAGACGCAAGCGGCGTTGTTGGACCACGCAGTCTTCGTCTTCATCCCCGTCTATAACATCGACGGGCACGAGCGGCGCTCGCCTTACAACCGCATCAACCAGAACGGCCCGGAGTTGGCCGGATGGCGCGGCAACGCCGGCAACATCAACCTCAACCGCGATTACATGAAGGCCGACGCGCCGGAGACCCGCGCCTTCCTCAAGATGTTTCACCGCTGGCTGCCCGACTTCTTCGTGGACAACCATGTGACCGACGGTGCCGATTTTCAATACGACGTGACCTTCGCCATCGATGCCACGCCCGACGTTGCGCCCGCCACAGCTAAATGGATACGAGAGACCGTCAACCCGGAGTTGGTGCGACAGGTCAACGCCAGCGGGCATCTCGCCTTTCCCACTTACATCACCCTGAACGACGACACCGACCCCGCGCAGGGGCTTGCTTCCTACAGCGACCAGTCTCGCTTCTCCACCGGGCAGATGATTCTGGAAAACCGCCCCGGAATGCTGGTCGAACTGCATATGTTGAAGGATTACAAGACCCGAGTCACCGGTAACTACGAGATTCTGCGCGCTCTGCTGGAGTTACTGAACCGCGACTCCGCAAAACTCATCGCCCTCAACCGCGAGGCCGATGCGGGGGCGGAAAAGCTGGGCGCGCACCCCTTGGGCAGCGATAAGTTTCCGCTGGCCGTGGACGCGAACGGCGAAACCACCCCGGTTGTTTTCCAGGGCTACAAATTCACCCGCGCCCTGAGCGAAGTTTCCGGCGCTATGTGGATTCAATACTCCCATGAGCCGTGGAATGTAACTCTGCCGCTGGCCACCGGCGTAAAAGTCACCGCATCGGCCACCCTCCCGGCCGGTTACATCGTGCCGCCGCAATGGACGCGGACCATCGATGTGCTGGCCGCTCACGACGTAGCCTTTCGCCGCACCGCGGCACCCTGGACCGGCAAGGTCGAGCGCTACCGCTGCTCCGGGATGCAGTGGCAGGGGCTGCCTTTCGAGGGCCACCACCCCATCTTTCCCGGCGAAAACCCCGGCGCGCAGCCGGGCCACTACGGCCAATGTACGCTGACCGCCGAGACCCTCAGTTTTCCGGCCGGCTCGGTGGTGATCCCGCTCAACCAGAGGCTTTCCAAAGTAGCCATTCACTGGCTGGAACCGGAGGCGCCCGACTCCGCGCTGCGCTGGGGCTTTTTCGATCCCATCTTCGAGCAAAAAGAGTATGCCGAGGCCTATGTGCTGGAGAAACTGGCGCGAGAAAATATGGCCAAGAACCCGGCGCTGAAGGCCGAATTCGAGCATCGCATCCAGACCGACGCGAGCTTTGCCGCCAGCCCCGACGCGCGACTTCAATTCTTCTACGAGCGTTCGCCGTGGTTTCAGCAAAACAGCGTCGGCGAGTACCCGGTGGGACGCTTGCTCTCACTCGACGGGCTGCCGCTGGAGCCGTGACTCAGACCAGCAATATCGGAATTCCATAGCGGAGCAGCAGCCTGTCCCCGGTAACCAGAATCAGACCCTCAACCATTGCCTGCGCAACCAGCAAGCGGTCGAAGGGGTCGCGATGATGAAGAGGCAATTCCCGCACCGCTTCGCCATGCCGGATGGTCACGGGCAATTCCGTCATGCTATGAGCGCGAACCATTTCGGAAACCGGTTGGAGCAAGGTCAGGTCGCCAAGCGCCTGCTTGATGCCCAATTCCCAGGCCGTTACCGCACTCAAGAATACCTGCGGCGCAGATGCGATCGTCAGCAGCACGTGCGGCGGTATCCGCTCCGGTTTCCGATCCAGCCAAACCACGATATTGGAATCCAGCAGAAATCCGGAATCCGTCATTTCCGCTCTGTCCCTACAAGTTCAACGCCAAAAGGATTCTCTTTGCCCTCGTCTTGAAAATATTCGAGTGGAATGTCCTTTTCCCAATCTTCGGAGCGAAAGGTTATTCCCAACACATTCTGCCCGAACTTCCGTAGCGGTTCCGGCTCGGTTTCCTTTTCCCTAGCTGTCATTGGCGACAGCTTCGCCATCGGCTTGCCTGCCTTGGCAATCACAATTTCCTCGCCCTTCGCCGCCCGCTCCACAAGGCTGGAAAGGTGCGTCTTGGCTTCGTATAAATTCACCCGCGTACTCGCCATTCCCGCCTCCATCGCTCTTTCGACTGCTCAGATTATGCGCTCTTTCTTGCGATTGGTCAAGTTGGTCAAACCGCCTGAATCCACCCCGCAACCACCGGCTTGGCACTCATTTTCCATCCCCGCGAGAATTCGATTGCGGATTCCGTCGTTGGGTATTACCTTTGTTTCCAGTTTCCATCTCGTTGCGGAGTGTCCTGAATGAATCTTGTCGCGCTTCTCTTGCAGAGCCAACCCGACCCGGAAGCCTATAAGGGCGCCATCATGGCCATGATGGCGATCATTCCCCTTGTTATTTTGGTGGCGATCATCATCGTCATCATTCCCTTCTGGTTCATCCTGAAGAAGGCCGGCTTTACTCCCTGGCTCTCTCTGGTGTGCCTGGTGCCCTCGCTTGGCATCCTGGTTCTGCTTTATGTGCTTGCCTTTGCCGAGTGGAAGGTGGCGCCCGCGCTCCAGGCGGCATATCCGCCTCCGTTTCCATACCCGCCGCAGCCTCCGCAAACGCCCCCGTATCCGCCCCAGGCCTGAGCCGGTTCGCGTCCGACGGTGAGGGGCAGTGCTAGCATCGTTAGTGGAAGAAACCTTGACGATGCCCGATTCGACCCCCTCCGAAAATGCTCCCCGCGTCCGTTTTGCTCCCTCGCCCACCGGCTATCTGCACGTGGGCGGGGCGCGCACCTTTATCTTCAATTGGCTCTATGCCCGCCGCAATCGTGGAACCCTCGTCTTCCGCCTGGACGACACCGATCTCGAACGCAACACCGAGGCCAGCGTCCAATCCATCTTCGAGGGCCTGCGTTGGTTGGGCCTCGACTGGGACGAAGAGTACAAGCAATCCGAACGTCTTGCCCTGCACCGCCAACAGGCTGAAGCCATCTTCGCAGCGGGCCTTGCCTATCGCGACTTCACCCCCGCTCACGCGGGCGACGGCAATCAGTCTTCCGAGCAGGGCGCCTGGCTCTTCAATCCCGGTATGCGCGAGTTGTCGAGAGAAGCCAGCGACCGCCGCGCCGCCTGTGGCGAGCCGTTCGCCCTCCGCTATCGCGTTCCCCGCGCTCAGAACCGCACTCTGCGCTTCACCGATGGCGTTTACGGAGAGCAATCCAAACTCGCCGACGAGGTCGAAGATTTCGCCCTGTTGCGCTCCGATGGGTTCCCCACCTACCACCTTGCCTCCTGCGTTGACGACGCCGATCTCCGCATCAGCCACATCATCCGCGGCCAAGATCACATTGCCAACACCTTCAAGCACCTGCTCATCTTCGAGGCGCTCGGCGTCCAGACGCCTCACTTCGCCCATCTTCCCCTGCTGGTCGCCCCCGATGGCGCCAAACTCTCCAAGCGCAAGCACGGCCCGGTGGTCAGCGTCACCACTTACCGCGATGCCGGCTTCCTCCCCCAGGCCTTCGTCAACTTCCTCTGCCTCCTCGGCTGGTCTCCAAAGAACGACCGCGAGTTTATGCCGCTCGAAGAGATCCGGGAAGCCTTCACCCTCGAACACATAAACCGAGCCAACGCCGTCATCAACTTCACCGAGGAAGACTCCTTCGATCCCAAGGCCGTCTGGCTCAACGGCGAGCACATCCGAGCTCTCGCCGTCGGTGAACTCGCAGCCAGCCTCGAGCCTTTCTTCGCGCAGGCCGGCTTCAATCCAACGCCCGATAAGGTCCAAGCCGTAACCCCGCTCATCCGCGAACGGATCAAGCTCCTGCGCGACGCCGTCTCTGCCGCCGACTTCTTCTTCGTGGAAAAACTCGCGCCCTATGACCCAGCGGAGTTGATCCCGCAGAAGGGCGATGCCGCGCTCGCCCGGCGCGTCCTCCAGCACGCCCAGCAAGTGTTAGCCATAACCAACTTCGACCACGATTCGCTCGATCAGGCCCTTCGAGCCGCGGCCGCTCAACTCGGTCTGAAGGCCGGGCAGGCCTTCCAGCCCATCCGGGTCGCCCTCTGCGGGCGCAAGAACGCGCCGCCGCTCTTTGAAACCATGACCGTGCTCGGCCGCGATCTATGCCTCGACCGCATCCGCCAAGCCGAAGCCAGTCTGCAATCGCTCGTGTGAGCGCCGAATGCCAAAGGAACACACCGGCGCAAAGGCCGGAGGAAGGAAGATAGAGCGGCTGGGACTCGATTTCGATGTTTGGCGTATCTTCTTCCACAGCGTCATCGCCCAGGGCACGAGTGTCTATCCCGAACGAAGCGGCGCACAAGCCGCAATAAGGCCGTCGTGATGGGAAGTAAAGTTCACGAGCAAATTGTTCCATAAGGATATATGCTCCGGTGTTGGAACGCAGTGCCGTAGCCTACCTCCATATGTAGAGGGCTGGCAGGTATAGCTGGTGGCCGGGAGCGTTTTCTCATGTTTATTGATCCGGCCACCCTTGAGCTAGACGAAGTAGAGATGAATCGCTTGGAAGAAATCGAAAGGGCAACGGCTCGCCTAGGGAACCTCTGATTCAGTCATCCACCCGCGCCGCACTTGCATCCAACGGTATATAGATGGAGAATGCGATGCGCCGAATAACATTTGCCTGCCGGCCGAGCTTCGAAAAGTTTGCCAGCGCCAGCCGCCGAGAGCAGTTTTTGCAGTCGATGGAGACCGTGGTTCCCTGGGCCGAGTTAGAAGCTCTGGTCGAGCCGCATTATCTCAAAGCGGGATCTGGATAGCAAAGGCATTCGTATTTGAACCGGCACAATTGTCGTCGCCGCGATCGTCGCGGCGCCGTCCTCGACCGATAACTCGACCGGCGAGCGCGCCCCGGAGATGCATCGGACGCGCAAAGGCAATCAGTGGCACTTCGGCGCCAAGGCCCATATCGGCGTGGATAGCCGTTCGTGGAGCGTGTGGAGTGCTCCAGCGTGGGCAGATGCTCCGCCCGGTAGAGGGCGCAAACGTCCATGAACTTGGCATCCGCCTTGGCCGCTCCAGTCCCGGCGTTGACTTGGGAGACTGTCAGCTCAATGGCGCGGCGTGCGTCCTTCTCAGCGGGGTATTCCGCTTCGTCCAGGGTCAATGTGCGTTGGTGCCGCTTGCCGTTTTCCACTCGGAAAAGCGGACCTCCCATGCGTAGCCCGTGGCCCTTTGAACCTTGCGGATGCTACCCTGTTGGTATCGTGTTCTCTTCGCTTTCACGTTCGTCCTCCCCGATCTGCCCCTTGACGCGGGTCCCTAGCCCTACGTCAATAGTGCGTCCGGTGAGTGAAAGTGAGTGGACTATTTTTTAGAATTCTGTAAAGTATTCATTATAAATGTGGCCCCGTAGCTCAGGTGGATAGAGCAGCAGTTTCCTAAACTGTAGGTCGCCTGTTCGAATCAGGCCGGGGTCACCACAATATCGACAACTTAGCAGAAGCCTGCGTATCGCGTCTGCAATCTCTGCGCGGGCTTTTTATACCCCTTGCCTCAAGACCCGCACGAATTCGCAAAAAACTGCTGCCTTCTGGCCGGGAGCGACGTTCCGATGCCTGAGCGATTCCCGCTTTAGGGTGAGCTGACCTTTGGCCGTAACCGTAAGAGTGGCCATCGATTAGCCTCCTTGCTGACAGCATGGCAAATGGTCCGTACCGTCTAGAGATTCCCGTCCAGCCAGCCACCGAGTTTTTCCATCGGCAACCGGACGCTGATATAAAACTGCCCGAAGAGCGCGTAAACCGCGCTGACTTCGTCGAAGCGCATCTCGTAGATGAGTTTCTTGAAGACCACCGGGTCGTCGGCGAAGAGGTCCACGCCCCACTCCCAATCGTCCATGCCAATCGACCCGGAGATGATCTGCTTCACCCGGTCGCCGTAGCGGCGGCCGATCAGCCCGTGCTCGTGCATCATGCGCTGCCGCTCGGCGAAGGGCACGGTGTACCAGTTGACCTGCTCGCCGCGTTTGCGATCCATCGGATAGAAGCAGAGATACCTGGCTTCGGGAATGGCGGGGAAGATGCGCGGAGACATGGCATCGGCGCTACGCTTGAGCGACTCCGCAATCTCGGCATTCCATTCCGGCGTGTGTGCTTCAAGACCTTTTGCGGCCGCCGCTTCGTAGGTCTTGCGCGTGGACTCGTAGAGGCCCAGTTCGACGACCGAGACGTAGGAGTGGCGCAGATCGAGATAGTCGTACAGTTCGGTCTGTGCCAGATCGAGTTCGATCTGGTTGAGCGCTTCCAGCGAGTCGCGGAAGTGAATCAGAACCAGGTCGCCCTTGTGGCCAAGCTGCGAGAAAAGCGCGGTCTGAATCGGAGCGTCAGCCAACCTACGTTCCAAACGCAGAAGCGCGGAAGCGCCCTCGGCGACTATGCGCGCGCGTTCGCCCTCCGCGCGGGACCGCCACGCCTTCCAGTCGAAGCGGAAGAACTGGTGGAGCAGAAAGGAACCTTCGAGCGTAAGCGGAGCGGGGGGGAAGTCGGGCACTGAAACACCTCTGCATTGAATATCCACTCATGGTAGCAAACCGCCCGCGATGGGGCGGACACTTCGTGCTATAGGCCGAGGAAGATGCGTTGCCATCGGCCCGCCACCGGCCTATATACTGGTAACGCCCATGAGCGAAAAGATCATCGCCCTTTTAGTCCAGTTTGTAACCCACGCCATCGAGATGGGCGGCTATGCCGGCATTGCGGCGTTGATGGGGATCGAATCGGCTTGCATTCCCCTGCCCTCCGAGATCATCATGCCGTTTGCCGGCTATCTGGTCTTCCTGGGCCGGTTCAACTTGCTCTGGGCGGCGACGGCTGGGGCCATCGGCTGCAATCTGGGGTCGGTGATTGCGTACTGGATCGGGGCCAAAGGCGGACGCCCGCTGGTGGAACGCTACGGCAAATGGGTGCTGATGAGCCACCGCGACCTGGACCGGATGACGGATTTCTTCAACCGCTACGGAGCGATCACGGTGCTGGTTGCGCGCCTGTTGCCGGTGGTGCGCACCTTCATCGCCTTTCCGGCGGGAATCGCCAAGATGCCGCAACTGCGCTTCCACATCTATACTTTTGTGGGTTCCTGGCCGTGGTGCTATGCGCTGGCCTACGTGGGCATGAAGCTGGGTCAGGCCTGGCACACGGACCCGCGCTTTCATCAGGCATTTCATCGCTTTCACCTGGCGGTCGAGGTAGCTCTGTTGGCCGGGATCCTCTGGTTTGTGTGGTCGCATCTAAGGCGCGGCAGGCAGGCGGAAGCGGCGTAGAGCGGCGAATGCGGTCAAAGTGCCGCGCGGCGTACACTGTTCGGTTCTTGGCAAGACGGTTTGGAACGGCCCGGAGATCGGGCGCAAGCAAAAATGGTTAGGAGAGGGAATGTCAACTGAGCAACAAGGCGGCCAAAGGGCCGCCGCGGCATCGAAGATTGCGCCCGCCACGGGCAAACTTGGCGTGATGGTGGTCGGCCTGGGCGCCGTCGCCACCACGTTTATCGCGGGCGTGGAGGCGGTGCGCCGGGGACTGGCCAAGCCGGTCGGCTCGCTCACCCAGATGGGCACCATTCGCCTCGGCAAACGTACCGAGAACAAGTTCCCGCTCATCAAGGAATTTGTGCCGCTGGCCGATCTGAACGACTTGGTCTTTACCGGCTGGGACATCTTCGAGGACAACGTCTACGAGGCGGCCGCGCACGCAAAGGTGCTGGACGAGAAGACCCTCCAGCAATTGAAGCCCTACCTGGAAAAGATCAAGCCCCTGCCGGCCGTCTTCGACCAATACTACGTGAAGCGACTCAACGGCACCTACGTCAAGAAGGGCAAGAACAAGCGCGATCTGGCCGATCAGGTGATCGCCGACATTCGCGCCTTCAAGAAGACCGTGGACCGGGTGGTGGTGATCTGGTGCGGCTCGACCGAAATTTTCCTGGAGCCGACCGCCGTTCATCAGAACCTCGCCGCATTCGAGAAGGGCCTGGAGAACGACGACATCGGCATTGCGCCCTCGCAGATTTACGCCTACGCGGCGCTCAGCGAGGGGGTTCCCTTCGCCAACGGCGCGCCCAACCTGACCGTGGACGCTCCGGCGCTGCTCGAACTCTCCAAGAAAAACGCCGCGCCGGTCTGCGGCAAGGACTTCAAAACCGGCCAGACCTTCATGAAGACCGTGCTGGCGCCGGCCTTCAAGGCGCGTATGCTGGGCGTCTCCGGTTGGTTCTCGACCAATATCCTCGGCAACCGCGACGGCGAAGTGCTCGACGATCCGCAATCCTTCAAGACCAAGGAAGAGTCCAAGCTCGGCTCCCTCGATTACATCTTTCAGCCCGAGTTATACCCCGATCTTTACAAGGATCTTTATCACAAGATTCGCATCAACTATTACCCTCCGCGCGGCGACGACAAAGAGGCCTGGGATAACATCGATATCTTCGGCTGGCTGGGCTACCCCATGCAGATCAAGGTGAACTTTCTTTGCCGCGACTCGATTCTGGCAGCGCCCATCGCGCTGGACCTGGTGCTCTTCCTCGACCTGGCCAAGAGGACTCCGGAGTTGCGCTCGATCGGCGTTCAGGAGTGGCTGAGCTTCTATCTCAAGTCGCCGCAAACCGCCCCCGGACTTTACCCGGAGCACGATCTGTTCATCCAGTCTATGAAGCTCAAAAACACGCTGAGGCACATCATGGGCGCGGACCTGATTACTCACCTGGGATTGGAATACTACGACTGAGCCCTTGCGGGGCCGATGCCGTCCGCTTGGAGCCGAACGGCATCGGTAAGACGTTCGCCGATCCAAGGCTTGAGGATCCGGCCACTTCGGCAAGCTCATGGCAGAATCCGCCCACCCGGATTCTGGTAGGGGCATGGACCACCCGCCGCGGACGCCTGACTCGAACTGAGCAAGGCGCGGTGGGACTGCTGCGCGCTCTCGGCCACATGGACGACTGGCTTCGCGAGCTGCGCGGTAAGTAATGTTTTCCACAGCGGACACACAATAATCCGGCAATTCCCATCTCCGAGACGATAAATTCTCATAAAATTTCATCGCAAGCCTGTCTCATTTCGATACAATTGGCTCGGCCTTCCCAGCGAAGCGCCGCGGGCCTGTAATTTCCAGTAGGCGGACCGAGCAACTCGGTCTGCGCACGATGGAGTAGTCTGCGGTAGCGTCCCCAGACGATTCACCCAAGAAAAACAAGGAGAGAAAGATGAAGACGATGCACAAGATGCACAAGCTGTTGTTTGCTATGGCCATTGTCATCACGGCCTTCACCATGAAAGCAACTGCACAATCGACTCTATCCCAGGATGGCACACCTCCGCTTGGCACGATTAGCGCTAAATCGCCGATTTGCGGAGCCAAAGGAGATGGCATTGCGGACGATACCGTTGCGTTGCAAAAATGCATCTCGTACGCTTACCAGTACAACTTAGCCTTGTACCTGCCGGCGACGACTAACACTTCGGTAGCCTGCCCGAACGGTTACTTGGTAAAGGGACCGTTGGATGCAACAACGGAACAGATATATTCCTACTCCAATGGCGCATTCTCGCCTTCGACTCCTCCTACCACATATCCTCCTCCATTCCAAATGACTTATCCTAACACAGGGCTCAATGGAGCAGGGTTCTGGATGGTTGGGGATGGTCAGTACACCTCCACAATCTGTCATGACTTTACCTTGGCCTACCCGGTCCTCGATTTTGGCGGAGATACTGCTGGGGGAATCCGAGATATTGGAATCGTGCCGGTCATCACGTATGTTACTAATAATGGTAAGACTTTGCCTGTGCAAGCCGCCGGAAATTCAAGTGCTACTGCTGGCGTGGTGGTGTCGAACGGGTATGGAAATGGCACCACTGCTGGAGGGAGCAACCAGGCGGGAGGCAGTTTTCAGATACTCAACGACTACATCTGGGCTGGCAGTACTCCGAGTACCGCCGCGGTGGTCGTGGTGAATTCCGATCTGGTAAAGATATCGGGCTCGCGCATCAATGGCGGATCTCCCACAGCAAATTACCCATGGGGAGGCGGATTGGTTATGGGGGGTGGATTGGGCCTTGCCTCTAAAGCGTCGGCTTTCTATACCGCAATATCCACCGGATCAAATCCCACTCTGTACTACTTGGACAACAACCTGATAGGGGGCGATCTGGCTCCCGCAATTCAATTCACCGGCAGTAATGAATACCACTTCGATGGTAGCTACGTAGCGCTCTTGGGCACCGGAGGGGCTGCCGCCATCATAGTGGTCGGTCAGAGCAGCTGCAGCGGCAACTGCGCAGATGCCCTCACCGGGAGTGGGCTGAGGACTGAAAATCAAAGCTCCGCAACACAAGTTCCAGCGATACAATTTGCCACTACCTCGTATGCTGGCAACATAACGGGATCGTTCAACACCGATTATAATTACACAACAGGCGTCGGCGGCGCAGCCATAACGTGTCTTTCGGGGGCAAATCTCGGCCAGTATTTCATCGATACCAATGGGCAAGACGCTTATGGAATCGAATGCCCAGGATCCGTCTTCAATTCCGATCTCCGATTAGGTGGAGACGGTTCTTTTGGATACATTGGCTTGACCGGTGTGGGTGGACAGCAAACGGGTGCAAATGTAAGTGACCTCGATATTGTGTGGTCGAGCTTGGCTCAAACCTCTGCCACCACAGTCTTTACCACTGGTCTTCCTTCAACGGCGTCGGGCATCCACATCAGAGCGAACTACAATAATCTAGTGTTCTCAGACCTGTACACCGATCTTTTTTCAAAGACGGATCTGATCAGTTCACGGCGTACCCGCTGAGTAAAGGTGCTCTGAGTCAAACGGGAAGCAATATCGATGTAGCCGGTAACGTCGTTGCTTCCGGAGGCATTACTACGACCGCTGGAATTACCTTCCCAAGCGGCACTCAGACGGTGCCGTATACGGCATCTGCACAGTCCGTCGATGCATTGCTGTCGCAATCCAGCGGCAATATTACCGTCGGTTCAACGACGACGCCGAGCGGCCTGACGGTCACTGGAAATGCGGTTACAGATGGGATTCTGGGGGTGAATGGAAACAATGCCCCGACACAGATTGCGCCGCTGGACATTGGGTATTCTGCTGCAAACGGATCGATTCCCGCATATGGATGGCTGCAGAGCTACCCCGCGTCCGCGACATTGGCATTGAATCCGGCAGGCGGCACCGTCGGGATAGGGACGGAGCCGTTAACGACGGTGCTTCCGACGACCCCTCCATCACTTTTGCAAGTAGGCAACATTTATGCTAGTCAAGTTAACCCAAGCTTGTCAGGTACTCAAACGCCGCCTGTTAGCGCGGGTGGAAATGTATCAATTCAAGCCTCTGGCCAAATTCTCAATTTCGGACTCAGTACTGCATCGCCATATGCGGCGTGGATACAGTCTCTCGCGACTTACGGCAGAGGTGCCCTACCTTTTGTTCTTAACCCATTAGGCGGCAATGTCGGCATCGGCGGCGGCGCGACATTGAATCCAGGCGCCACTCTCGACGTGAACGGCACGATACGCTCGATTTCGGGTTCCACAAGCAGTGTCATCATCTCACCGTCCACCACTACCCCCACTACGACTGTAGGTTCCACCGGATGCTCGACCACCGGCTCCTGCGCCTACATTTCACCGGTCGGCATCATCTTTTACACCAACGGCACTGAGTCCTGGGGTTACACGCCAACCGGGTCCGGGGCCACCGCTCTGGTGAAGACGGCTGTGGCTCAAGCTGGAGCCACCACAACAACCACCACCACCGCCAGCAGCGCGGCTAGCGCCAGCGACTCCACAACCGAGCAAAGCACCGCCATAGCTACCGGCGGCGACAAGATTTGGGGCCACGACTACAGTGGCGCGCTCGACAAGACTGGCATTGTGTCCGCTCCGGTGACGCAGGAGAATGCCATCGCCGTTACCCGGCTTCAGGCATTTGTGCAAACCCCTGCCGCCGACTGCGCCACCAACGCCGTATTTTCGATCGTGGATACGACCGACTCCTCCATGATCGCCAGCTTGACGATCGACAGCGCGAAGACCTACGACAGCGGTGCATTTTCCATCAGCGTTCCCGCCGGACATACGCTGGAACCCCAGATCACAACCGCGGCGGCGGGATGCTCGCAATCCCCCAGCGCGCTCTCGTTCAACGTGCAATATCAGTAATGCGCTGCCGGCCAGGCACCCCACCCTTGCGCTTTTTCCAGGCAAGGGTGGGAGACGAGGAAGGCCGGGGCCTGCGAAGTCCCGCCTGCTGGACATTCAATGTTGTTTGCGTGGGCGCGGTGACGGTGGTTTCCATGGTTGCCCAGCGCAACCTCGTCTTTCCGGTCGGCATCATTCGCAGTTTTATCGGCGGCGCGTCGCTGGCCTACGTCCATTTTTGGCGCCGCCGTTGCCGAGGGGATAGCAAATGCCGAATCGCGACCGGGGCCATCGGTACTCGCGCTTCCGTCGCGGCGCTCAGGCGAACTGACGCAGGATAATCCCCAGGCCGCCCCCGGCGAGAATCAGCCACGTTGCGTTGACTTTGTATCGCAAGAGCAGCGCCAGGCTCGCCAGCCCCAGCGCCCAGCTCCAGCCATCCACCAGGGCGGAGGCACCCAGCGAAAGAGCCACGGCGGCCATCAAGGCCACGGCTGCCGCATTCACGCCGTCCAGGAAGGCCGCCGCCGGCTTCGATGCCCGGATTCGCCCGGCCAAAGCACCCACCAGCCCGGCCATCGGGAACGAGGGCAGAAAGATGGCCGCCGTGGCCACAGCGGCTCCGGCCCAGCCGCGCAAAAGGTAGCCGAGAAAGGCGGCGGTCGCAAAGACCGGACCGGGCGTGATCTGGCCAGCGACGATCGCGTCGAGCAGTTGCGTCCGCGTAATCCAATGCAGGCGATCCACCAGATCGGCCTTTAGATAGGCGACCAGCACATAGCCTGAGCCAAATACCGTAACCCCCAGCTTGAGGAAGAGAAGGAAGAGCGGGGCCAGACCAGCGGCGCCTGCCGCGCCGCCCGCCGCTGCCGCGGGCGCTCCGGCGAAGCCCAGCGCCGCGCCGGGACGGGAACGCCGCCCATGGAGCATAAGCGCAAGACCGCCGGAGGCTCCCAAAATGGCGATCGGGTGCGCCCCGGCCAGGGATGCCGCGAAGCACGCCAAGCCGGACGCGGCCAGAATCCAGCGGCGATAGGCCGCGCGGCCCAGATTCCAGACTGCCTGGGCTATCACGGCCACCATTGCCGGCTTGACTCCAAAGAGCAATCCTTGCGCCTGGGGCAGTCTGCCATAGCGCGCGTAGGCCCATGCCAGAGCCAGCGTGGCCAACGCGGAGGGAAGAATGAAGCTGGCGCCCGCGACGGCGAGGCCCCTCCACCCGGCACGGCGATAACCCAAAGCCATCGCCACTTGCGTGGAACCGGGGCCGGGCAAGAGATTGCAAGCGCCCACCAAATCGAGAAATTGCGCGCGGCTCATCCATCCCCGCCGCACCACAGCCTCGCGCTCCATCATTCCGATATGCGCCGCCGGTCCGCCGAATGCGGTCAAACCCAGGCGCAGGAAGAGGGAGAGAAGTTCAGTCACGGAAGATCGATCCGGCCGGATAGGCATCGTCTTACTCGCCCTGGTACCAGCGCCTTCTGCGTCCCACGCGCAGGCCGGAGTCGATCAGCACGGCCAGCGCGCCGAAGATCATGCACAGATCGACGCGGGCCTCGTGGAAAAAGCTCAACCAGCCGTAGTGGGGCAGCTTGACAAGCGCGAACGGCCCCAGCGGGCGCCCCATCAGGATCGGCAACTTGGTGGTCGCCAGCGCGGTCACAATGACCGCCAGCAGCGCCAGGGCCGCGTCGCCAGCATAAAAGTTGAGCAGAATCGCCGCGCCTCCGGCAATCTCGAAGCCGCCCACCAACGACGCGAGCAGATGAGGGAAGGGAAAACCGATCGCCGCAAAACGCCCCGTTCCAAGCTCCGCGGGCCTAAGAAACTTCAGCGCCCCCTCCAGAAAAAATACCCCTCCCACGATTGCCCGAATCAGGATCATGGAAAATTCTCGGCGCATCTTTGCCTCCCGGCGGATGGCCCTTCAGGGAAGGCCCGTCCGGCCCGCGGAAAGATTCTTGCGCTTCGGCCGGAATATGCAGAAAGCATAACTCAGTATCCACTCGGCTGGTGGAAAAAGATCGAACTCGCGTTGCGATTCCCCAAACCGTTTTCCCCGAAGGCAAAGCCTCCACGCAACGGGAATGCCTTATCGCATTCCTTGCGTCTAAAAGGAGACCGCGGCGCACACACGGACGGAATTTCTTCCCAACCCATTCTCTTCCGGTAGACTTGGGACTGGGTTCCAGTACGTCCGCGGCGGTTCGCCAAAGGCGGTAAAGTGGGCCATTCCAAGTCCGAAGGCGGCAAGCGCGGCAGGGAAATTCCGGGAAAGACACGGTTTCCGGGCCGAACGACACACCTGCGGTTTGGGCGGGATGGGCGCGGTCCAATATAATCGAACTTTCCTCAAGGCAGGATCAGATTTTGAGCAGTGAGGGTGTCGATATTCTTCCCGTGAATCCGAACCTGAAGTCGAAACAAGCGCCGCGACCGTTCCGGCGTTCGCACGAGGGCCGTTGCCCGTTGAAGATCGAGCGATCTTTTTTCTCCACTTCCGCAAGCCGCTTGACTCGTCTGACCGTCGTGCTGGTCATGGCGCTGGCCGCCGCGGCATCCTTCGCCCAGCAGTCGGAAACCATCGAACAGATTCGCGTCATCGGCACCCGCCGCATCCCCAAGGAGACTGTGCTGGCCCGGCTCTTCACCCACCCCGGCGACACCTATGACCCCATCTCCATCGAGCGGGACTTCAACTCGCTCTGGAACACCGGCTATTTCGAGGATCTGCGCATCGAGCGCGAAGACTCGGAGAAGGGCGTCATCCTCAACGTATTCGTCCGCGAAAAGCCCACCATCCGCGAGATCAACTACAAGGGACTCAACGCCGTCTCCCAGTCCGACATTCTCGACCGCTTCAAGAAGGAGAAGGTCGGCCTCTCCGTCGAGAGCCAGTACGATCCCACCCGCATCAAGCGCGCCGAGACGGTCATCAAGGATCTGCTCAGTGAGCACGGCCACCAGTTCGCCACCATCAAGACGGAGGTCAAGACCATTCCTCCGGCCTCCGTACAGGTGAACTTCAACATCAAGGAAGGCCCCACCGTCAAGGTGGGCGCCATCAAGTTCACCGGCAACCGCCATATCGGCGCGCTCGAACTGCGCCGTTCGATGAAGAACCTGAAGCCCATCGGCATCCCCAATTCGATTCTCTTCGAGAATCTCTTTTCCCAGACCTTCGACGCCACCAAGCTGGAGGAAGACACCGAACGGGTGCGGCAGGCCTTCCGCGACAAGGGTTACTACAACGCGGCCATCGAGGAGCCCAAGACGCAGATACGCGACCAGGGCGGGCTGAACTTGTTTACTTTCCGCCCCAACAAGGGCAAGCGCATCGACATTCTCATGCCCGTCGAGGAGGGCGCCCGCTACCGGCTCGGCTCCATCAGCTTCACCGGCAACAAGGCGGTCAACAACCCCAAGGCGCTGCGCGCCACCTTTGCAGTCAAGGACGGCGAGTGGTTCAACGCCACCCTGGTCGGCAAAGGCCTGGAGAATCTGAAAAAAGCTTACGGTCAGTTGGGCTACATCAACTTCGGAGCCATCCCCAAGCCGGTCTTCGACGAGGAGAAGAAAACCGTCTCGCTGGAGATCGACATAGACGAGGGCAAGCCGTTCTACGTCTCGCGCATCGAGTTCACCGGCAACACCATCACCCGCGACAAGGTCATCCGCCGCGAGCTGATGCTCGACGAGGGCCAGGTCTACAACTCGCAGTTGTGGGAGTACAGTTTGCTGCGCCTCAACCAGCTCGAATACTTCGAGCCGCTCAAGGTCGATCAGGACTCCGAGGCCCACCAGGACGCCGAAGCGGGCACCGTGGACCTGCTCCTCAAGGTCAAGGAGAAGGGCAAGAACTCGATCGGATTGAACGGAGGCATCAGCGGTCTCTCCGGAGCGTTCCTGGGCGTGAACTACTCGACCAACAACTTCCTCGGCCTGGGCGAGACGCTCAGCCTCTCCGGCAACCTGGGCAACGTGAGCCGGCAGTTCCTTTTCGGCTTTACCCAGCCATATATTCGCAATCGCCCTTTCAACGTCGGCTTTCAGATTTTCAACACCAAGCAGGACTTCAACGCCGCCAAAGCCCTGCAGGCGACTACCGGCGCCTCGCCCAACCTGAACGCGGCGCAGCAGTCGCTTACCCAGAATTACAACCAGGCTTCCACCGGACTCAACTGGTCGGTCAGCTACCCGCTGCGCCGCCACGCCTTCCAGCGCGTAGGCTTAACTTACTCGCTTACCAAGTCCTCGATTACCGCCTTCAGCACCGCCTCGCAGACCTACTTCCAGACCATCAGCTTCCGCTCCGGCATCCAGGGGTCCAACGCGCTGGCCGGCATCGTCAACAGTTCGGCATCCTTCTCTTACGTCTTCAACACCGTCAACAACCCCATGCGCCCACGCAGCGGCAAGGAATACACAGCCGTCCTTCAGGTGGCCGGATTGGGCGGCAACGTCCGCTACATTACTCCTTCGCTGGCCTACAAGCGATTCATGCCCATGCACTTCCTGACCCCGACGCCCAATGGCCGCAACGTGCTGGGAATTCGCGCGCAGTTGAGTTATGTGCAGGGCTTCGGCGGCGACGTGGCTCCACCCAACAACCGCTTCTACTCCGGCGGCGAGGGCGAGTTGCGCGGCTTCGACATTCGCGGAGCCACGCCCTACGGCTATGTTCCCAATCGCGTCAACGTTCAGTTGACCAATCCCGACGGCTCCTGCGTTCCGCTCTACCCGGGCAACAAGCAGGACAGTTCATGTCTCCAAGTGCCCATTCCGATTTACGGCATAGCCCCGATCGGCGGCGACACCCAATTCATCGGCAACGCCGAATACCGCATTCCCATCGCCGGTCCGGTCACCTTCTCCTTCTTCGACGACTTCGGCATCGACACGGCTCTCAACAAGGGGCAGTTGAAGCAGAGTCCGGAGGGCTTTGCCTCGCTTACCTCGCCTCTCTACGGCTGCCCGGTGGTGGACACGGTTCCGATCAAGGGCGAGAATGGCGAGACCTTGAGCGAGAATATATGCTCGGGCGGCACTCCCGGTTCGCAAATCGGTTTCCAACGGAACATCCGCCCCATCTCCGGCACCAACTTCGTGCCCCGTATGTCCACCGGCGCCGAGCTTTCCTTCATCATGCCGGTCATCAACGCCCCCTTCCGCTTCTTCTATGCCTACAACCCCCTGCGCCTCTATGAGGAGCCCTACTGCAACTCCGTCGTCGTCGGCGGCAACAAGGGAAGCTGTTCGGCCCAGTTGATTACTCCGTCCTTGTTCCCAAACGCTACGTCGAACGGCACCTTGCTCAACAACGCGGGCAGCTACACCTATCAGGAGGTGCTGGGCGGCTACGGGGCGCGAGACATTTTCCGGGAGCCGCGCAAGACCTTCCGCTTCACCGTCTCCACCACCTTCTAATCCCCGCCTTTCAGATCGAAACTTCAAAGGCCGTCCGCAAGAGCGGCCTATTTTCCGCTTCGTCCTGGCATCGCTTCTTTTGCTCATGAGCCTTGTGGGATTGGGTTTCGTTCTATTGCAGCGATTCGGGATCGTTCCCCATGCTGGGGCCGTTCAGCATTGATAGCAGCCTCCGAAAGCCGAAAATCGCGGCGTTTTCGACTGAAATTCACGAAGCGCCGGTTTGACGCTCTCACTCGCCGCCCCTATAATTCATCCTGTTCCTACTGATGTCTCCACGCGCGTCTTTTCTCGTCTCCGCCCCATTCGGTGCGGAGTTCCTCTCAAAAGGCGGTTAGGTTTCTCGGCAGGCGCAGGCTTTTCCGCGCTGAGGCGCGTTTAGACCGAGAAATTCCAAAGGAGTTTTTTACTCAAATGAAGCGATCTCTTGCTCTGTGTCTTACCTTGGCCTCCGGCTTTGCCCTGAGCGCCGCAGCACAAACGCCGGCTGCCCCGGCACCCCCCGCCGCCCCCGCCGGGCCGTCCAAGATTGCCGTCATCAACTTCCAGGCGGCGGTCGGTCAAACCAATGAGTTTCAGCGCAACTACGCCGATGTCCAGAAGAAGTTCGATCCCAAGATACAGAAGATCAAGTCCGACCAGGAAGAGATCGAAAAGCTCCAGAAGGCGCTTCAGGATCAGGGCGACAAGTTGAGCGATTCCGACCGCGCCTCCCGCTCCAGGACCATCGACGAGAAGCAGAAGCAGGCCAAGCGCAACATGGAAGACGTCAAGGGCGACTTCCAGCAGCAGATGCAGGAGGGCTTCGGCGACGTGGCCAAGAAGGTCGGCGCGCTTCTCACCGACTATGCGAAGGAGCAGGGCTACACGCTGGTGCTGGACGTCAGCGAGCGCCCGCAAGAGGCTCCGGTGGTGCTCTTTGCCAGCGAATCCACCAACATCACCAAGACCATCATCGATGCCTACAACCAGAAGTCGGGCATTCCCGCTCCCGAACCCAAGGCGGCAGCGGCGCCGAAGCCGGCCGTCAAGGCGCCCGTTGTCAAGGAAGCCCCACCCGCGCATTGATTCGCAAGCTGTGGCGTATTCGATGTTCAGTCAAAGGCCTCGCCGCCGCGAGGCCTTTGACTTTCAAGAGCGTCTTGATCGGTTGAAGCGGGCCGAATATCCCGCAACAATCGCGGCTGCGCGGTTTGACGCTCCCATTCCGCCCTCCTATAATCCAGTTAGTTCCCGCTGACGTCTCCGTCCGCGTCTTTTTCTGCCTCCGCGCCACCCGGCCGGAGTATCCGTCAAAAGACCGTGAGGTTGCTCAGGAGGCACAGGCATGGTCTCGCGCTGAAACGCGGACCGCCGATAGGAATTCCGAAGGAGCTTTTTACTCACATGAAGCGTTCGCTTGCACTTGCACTTACGCTGGCCTCCGGCTTTGCCCTGAGCGCCACCGCACAAACTACGTCCGCCGCGGCAACTGCGCCCACGCCGGCGGGAACGGCCAAGATCGCCGTCATCGCCTTTCAGGTGGCCGTGGCCCAGACCAACGAGGGACAGCGCAACTTCGCCGACCTGCAGAAAAAATACGAACCCAAGCAAAACCAGCTCAAGGCCCTCAGCGAAGAGATCGATACTCTGACCAAGCAGTTGCAGACCCAGGGCGACAAGCTGAGCGAGGCCGAGCAGGCCAGCCGCGCCAAGACCATCGACGACAAGAAGAAGAAGGCGCAGCGCGACCTTGAGGATGCGCAGAACGATATGAACACGGAGATGCAGGAGGTATACAACGGCCTGGCCTCCAAGGTCTACGACGTTCTCTCCGCATACGCCCAGCAGCAGGGATACACCCTGGTGTTGGACATCGGCCAGCAGCAAAGTCCCGTTCTTTACGCCGCCGACTCGACCAATGTCACCAAGGCCGTCATCGATGCCTACAACCTGAAGTCGGGTGTGCCCGCGCCGCCGGCTGCCGCCGAATCGTCCAAGCCTGCCGCTGCGCCCGCCAAGCCCGCCGCGCACTAGTCCGAGATCGCAATCGCAAGAGGCTCCGCCAAGTGGGGCCTTTTGCGGGCAGCGCCGTGGGATGAATGCGAAACTCCGGTAGCGCGCAAAGTCCGCTCCGTCAAGCGGCCATCTGGAGAGACCGACGATGCCGGCGAGAATGACTGTTGCCATTGCCTCCGTCGATCGTTCGCGCATTCTCCATGAAACCGTGGCCGGATTGTTGGAGCAGAGCGTTCGCGCCGACGAAATCCTGCTCTGCATCGCATCGCCGGAAGATTGCTTGCCGGAGACCGCCCAGTTGCCGACCGTGCGCGTCATTGTCGGCCCGCGCGGCTTGACCCTCCAGCGAAACCGCGTTCTGGATGCAATCGACGAGGCTGGCGGGATCGTCGTGTTTCTGGACGACGACGTGGAATTGGACCCGCGCTATCTCGAAAACGCTCTTCGGTTCATGGAAAGCAATCCGAACGTAGCGGCTTTTTCGGGCTTTGCCATAGCCGATGGGTTCGAGGCGGGAGAGATCGCCAGGGAGCGGGCCAAGAGACTGATCGCGGAGTATTCTCCCGCGCCGAACCGCGAGGTTCGGGAGATGACCGGGCTGTACGGTTGCAATATGGCCATGAGAGCATCCATTGCCCAAGCCGTTCGTTTCGACGAGCGCCTTCGGCTCTACGCCCTCTTTGAAGACGTGGACTTCGGAGAGCGCATGAAAAAGCATGGCCGCGTCGTATCCTTCCCGGATTGCCGATTGGTCCATCTGGCGGTGAGGAGCGGCAGAATATCGGCTCGGAGGATGGGATACGCCCAGATTGCAAATCCCGTCTATCTGCTGCGCAAAGGCTCCGTCAATCGAACGTACCTGCTTATCCTGCTCCGGAATGTGGTCCTGGCCAACTTGGCCGGTCTGCTGATCGCGCATCGAGGCAAGAGCAGGCTTCAGAGGATGGGGCAGTTGGCGGGAAACGTGAGGGCGATTCTGGATTTGATTCGATTCGGCGCGCAACCGGAAAGGATAGCGGGGGTCTCCTGAATCCGACAGCTTGGGTAGTGTCCTCCCAGTGCGTTGCCGATAAGAATTGACCGAGGGTGTAAAACATTTTGTGTAAACGATCTTTTCGACTCTGGTAAACAGAGAGAGGAGAGATCGCATGGGATTGGATGTCAAGCTGATCGATGAGTCGCTCGCCGGCCGCTCCGCAGTGGCGGAGATAGCGGGCGAAAACGGCCTTTTGAAGCAGCTTACCAAGGCCATCTTGGAGCGGGCTTTGTCGGCGGAGCTGACCGCGCTCAACAACCAATCCGCGGAGCCGGTGCCCGTGGCGCCGCTCTGAGCGGGCAATCGACGGGTACGTGGAACAGAAACTGCCCAAGCTGGCTATATCGACAATCGTCAGGACATTCGGGAAGGCCATGAGATTCCTTTGCCATTCTGCAATTGCGAGCGCAGCGGCCATCCAGCCCGTCGTATCGGCGATGGTACAAACTGCCCGGGTATTTCCGCCGGCGGACGAAGTTTTCGGAGAGCCTCGGCGGTTGAGCCGCATATGCTTATTCATGGGGAGGCGGCTGCGGAAGACACACTCCGGCGACCTGCCATCGACGCCTGCCCCGGATTGCGTTCCGACGGGAACGGAGGAGCTTCATGCCAGTTGCACGTCATTCGAGAGCCAGACTGGGCCGCGCGCAGTCCAGCGCTTTCGCCGTCATCCTGTTTGCACTTGCCACCGCATCTATCCCGGCAGCGTCCATCCGCGGCGTAGTTTCCGATGCCGCGGGGGCAAGGGTCGCTCGGGCCAATGTATCGCTGATCGGCGACGGTAGATTGGTCGGGTCGGCGGTCTCTGCCTCCGATGGCAGCTTTCAGATACTCACCGGGTTGGAGGGCCGGTTCTTCCTGGTGGCCTCGGCCACGAGTTATCGACAGTTGGAAACCCCGGGCTTCTTCGCCGGCCGGCTGGATAACATCGAGCGCAATCTGGTGCTGGAACCGCAGTGGGCGCGCGAGTCGATGGTGGCGACCGCTACCGGAACGCCCACGCCGCAACCCCAGACCAGCGAGGCTACGAGCGTCCTGGGTCCGCTCGATCTGGCCTTGCGCGACGATCTGGTAAATGCGCTGCGGCTGATGCCCGGCACAGTGGTTATCCAGACTGGAGAGATGGGGGCGCAGAGCGCGATGGCGGTGCGCGGCGGCAACTCGGACGGCAACAAGATTCTGCTCGACGGAATCAGCGTGGACGATATGGGCGGGCGGTTCGACTTAGGCCCGCTATCGAGCACCGCCGTTGAGCGCGCCGAGGTCTATCGCGGCCCCGACTCGGCACTTTACGGAGCCGATGCGGGCAGTGGAGTGCTCAGCCTGACCACGCCGCACGGAACCACCAACTTTCCTTCCGTGCTCTTTCAGGGCGACGCGGCCAGTTTTCAAACTTCGCGCGAGGAGTTGGAAGTTGCAGGCGGGCATAACAAGCTGGATTACCTGGGAGCATTCAGTTGGCTTCAAACGCTCAACGATCTGTCTCTGGACGAGTATCATGTGGCGACCTCCGCGGCCAACGTCGGCTGGCAGCCCAGTGGAAATACGCAGATTCGCGCAACGCTGCGCTACGGCGTGGATGCGACCGGAGTTCCGAATGCATGGGACTTTTACGGGATCGGCGACGACCGCAAGCAAGGCGATCAGGATTTGTACGGAAGCGGATCGATCGAGAACCAGACCACTCCCGACTTTCACAATCGCTTCGAATACGGGATGGCTCATAAACGCGAACAGTCCCAGCAGTGGTATCCCGCCGGCATTTGCATTCCCGCCGACGGAGTTGGGTGCGACGGCGCTGCCGGCAGCGGCACGGGCGGTAACTTCTACGGCTTGCCGGTTGCAATCCAAGGAGCGAACGGTTACAGCGCCGCCGGACCCGCTCTGCTGGACTATAGCGCGGCCAACTACGGCGTCTATCCGAACCGGTTGGACACTGTCTCCAACCGCGACCAGATTCTATACCAGGGAGACTTCCGAGTTACGCCGCACTTATCGCTGCTGGGCGGCTTTCATTATGCGAACGAGCGCGCCGCGGAAAGAGAGCCAGTCTACCGGATCGACGAGCAAATCGTTCGCAACAACTACGACGAAGTTTTCGGCGTTCACGGCGATTACAAGGACCGGGTGTTTTACACGCTGGGCGGCGATGAGGAACACTCCGAACTTATCGGCAACGGCTTCTCGCCGCACGCCGGAGTGAGCGGATACGCGCTCCGTTCCAAGCACGGCATCTTCAGCGGAACGCGGCTGAACTTCAACTTTTCGCAGGGCGAGCGCGAACCAAGCCCGAAGGATGCATTCAGTTCGTTCTATAACTTCCTTCAGCAGCATAACGGCCAGACGGCGATCCCGCCGTTGAATATCTCGCCGATCGAGGCACCCACCGCCCGCGCATGGGAGGGGGGCGGCGAACAGATTTTCTGGAGCGAACGGCTCGTCTTCCGCGCAAGTTACTTTCACAATGAGTATGGGCGCGAGATCGAACCGGTCGGGGCCGGCTTGGCGATAGCATTGCTGCCCGGCCTGACCGCGCAACAGCAAAGTCAACAGGAATCGGTTCTCACCAGCGAAGGCTTCCCAACGCTGTATCTGAACTCGCTCGCCTTTCGCGCACAAGGAATTGAAAGCACCGTAGAAAGCGGAATAGGCAAGAATATCTTTCTGCGTGGAGGCTACACATATATGGATTCCGTGGTACAGCGATCCTTCGCCGGCGACAATCCGACTCTGCTCGCCGGCGCGGAACAACTGTTCGACGGTTCCATCCCTGTCGGCATTTACTCGCCTCTCAAGGGAGCGCGGCCATTCCGCCGTCCGCCGCATTCGGGTTTTTTTACCGCAAGTTACGCCGGAAGGCGGCTCACCGGAGTCTTGGCGGCGACGTTTTCCAGCCGCAGCGACGACTCCACCGGCTTGGCTGGAAGGGATTTGAATGGAGGCAACAGTTTGCTCCTGCCCAATCGCAATCTGGATTGGGGCTATGCAAAACTGGACCTGGGCGCAAGTTATAAGCTGCTTTCCTGGATCGGCATCTTCGCTCAGGCGGAGAATCTTATGAACGATCGGCACATCGCCCCCATCGGCTATCCCAGCCTTCCCTTCACCGTCCGTGCCGGGCTACGCATCGAGTGGACCAAGGCCGGCGGCCGCTGACTCGAAGCTGACGTGAAGTCGGATTCGCGGCTACAATGGGATTGTGTGGGCGAGTAGCTCAACTGGACAGAGCACCGGCCTTCTAAGCCGGGGGTTACAGGTTCAAGCCCTGTCTCGCCTACCATGTGGAATCAACAGTGTAAAGGCTATATAGGATTTCTACTCGATACTGCTGTGGAGGCAATGAGGGGTATCCTTGAATCCATCCCACATTGAGCGCCTCCATGGCTTGTCGTTTGTACGCATACCTGGCGCGACTGCACCGCTCCATCGTCTTCCCGGACATACGACCGGCAAGCGTCATCATCGCACACTCCGCGATCTGTCCGTAGGCGAGCCGGTATACAAAGTGCGCCGCGAGTCATACAGCCGTCATTCACAGGCCGCGGAGCAACTCTCGCTTTGACGCCGCGACGGTATCTTTCCGTTCGATCGGTTCAAAGACAATTTGCGCCGCGGACACGGCTGGCAGTTTGACGCGCGGGCCGTGTATTCTCAGCGTATGAGTGAGCACACTTCCCCTTCCGCCGGCGACGGCAATTCGCTTGCATTCGCGGCTTCCTCTTACTTGCGCTCGGCACGGCATCAGCCGGTTCGGTGGCACGCTTGGGGCGACGCGGCCTTTGCCCGCGCCCAGGCGGAGGACAAGCCAATCCTGCTGGATATTGGCGCGGTGTGGTGCCACTGGTGCCATGTGATGGACCGCGAATCGTACGAGGACGCGGAGATCGCGGCGATTATCAATGCGCATTATGTGGCGGTGAAGGTGGACCGCGACGAGCGGCCCGACGTGGACGCGCGCTACCAGGCGGCGGTATCTGCAATCAGCGGACAGGGCGGCTGGCCACTTACTGCCTTTCTAACTCCCGACGGGCGGCCCTACTTCGGCGGCACGTATCTTCCCCGCGAGGACCGCTATGGGCGTCCGGGGATGGGGCGGGTTCTGCTGGCGCTGGCCGAGGTTTGGCGGGAGCGGCGCGAGGAGGCGCTGGAGACGGCGGCGAGCGTGATGGCGGCCATCGAGCACAATGAGAATTTTTCGGGGCGGGGACCAAATTCGGAAGAGGCTCTGACGCTGGGGCTGACGGACAAGATCGTGGCCTCGATTCTGGCGAAGTACGACGCGCGCAACGGGGGCTTCGGATCGCAACCGAAGTTCGCACATCCGGCGGCGCTGGACCTGCTGCTGCACGTGGCTGGGAACCGCGGCAACGCGCAGGCCGGCGCGGCATTCGTCGCTACGCTCGAACAGATGGCGCGGGGCGGGGTCTACGACCAACTGGCCGGAGGCTTTCATCGCTACAGCGTGGACGAGCGCTGGGTGGTGCCGCACTTCGAGAAGATGCTCTACGACAATACCGAATTGCTGCGCAACTACGCGCATGGGTTTCAGAGTTTCGGGCGCGCGGAGTTTCGGCAGACGGCGCTGGAGATTGTGGGTTGGCTGGACGGGACGATGAGCGACCGGGACCGGGGCGGCTTCTATGCCTCGCAGGACGCGGATATCGACCTGGACGACGACGGCGACTACTTTACCTGGACCCTCGACGAGGCGCGGGCGGCGCTGAATGCGGCCGAATTGGAGTTTGCGGCGAGTTACTGGGATATTGGCGAGTTAGGCGATATGCACCACAATCCGGCCAAGAACGTTCTGTATGTGAAGCGGACTCTGGAAGAGATGGCCGCGAACGAAGGCGAACTGGAGGCGCTGCGCGGGCTGCGGGATTCGGCGCGGCGGAAACTGCTGGCGGCGCGCGGCAAGCGGCCCACGCCGTTCATCGACCGGACGCTTTATACCGGCTGGAACGCGATGGCGGTGACGGCCTATCTGGAGACGGCGCGGGCGCTGCGGCTGGATGGGGCGCGGGAGTTTGCGCTGCGGACGCTCGATCGGCTGCTGGACGAGGCGTGGGACGGCGCGGAGGAACTGGGGCACGTGATCGCCTACGGTTTGCCGGGGGAAGAAACGGGACGGGCGGAGAGGGTTGCGGGGACGCTGGACGATTACGCTTTTACCGTTCATGCCTGCGTGGACGGCTGGCTTGCGGGTGGGGATATGAAGTTTTACCGTGCGGCAGCGAGGCTGGGCGACGCGATGATTGCCCGTTTTTACGACCGCGCGGCGGGAGCGTTTTACGATACGGCGGCTGCGGGCGACGGAGTTGCGCCGCTGGGAGCGCTGGGGGCGCGGCGGAAACCCATGCAGGACTCGCCCACGCCGGCTGGGAATCCTACGGCGGCCTCGGCGCTGCTGCGGCTGGAGGCGCTGAGCGGACGGACGGAGTACGGCGAGATCGCCGAAGAGACGCTTGAATCGTTTGCCGGGATCGTCGCGCAGTTCGGCCTCTATGCGGGCAGCTACGGATTGGCGCTGGAACGGCTGTTGCTCGATCCGATTCAGGTGGCGGTGGTTGGATCGGGCGCGGAGGCGGAGCGCTTGGAGGCCGCGGCTGTTGCCGGCTTTGCGGTGAACAAGACGGTCTTTCGGATCGATGCTGCGCGGTTGGTGGAGGGCGGTCTTCCCGAGGCGTTGGCGGAGACGCTGTTTGGGGCGCCGCGGCCGGCTGGAGCGGAGGCGTGGGCGCTGGTCTGTCACAAGCGCAGTTGCCTGCCGCCGATCGCCGATGCGGAGGGTCTTCTGAAGGCGCTCGAAGAGGGAAGTTAGTGCAGGAAGCCGGCGAGATCGCGTGTAACATCGGCGATCGTCCACGAGTTTGTGACCATCGACCGCTCATGTAAGTTTCCAAATTGGCGCGTCCGCCTTGATCTGATCGATCGCGGCCTCAGTCATGCGCAATGCCGATCGTCTGTGCCGCGATCGAACGCGAATGTACAGAGCCGTCTCGCCGACGGGGACGAAATCGAGTCGATGAATCAGCCGGACCTCCTCGCATGGATACAAAACGGCGAGCTCGGAGAATATCTTCTCGATCGTGGATCGAGCCATCGGCTCATGCGCTTCGTAATGCAGTCCAGCAATGGCCTGAACGTCCTCCAACTCCCGAACAATGCCAAGGAATTCCACCTGCGCGCCGATCTCCTTGGCGCCTATCTCCATCCGGGGAGGCACTATCGGCGAATGGGTAAATTCTATATGAGTTTTCATGTTTTCAACCGCCGCTTACAGGTGGAATCAGGGCCAACTCGAAGGCCTCGCCCATGGGCTTGTCCCAGTCGGAATACTCACGATTCACGGCAACTCGGATGCTTTTGTCTAGAGAGAAATCCGGAGCGATCCTGCGTAAGACAGCGCGCGGTGTCTCCGTCGGCGAAACCTCCACGGTGAGTTCACTGAAGCCGAGTTCGATGCGGGTTTGCGCGAAGGCAAGAATGTTAATTTGCATATCATCCGCCAATGGCCGTCATCGCGCGCAGCGGCACGAAACGATCTCGAAAGGAGTGCTCGGCCGGCTTTTCAGCAAGAGTCGCGAGAAACAAGTGCCGCAACTCCGCCTCGTTGACGGACGGACGCAACGCCGGCATTAAATCCGTTTCCAGATGATTGCCGAGACAAGGGCGCAACTTACCGTCGCAGGTCAGGCGCATCTTATTGCAGCGCTCGCAGAAATGCAGGTCGCTCATTGCGCCGATCAAGCCGACGGTCACGCCGAGCTTTGCAAGTCGATAATATCTTGCCGGGCCAAATCCCAACGGCTCTTCGAGCGGCACAAGTTCCCCCTGCCGCTTCAGCACGGACAACACTTCGGCGATCGGCAAAAAAATGTTATCGTTCAACATCTCCGTCG
Source organism: uncultured Occallatibacter sp. (assembly GCA_964565955.1). Taxonomy (GTDB): domain Bacteria; phylum Acidobacteriota; class Terriglobia; order Terriglobales; family Acidobacteriaceae; genus Telmatobacter. Next base: position 67,146 of record CAZMHC010000003.1, read on the forward strand.
AACTCACCGGCATCAATTCGATGAAGCGAATGGCAAAGTCGTGTTTCGCTGCAAAAGACAGCAAAGGAAGTATTTCTTTCTCATTTCTTCCGCGCATCAAGACCGTATTCAGCTTGACGGAAGGGAATCCTATATCCTTGACGATCCCGATCCCGCGCAGGACAATCTCCAGATCGCCGCCGGTAATGGCGCGATAAGTCGTCGCGTCCAGGGCGTCGAGACTTATGTTCATTCGTCGCAAGCCGGCATCGAAGAGCGGCCGCGCAAGCTCCGGAAGGCGTAAGCCGTTGGTCGTAATCTGCACCGATTCCACACCGGGCGTGGCAATGAGTTCGCGGATGAAGTCGACAACGCCAAGGCGGATGAGCGGTTCGCCACCTGTAACGCGAAAGCGCTTGAATCCCAGCGATACTGCCGCTCGGACGATTGCGAGCAGTTCAGCATCGCTTAGCATTTCCGTGCGCGGCAGCCAGCCCGAATAATTTTCCGTAAGGCAGTAAAGGCACCGCTCGTTGCACCTGTCAGTAACGGAGATGCGCAGGTAATCCACGGTTCTGCCATTGGGATCGATCAATCGGTTCATTCCAAATCATCCTGCGAATTGACGTTGCGGTACAAGGGCCGATCGGCATCTCTTACAGAATATATGCAGGCGATGTTTTGCTCCAGCATATGCTCGATCAAAGACTGCAAGGACAAACGTCCCGATGCGAGCGCGCTCTCAGCCATCGACGCCGCCGAGACAGGATAGATTGCCGTCAGCGGCTCGCAGTAACTCCCGCATTGCGGGATCACGCCAATATCGGGCCGCGCAAGCCGCCAAAGTTCCGTCAAATGACCGGTCGTCATCTTTGGCAAGTCGATAGCCAAGGCGAGAAGATGCGTCGTGCGCGAATGTCTCAGCGAAGCGGAGAGTCCGCTCAACGGACCTTGCGACGGCGGTTCATCCAACACTGCTTCAGTATCGGCTGGGGTCCAGGCCGGACGGAATCGCGCGGAAATCAGCATTTTATCGGGCCGCATCTGCCGCAATGTATCCAACTGACGCGACCACAGAGGAGTCCCCGCGAAGATCAGGGTAGCCTTGTCGGCGCCCATGCGCCGCGATTCTCCACCGACAAATAACACTGTCGTCAATGTCATCGTCATGCGAAACCCACGCAAGATTCACCGCTGTCAAAAGCGAGGGACAACAAATCGCGCCCCGCAAAACTAGCCGCTTCCGCCAAGCTCATCCATTTCCAATCATACAGTTCACCCGACGCCTGTCTTTGGCGTGCGGCTGCCGCGGGGCGCAACGCAACTGCCGATGCAGGAAGACGCCATAGTAGAAGACAGTTTTGTCGGTCCGCAGCGACGATAGCGCGCCAAGCACATTCGTTACAGGGGCGAGGATGCGCGAAGCGGCGATCGTCTGCTGACCGCTGGCACATGGCTGGGCCCGGGAGAACTCGCATTGCTTGCCGGCCTCGGTATTGCGGAACCGACGGTCTCGCCGCGGATTCGGGTCGCGCACTTCGTTGCCGGAAACGAAATCATTGCGCCATCGCAAACTCCGCTGCTCGGCCCAATCCGCGACACCAACAGCACACTCGTCGCAGTTGGCGACACGATTCCAGGCCAGGGACTAGCGACTCAGCGTGGCGATACCATCTATTCCGCGTCTTGCCAGGCATTGGCGGCTGAACAGTTCGATCGCAATCTCGGCTTGATTCAGCCAGCCTTGACGGAAAGCCCCAGGCTGGCCCCACCGCAGGTGTGAACTGGCCTTGGTCCATCTGACGCAACGAGAAGGACACGGGGACTGGCGAAAAGGCGGCAAGTTATCCCCTCCGCGCGGAATGGCAAGTTAGCGAACTGACGAAGCTTGCCAGCGACATGACCGCCGAGAGCTGGGTGGAATGAAATGAATTGCTAACATTATGCCGCCTGCGCCAGCAGCAGGATGCAGGTGATGTTGTCCGCGCCGCCGCGCTGCTTGGCTACGTCTATCAGCGCTGTGCAGGCGAAGTCGAAGGGCGAGGCGCTGACGATGGCGGCTATTTCGTCCGGCAGCAGATAGCGGGTTAGGCCGTCGCTTGCCAGAAGCACGGCGGTACCCTGCTTGAGATCGACCGAGAAGAAGTCCGGTTGAACCTCGGCGGCCACGCCTACCGCGCGTGTGATGATGGATTCCATGCCGCGCAGGTCGGCGGTGCGCGCGCTCTCGATGGTCAGCGATCCGTTGCGGATCAGTTCGTTGACGTAGGAGTGATCGACGGTAAGCTGCGCGCACTGGCCGTCGTGCACGATGTAGGCGCGGCTGTCGCCGACGTTGCCGACGATGAGCTTGTCGCCATCCAGCGCGGCGACCACCGCCGTGGTTCCCATGCCCCGGTGTTCGGGGATTTGCCCGTTCTCCCACACGTCCTGATTGGCGGCGTTGATGGCAAACAGAAGTCGGGCGCTGACCGGAATGCCGGCGGAAGCCGAGGCAGCGTAATTGCTTACGATGGCCGCCACGGCGTGAGCGCTGGCGACCTCGCCGCTGGCCATCCCCCCCATGCCGTCGCAAACCGCATAGATGCCGATTATTTCGTCGTAGCCGAAACAGTCTTCGTTGTTGGCGCGGACGCAGCCGACATCGCTGAGCGCCGAGACGGCGATGCGCAGCGGTGTGGGCAGCGGTTCCGTCAACTGACCGAAGGACGGGGCTGGCGGCGAAAGCTCGTTGGTGAAATCTTCGGTCATAGTCTCTTCCAGCGCGTTCTCGTTGCGCATGGTCCCGCCGTGGCGTTGCTTCGCGGATACAGGATAGCCGAATTTCGGACAGATTGAAGACCAGGCTCGGGCATTCAGTCAAAGCCCTCGACTATCGTCTCACGCGCAGATGCGCCTTCCGATTTCAAGCGTATCAGCGGCCCACGGTTGAAACACAGTGGAATCCTTTCATGAACTCGGGGTTCAGCAACGCGGCACCGGGGCCTGATGCGTCGAACAGGACGATCTCGGGAGTCTGATTGTTGAAACTGAAGAAGAACTTCAGGCGATTGGGAGAAACTTGTGGAGCCGCGAAGCCGAAGTGGAAGACAGCCCACGGGCCGGTCATCGGCGGGGCGGTGTTCTTCTGCGTGGTTAGCGTGATCTTGCTCGACGGTTGAGAGACCCAATGGAAGCTGGCCGCCTGGCCGCCCGACTTGATTTGCTTGCCGTCGATCGTAAGTACCGCGTCGGAGACGCCCGGAGACTTGACCTCGGTGAGCGTGAAGTCCAGCGAAGGCTGATTTCCGCCGCCCGGAAAGAGATTCGAGGATATCTTCTGGGCGTTGTTGAGAAAAGACAAGAAAGAAGGACTGATCTTGACAGGTGAACCTGGAGCGACGACAAACTGAGAACCCTGCTGGGCCACCAGCGAGTGCAAGGATGCGTTGTAGTACTGGGCAAAAGCTCCCTGGCCGGGGGCAAAGACCTGTGCGACTTCTTCGGTGGTGGCTTCGGCGCTGGACTGCGGGTTGAAGGGAAACTTGTTGAGCAGCGGACCTATCTGGCCGCAGAAGCTTCTGGCCGCGCCCCCGGCGGCCTGGGCGGGCGCCTGGGCGGCAAGGTTCTTGGTCGAGACAATGGGAGCTTCGAGCAGCGCATAGCTGGTCTTGTCCAGGCCGCCGGCGGGGTCCGGGACAAAGCCGTTGCGAAGGTTCTCCGCGGTCTGCTCGGCGCTGACGGCCGCTTGCATGACCGGTGCGGCGGCGGCTGGATCGTTGGCGCCGGCGGGGTTCAGAGTTAGATTCTTCAGCGTCCCTTCAAGCCCCTGCAAGGACTGAATGTAGGCTTGATTGGAAGGAGCGATGAAGCGATTGTCCGAACTGGAGGGAGGAACCACGGACTGAGGCGCCTGAAAGACGGTTGCTATCTCCGGCGCCGCGACTCCGGTGTTGACCGAGATAAGAGAGAACAACTCCAGAAGGGCGGAGGTGTTGGAGTCGAGAGCGCTGAGTTTGTTGCCGGCGTCGGCGTAGTTCTTGTAGGGAATGAACTGCGCCTTGCCAAGATAGGTTCGCCAGGTTTGGATGTAATCGGCGAAGTAGGCGCTCTTCAACTGAGCGGAAAGCGCGGCGCGATCGATGGGCGGGCCGGACGAGGGGCCGAGAACCCATTCCTCGCCGCGGAAGTAAGGATCGGGATGCAAGATCGCGTCCTGCATGAAGGCGAAACCATCCTTGCTGAACGCGCCCTGCACTGTGTAGTTATCGAAGATATATTGCGCGGAACCGGGGAACTTACTATTGAAGTCGAAGCCCGGAACCTTGCGGTTGGCGGCGACTAACATACTTTGGTAAACGTGCTGGAATCCCTGAAAGCCGTTGAGGTAGAAGCGCGCGCGGGCTACAAGAACGTCGTTGCCCGGGCCGCCGGCCGAGGCCATGCAGGAAGACGGCTCGGCGAGAAGATCGGCATAGAACGCAAACTGAGTTTGCGCCGCATGGGCGAGGATGGGATCGGGAGTCGCGCGCCCGGCCCACTCGGCGAGCAGAACCGAAGGCAGAAAGTCGATCGTGTCCTGCGCGGAATCGGGGTCGGGATTGGAGGTAGCGATCAGATAGGCCTTCAGTGGCCTGTAGGTCGCGCTGTAGTCCGCATCGGGGGTGGGCGAAGACGGCAGGGCGCGGAGTTTGGCGAGTATATTCTCCTCGGCCGGCGCGAGAAGCAGAGCGTGAAATCGGTTGGAGTAGGCCTGGCAGGCGATGGGATAGAGCGCATCGCCCCGGTAGAGTCCCATGCGATCCATGAGCGGCGGTCCATCCCTGCGATAACTCCTCAGCTCGTCGAGAACCGCTCGGAGTTTGTCGAGAGTTTCCAGATCGCTTTGGGCCGCGAAGGTTCCAGCCGCGAGATGGGCGATCGGCGTGGCAGATGCGGAGGCGACGCGCCGTTCGAGCGAACGGTTATTGACGAAGGAGATCGTGGCTAGCCCCAGCACCAGCAGAATGGCCGCGCCGGCGCTTGCCAGAAGCGCGCGCTTGAGAAAGTTGGTGCGGGTGCTGGCGCGACTGGTCTCCAGGGCCGACTTATCGGCCAGCAGTATCTTCGAGAATAAGTGGGGAAGGAAGACCCACTGCGCGACCTTGCGTGTGCCGCCTCTTCGGGGTTGCGGCGCCGGCGCTTGCTGCATCTGCGCGGCGGCTAACGAAAAGACGCGGGTGGCTCCGGCATCGGCTGGCGTCGCAGCGGCTCGTGGCTGAACCGGACCGACGTCCAGGACGTCTTCGACTAGATGGGCGCGCATTCCCGCGAAGAAGAATCCGCGCAGAAAAGGATTGACGCCGATCTGGCTGGGCCGGGCCACCTCGGCGAGAAATGAGACGATGCCGGCGCGCAGCTTGCGCAGATCGCGGGGAAACTCATAGGCGCGGGCCAGTTCTTGCAACTCGCCGCCGCGCGAGAGTATATCCAGGCGAAACTCGGAGAGCGCGTAGAGAAGCCGGTCGAATCGAGCGCCGATCAGAGCTGTGGCTTGCTCCGTATAGAGGCCGGAGCCGGCATCGAGAGAAGAAAGCAGGGAGCCGATGGGAAGTTTGACTTCCTCCTCGGAGAGACGTCCGGCGTAGTCGGCGAAGGGCGCGATGTTATCCAGCTTGGTGAAGAGAACGTAGACGGGAAGCGAGATGCCCAACGTCTGCGATAACTGGCGAAGGCGCTCATTCAGAGTTTGCGCCAGGGCGCGAATCTGCTCGGCGGTATTGGGCGCGAGGATGCGTTCGATGCTGACGCAAACCGCCACCGAGCGGGCGGGCAGGCGGCTGTCCGAGGAGAACGCCGAGCCGAGCCGCGCGGGCAAGGTGGCTTTGACGAGGCGCATCCAGAGCGCGGGTTGGCGCAAGAGCGCTCCTCCGGCTTCGGCAAGGATAAAGTTGCCGGCCAGCCAGAGGTTGGCAAGCTGCGTGGGAACGATCGCTCCGTCGCGATAGACGTTCCCGACCAACAACTCCGGGTCGAGGCCGGATTGCAGCACGGTTTGCGTCTTGGCGGAGTTTTCGTCGCCGATCACATAGATCAACGGAAGAGAAGCCAGCGACTTGACTCCCGCGCGCCCCGCTTGCCTGATCTTCGCATCCGCATCGCGCAGCAGCGCGCTGAGATTGACCGCATCCGGCGAGTTATCCGGCACGCTCGATGCACAGTTCATCTTGTGCAGATACCAGAGAACGAAGACGGTCGTCGCAGCTCCCAGCAAGCCGAGAATTGCGCAGAACAGCACCAGCCTCGTGCCCGTAAAGTGCAGGGCGAAGCCTCCGACGATCACCAGGGCAAGATACAGAACGAATATGAGAATTCCGATCAGGATGCGTTTCATAGGGATAACTCCGGAAGGCTGAATGTCCGGTTCAATGCCACATTCGAGGCGGCCTGATTCGAAGCGGGCCGTTCATGCGCTTGAGCGTTCGTCGGGATGGCTTGGCCCAGGATCAGCCAGTATCCAGCGTATGCCAGTACGGTGAAGACGGCGAGCAGGATGGCGGTCCACGCCAAGCCGCGCACCCAGGGGTCGCGCCTGAGCTTGGGCGGCGCGGCTGGAGTCTCGGATGGGCGAAAGAGCGAGTAAGCGCCGCGAATACGGACGATCTTGTCGCGGATGCGGCTGAGGATGGCATGGATTTCGCCCGCGTCTCCGAATGCGAAGCGCCCCCGATAGCCCAGCAACAGGCATAGGGAGTGCAATTCGAGAACGTCTGCAACCTCGCTGGATTCGGGGCCGTTGAGCAGGTCGGTCACGTTGCGAAAGAAGTACTCGCCGGCAAAGTGGCCGCCGAACATCTCCTCCTGCAAGGGCCGCCGCGCCCAGTCGACGAAGGCGGGGTCTTTGGAGTTCAGCACGCTTTCGTCGAGGAATCCGATCATCGCGTAGATGGCCATCTTCGAGGCTTCATCGCTGTATCCCATAGCCGAGGCGTCCTTGACCGCCGCGGAGATCATTCTGCGCAGCGTGGCGCGGAAGGAGTCTGCATTTTCAACCCGCTGCACAAAGAAGCGGGTGCGCAGAATGACGGTAAATACTTCCTGGAAGGCCATAGCCAAATTGTTGGTCTTCGTCTCTTGAGGAGCGGGGGCTGAGGAAGAAGTCATGCGGAAGTCTCCGTGACGATCGTGAGGTCGAAGGCGGCATCGCCCAGTTCGCCCGGCAGATAGACGCCAACCTGTTTGGTTTGGAGTATATGTTGCCAGCAGGCGCCATTGAGAGAGATGGAGAAGTAGTGCATATCCGCCTGCGCGTGCAACGCGGCGGGGGGGACGGGAAGGTGGGTCAGCTCAAGGCCGGGCAGGGCGCGCTGGACCAGTTTGGCAACGCCCTCGGCAGAGCAGACTTTGACCAGCTTCGGCGTTTGGCGCAGCAGAACCGATTCCATGATCGGCGAGCGGATGCCGAAGATCCAACGGGAGCGGCGCAGGCAGCGTTCGTCCTTCACCTCGGCCGCATGGATGTAAGGTTCGGCTTGGCGGAATTGCAGCGCAATGCTGTTGGATGGAGCCACAACTTCCAAGTAGCGCCGGATCAGGGCGTCCATCTCTTTGAACGTGGAGGTTAGGTCGCTATGACGGTAGGCCGGAATCTCGTCCTGCGTTGCTTCCAGAGCGAATGTGCTTAGGGCCCCGGCCAAGCGAGCCAAATCGCGATAGACCTCCTCCGGATGGCTGCGCCGGTCTCGAAGGTGATGGCGCAACGCGGGAAGGGTCGAACTAAGTGCGTGGAGAAACCAGTAGTGGGCTACATCGAGGGCAGAGGTGTTCAACTCGAAGCGCCCGAAACTGAGCCGTACACCGCGCGTCGAGACGATTTTTTCGTCGATTGCCTGCACCAGGCGGTGGAGCAGCAGCACCAGGCTCTCGCTGGCGCCGATCCGCAGGCAGGGCGGAATGAACTCCGGGTCGCAGGCAAATCCGCCCTGGCCGTCGCGGACTACGCGGGCGATGGGAAAGGAGACAATCTCGCTGCTGAGCTGAGCCTCGCCCAGCAGGACGAGATTCTTGCGAGCGAACGAGACGCTGTTCTCGCCCTGGCCGAGCGCGTCGTCGCGCAGGTTGCGCTCCATGGAACTGTATCGCGTACTTCGCCCGCCGCCACTCGTGTCGCAGTCCAGGCCCTGATCGATGCGCTGCGGAATCGCCAGATGGAGAACGATCTCGCTGTCGGTCGTCGAGAAAAGATTGCTCAATTGCGCCGGTTCCGGCGCCGAGTCGCAGTCGGGCAGATCGAAGATCAGGCCGTCGGGCAGGATGCCGGAGGCGAAGCCCAGGATGGCCAGACCGTTGCGGATTGCCTCCGCGTCGATGGAAAAATGCAGAAATCCCCACGGATACTCGCGCAGATTGGAGCTGAGGAACCACAGCGAGTCCTCAAAATATCGGCTCTGCGTCTGGAAATGATGCGGTCCAAGGTGCATCCCTTCAGACCACACGACCCGCGAGAGGAACTTCATAGTATCGAGACCACCATGGACGAGAGTTGGGGATCGGCTTTCCGAAGCGGATCGATCTACGGCGAACGGTCAGCGACGGCAACTACCGTTCATCCCTTGAAAATCCCGCCATTTCGCACCGAACGCCGTCGTTGAGCTCGCTGATCCGGTATGGAAGGGCGCAACCGCATTATACGCAAAATCGTTTTTGCTTGAACAGTTCAATTCTGTGGCAACGAAATGATATATCCTACCGGCATCGCACCGGAGGCTCAATTGCATGGACAAATCGACTTCACCCGCTGGACCTGACGCGGTTCAATCTCCACAGGTGGAGGATTCCGTCCCTGAGACGGGCTTCGGCGCAACCGGCGTTTTTAGCGCGGTGAAGCCGCCTCAACCGGCACCCAGCTCCGGCGCAACCCCGGTCTCGTGGACCAATCCGGCAAACGAGTCCGCAAGGCCGCAACCGATGCCGGCAACGCGCTCAGTGCCGGCCGCGAAAGCTCTGGAGCAGCCAGTGGTCCACAAGGTTGTCTTCGGCGGCGGCGGCGCAGAGAGTGTGCCGGGTCTGCTCGAACGAATGCGGCAAGAGTCAGCGAAACCGGTGCCGCGCGCGGATAAAGCGCCTGCCGCCGAGACGGGCGGGGGCGCGGCGTTCGCGTCAGCCACCACGCCCGCTCCGGCCCCCGTTGCACAGCAGAGCATGGGATTCACTCAATTGCTCCGAACTCTGGGAAACGAATTGCCCGCCACAGCGCCTGCCGCCAAACCGACTCCGGTAGCGGAGCCGAGGCCTACGGCGCAGGATGCGGGCTTCACCGCCCTGTTGCGAACGCTGGGTTCGGCGGAGACCGCCGCCGCGCCGGCCGAGGCTCCCACCCGCGCCGCGCAGTCTCCCGCGTGCCCCATTCCCGAAGAGCCTCGCGCCACCCCCGCGGCTGGCGGGTTCACAGCGTTGTTGCATACGATCCCACCCGAAGATGCCGCGCGCAGTGGCGCGGTCGTGTTGGACTCGCCTCCCGCCGCCTCACAACCTGGGACATTTACGCAGTTGTTCAGCGCCTTGGAAGGCGAGGGTGCTACTCCATCGGCTCCGCCGCCTGCCGTTCCCGCCGCCGCGGATAGATCCAGCCCCGGCCCCGGTTCCTTCACCCGAATGCTGGCCATCGAACGCCAATCCTCGCCCATCGCCCCGGCGTTAAGCGAAGAGCGCCAGCCGGTCGCGGAAAGACTGGACTACGGCATCACTCCTGGAACTGTGAATGCGCCGGGGCCGGTGGGCGCAACGCGCGATCCCTTTTCTTCGCCGTCGCCACTGCCGCAAAGTGCGCCGCCAGCAGCCGGAGTGGGCATAACGCGGCTGATTCGAATGCTGGATGTTCCCGGAGCGGCGCCGCCGCGCGCGGAAGCCGCGCCATCGGACGTGCTACGTGGATCGGAGCCAGGGGTTTGGACGCAGACCTTCGCGGCCCTGTCCACTCCCGATCAGCCTCCCGCGCCTACCGCCAAGCCGACCGAGTGGACTCCGGCTCCGGCGTCAGTTGCGCCCGCCCCGCCGGACAATGTCCCAGCGGCGCCTGCCCACGCGGCTGGACCGAGCGAGTTCACGCGGATTCTCGATGCCTCGCGGATGCGCGAGTTGGCCATGCGCGGCGGTCAGGTCCCCGGCGCGACCAACTCCACGTCTTCGCCCATCCCTCCGGCTTCCGCGCCGGCTCAGTCGCCCCCCATGCCGACTTATGGCGCTCCGCCTCCCATCCCGCCCACGCAGGGATTTGGCGCCGCGCCGCATCCCGGCTCTTTTCCGCCCCAGCCGAGTTACCCAATGAGTTATGCGCCGCATCCCAGTTCGCTTCCCGCCGCCGCGGGCGGCGCGCCGCCCGGAATGTACGCTTCCCACCTGCCCCCAGCCTCTCCGCCTATGCCCGCCGCGCCGCAAGCGCCGTCCGTGAAGCCGCCCCAGATGCAAGTGAGCAAATTTCAGCAGATGGTGCCTCTGCTGTTGGTTCTGGTGGGGGTTTTGCTTCTTGTGGTACTGGTGCTGCTCATCTTCCTGTTGTTGAAACATTAGGGCATTTGGGGAATTGTGTAGATCGAAATTTGGTGGGTTTCCCACTCATTCCGCAGAAAAACGCGGAATCGATGGGGCACAGAAGGCTACAGTAAATCGGAAAACGCTCTAACGAGGTCGAATCGAGAAAATTCAATCGACCTTTTTGGTTATATTAAGCAGTATCCCGATGCTGGCCAGGGTGCAGAAGAGCGAGGTGCCGCCGGAGGAGATCAGCGGCAGCGGAATGCCCTTGGTGGGCAAAAGCGCGAGCACCACGCTGATGTTGAAGAAGGCTTGCAGCAGAATGGCCGTGGTGATGCCGAAGGCGACCATGCGCGCGAAGGGGTCTTGGGAGCGGTAAGCGGCGCGCAGGCCGCGCACGCCGAAGACCACGAAGAGCAGAACTATGAGGATGGCGCCGATGAATCCTAACTCCTCGGCAATGTTGGCAAAGATGAAGTCGGTGTGGGCTTCCGGCAGGTAGAACAGCTTCTGTACGCCTTCCATGTAGCCGCGGCCGGTCAGCCCGCCGGTGCCCACGGCGATCAGCGATTGGTTGATGTGAAAGCCCGCGCCCTGAGGGTCGGCTTCGGGGTTGAGAAAGACAAGCATCCGCTGGCGGCGCCATGAAACCAGGAACAGCAGCGCGCCCAGCACCGGCAGCGTGGCGCCGATGCCGATGAGTAGATACTTCCACTCCATGCCGGCCAGCGCCAGCATCATGGCGGTGACGCCGAAAAGCACCATCGCCGTGCCCAGGTCGGGCTGTTTGACGACCAGGGCGATGAACAGCAAAGGCATGACGATGGCGCGCAGCAGCGTGTTCTTCCAGTCGCGCATCCGGTTCAGCCGGGTGTGCAGAAACCAGGCAAGAAAGAGGATCAGGACGGGCTTGGCTATCTCCGATGGCTGGAAGGTGAAAAATCCCCCGAAGCGAATCCAGCGATGGGTATTGTGCGAATCGCGAAAGAAGTAGACCAGCGCCAATAAGATGGAAGTTACAGAGAGAGCGGGATAGATGAAGCGTGGCGACTTATAGCGGTTCACGTCGATCTGCATGAGAACCAGCATGGCGAGTACACCGAGCAGGGCCCAGAGAGCCTGCTTGCCGACAAAGGTATAAGGGGAGTTGTAACGCGCCTGGGCGACCACGGCGGAGGCGGAAAAGACCATCGCCAGCCCCACGACGACCAGCAGCAGGGTGGTGAAGAAGAGCCACTTATCGACGCCTACGCGCTTGGCCATACCTTCCAACCCCGCCATTCGTGGACAAGTTCCTTGAAGACGCGGCCGCGATGCTCGTAACTCTCGAACTGGTCGAAGCTGGAGCAGGCGGGGGCGAGGAGCACCACTTCGCCGGGATGGGCGGCGGCGGCGGCGGCATACACGGCCTTTTCCAGCGTCTCGCAGGAGTGGATGGAGATTACGCCGCGCAGATGCGATTCGATCTTGGCCGCTGCCGTGCCGATGGTGTAGACGGCGCGGGCGCGCTGGCGCAGCAGCGGCGCGAGCTGGGTGTAGTCGGAGTCCTTGTCCTTGCCGCCGAGGATGAGGTGAATGCCGGTGGAGAACGAGGCGACGGCCTTGGCGGTGGCATCCACGTTGGTGGCCTTGGAGTCGTTGTAGAACTCGATGCCTTTGAGCGTGGCCACGTACTCCAGGCGATGCTCGACCGCCTTGAAGTTGGCAATGGCGGCGGCGATGGCCTCCGCCGAAGCGCCGGCCAGCCGCGCGGCAACCACGGCGGCCAGCGCGTTTTCCACGTTGTGCGCGCCCTTGAGCGGGATTGCATTCAGCGGCATCACCTTTTCGGCGGGCGCGTCCTGAGCGGAACGATAGACCACGAAACCGCTCTCGACCCACGCGCCTTGCGGCACTGAATGCTCGATCGAGAACCAGTGGACCTGGGCGGTGGAGCGGGTGGCGGCGGCGGCGGCGCGGGAATTGTCGGCGTTCAGCACCACACAATCGTCCTGACTCTGCGCGGCAAAGATGCGCTCCTTGGCGCGCGCGTAGTTCTCGAAGCTGCCGTGGCGGTCGAGGTGGTCGGGCGTGATGTTGAGAATGACGGCGATATTGGGATGAAACTGTTCGGTGCTTTCAAGTTGAAAGCTGGAGACCTCCAGCACCGACCAGCTTTCGTCGCTGCTTTCTTCGATCAGCGCGATGACCGGGACGCCGATGTTGCCGCCGACCAGCGTGGGAAAATCGGCCGCTTTGAGAATCTCGCCCAAGAGAGCGGTGGTGGTGGTTTTGCCGTTGGAGCCGGTGATGGCCAGCGTCCGGCCTTTGAGGAAGCGCGCGGCCAGCTCCAGTTCGCCGATCGCCGGCAGGCCGAGGGCCTTCGCTTGAGCCAGTTCCGGGGTATCCAGCGGCACACCGGGGCTGACGACGATCAAGTCCTGGCGGCGGAAGGTAAGCAGGCCGTGGCCGCCGGCCTCTACCATGATGCCTTCTTCTAGAAGGGCCGGAATCTCCGCGGCCAACGCCTCGGCGCTGCGCACGTCGGAGACCGTGACCTGCGCGCCGCGCCGGCGCAGAAACAAGGCCGCCGCCAGGCCGGATTTTCCCAGCCCGACCACGAGAACTTTTTTGTTCTTCAGCTCCATGTGCTCAGACTCCAGTATTTCGTAACTTCAAGCGCATGTCGAGATAGTGAAGCATTGTTCGCACTGCGTTAATGGTCAGCATGGCCTCAGCCTCATCAAGAAGCTGATCGTTTGGATGAGCGACGCTACTTCGATTACGCAGCGGGTTGAGAGCATCAACAATGCTAGAGAGTGTGCGAAGGATTTTGTCGATCTCCTTCGTCGCGGGATTCGCCGTAACGGTGAGCGCCGGATGATGTTCACGGAGAACTTTGAAAAGTGCCGTAATCGAAGCATCCGGAGCGGTGGGAAGTGAAGCGCTGTCGCATGCCACTTTCAAGTAACCGTGGAAGGCAGTGTGAACTCGGTCAAGCCCGCTCACAGCGCCGCGATCTCGGATGAGTTCTTCTGCATCGGCGAGCGCGCGCTCCACGATTGCAGAGGTGATTTGCAGTGACGGAGCTTTGACCGGCGGAAAATTCTCATCCTCTGATAGCTCCGCGACTATGAACCGAATGTTTGTGACCGCATTCGCGATCTGGTTGTACGCAAGACGGACATATTTGCTCTTGACCTCTTCCTCCATCTGGACATATCGTTCCACCGAGACAACCAAGCGCAGAACGCTGAACTCGTCTTGAAAATAGTTCGTACCTTCCCACACCTCGAACGGCAGTGAAACGATCATTTCCGACGCAGTTATCTGGCCGCGCGCAGATAAAAGCCGAGCAGCAGACATTCGAAGGATTCCCCAATCCTCGTCTGACATGGCTTTCCCTATAACTTGACATTCTCCAGATCCCGATCCTCTGTAAAAGATCAACATGGTTCCTCAGCCTTTCTAGGTGCACAAACTGCCGCATCGAAACGTCTGTAAACGAAGGAGGCGATTGCAAGAAAATCAAGCGCAGCCTGCTCCTTCATGCTCCAAAGAACCTTTGGTGAGTGTGCTGTCACGTTCAGTAACGTGCAGAACATACCCTTTTATTGTGCACCGCATTGCGCATGGTGCGGATTTTTCTACCGCAATTTCAGCGTAGTAAGTGCAAACAAAGCAAACACCAGCGCGCCGATCCAGAAGCGCACAATGACCTTGGACTCGCGCCAGCCCAACTGCTCGAAGTGATGGTGCAGGGGAGCCATCTTGAAGATGCGCTTTCCGTGGCGCAGCTTGTAACTGCCCACTTGCAGCATCACCGAGACCGCTTCCAGCACGAAGATGCCGCCTATGAAAGGGAGCAGCAACTCCTGGCGGATGACGATGGCGACCGTGCCGATGGCTCCGCCCAGCGCCAGCGAACCCACATCGCCCATGAATATCTCTGCGGGATGGGCGTTGTACCAGAGAAAGCCGATGGAAGCGCCCACCATGGAGCCGCAAAAGACGGTGAGTTCGCCCACCATGGGCATCCGCTGGAGTTCGAGATAGTCGGCGAAGACCACATGGCCGCTGACGTAAGTGAGCACGGCTAGCGCCCCGGAGGCGATGATGGTGCAGCCGATGGCCAGCCCGTCGAGGCCGTCGGTGAGGTTCACGGCGTTGGTCGCGCCCATCAGCACCAGCACCACCCAAAGGACAAACGGCAGAAAGATCAGAAATTCCAAATGAGGAAGCGTGGCGGGCCACCAATGCCAGAGCATATCCGGGCGCAGAGTCTTGATGAAGGGCACGGTCAAATGTGTGGAGAACAGCTTGAACTGCTCCAGCACCGCCAGCGCAATGGCCACCGCTGCCGCCGCCAATCCCTGCCAGAGCAGCTTGGCTCGCGCAGTCAGGCCGAGGCTGCGGCGCTGGACAACCTTGATGTAGTCGTCGGCAAAACCGATGGCGCCGAATGCCAGGGTGGAAAAGACCGCAATCCAAACAAAGGGATTGGCGGGATCGGACCAGAGCACGGTGGGCAGCAGAATGGCAATGGCGATGAGTACGCCGCCCATGGTCGGCGTACCGGACTTCTTCTGATGCGACTGCGGGCCATCCTCGCGAATGAACTGGCCTATCTGGAACTCGCGCAGTTTGGCGATCACCCACGGCCCGATGCACAGCGCGATCAGAAGCGCGGTGCCCGAGGCAAAGGCGGTGCGAAAAGTGAGATACCGAAAGATGCGGAACGGGTGAAAAAACGGAAACAGCTTTTCGTAGAGCAGCCAGTAAAGCAAAGGGCCTCCAGAGCCGGAATGAGGCAGGGTTCAAGTTGATTCTACAAGGACGAAGGCTGGCTGGGACTTGGAATCGGTTTGATGTGGCCTTGTTTTTGCCATTTTCAATGAGTCTTGCCAACGCTCTTGACCGCCTCGATCGCCCTCTCGAGATGCACACCGCGCGAGCCTTTGACCAGTACCTCGTCGCCCGGCTGCAACGTCTGCTTGAGCCAACGGCCGGCGGCTTCCGCGTTGGGTAAAAAGAGCGATGCGACTCCACCGATGCAGGCAGCGGCGGCCAAGTGCTCGGCGTTGCCGCCCACGCCCGCGACCAAGTCCAGTCCAGCTTCGGCGGCGGCGCGTCCGCAGGCGGTGTGCAAGGCGGGGCCGTGCTCGCCCATCTCCAGCATCTCACCGGCCACGAGAATGCGACGGCGGGCGGGACGCGCGGCCAGGGTGCGAATCATCGAGCGCAGCGCCTCGGGATTCGAGTTATAGCTGTCATCCAGTATCGTTGCCCCGTCGATCTCGATGACTTTGCCGCGCTTGTCTCCGGCGGTGAGCGTTCCTAGCGCCGCGACCGCCGCATCCAGATCGACGCCGGCTTCCAGCGCCACGGCCAATCCGGCCATGGCGTTCGATGCGTTGTGCGCGCCCAACAAGCGCAGTGTCAGCTCGCCTTCGCGTTCCCCGGCGCGGTATTTTATATGCAATCCATCCAAATCTTCGGCCACCTCGAAGAACTGCGGACTGGCGCAAGGCCCCGATCCGAAGTAAACCGCGCGTCCGGGAAAATCGCGGCCAAACTGCGAGGCGTACGCATCGTCGCAGTTGAGAAAGACCGCGCCGTTGGAGGGCAGCGCGGCGACTAACTCGAACTTGGCGCGAGCTATACCCGCCTGCCCCTCGGCGAAGTTCTCGATATGCGCGGTGCCCACGTTGGTGACCACGCCCCAGTCCGGACTGGCAATGCGCGCCAAGGCGGCGATCTCGCCAGGGTGGTTCATGCCCATCTCGACCACGGCAAATTCGTGCTCCGGCTCAAGGCGCAACAACTGCAAGGGAAGACCGAAGCAGTTATTCAGATTGCCGCGCGATTTCAGTACGTTGAACTTGGCGCCCAGCGCCGCGGCAATCGCCTCCTTGGTGGTGGTTTTACCTGCTGAGCCAGTGACGGCCACGACGCGCTTGCCCCATCTGCGGCGCGTATGTGCGGCCAAAGCTTGCAAGGCAATGAGCGGGTCTTCGGCAATCAGCAACGGAGCGGCCAGCGCCGCATCCGGCAGCGTGGCCACGCGTGCCCGCGAAACCACCGCCGCTGCGGCTCCCCGCTCCAGCGCCGCGACCACGAAGTCGTGTCCATCCAGCCGCTCGCCGCGCACGGCGAAGAAAAGTTCGCCCTGGGCAACGGTGCGCGAGTCGATCGAGTAGCCTTGGGCCACCAAAGCGCCTGCGTTGGCCACGCTCTCCGGCGCCTCCAGCACCGCGCCCGCGCCGATGGCCGCTTCCGCCAGAGTTAGCTTCATGGTTTCGCTCCATAGCCCATCTCAGAGAGTGCCGTGAGCGCAACCTCGGCATCGTCGAAGGGAATCGCGCCGCTGGAAAGAACCTGTTCCTTCTCGTGACCTTTGCCCGCCAACAAAACCACGTCTCCCGGCTTGGCCGTTTGGAGCGCCAGCCGAATGGCCGCTGCCCGATCCGGCTCGATGCTGTATTGGACGCCGCTGGCCTTCAAACCGGGTTCGATCTCGGCTAGAATAGCCAAAGGCTCCTCGGAGCGCGGATTGTCGCTGGTAACTACGACCAAGTCGCTGCCCTTGCCGGCCGCCAGACCCATCTTAGGACGCTTGGTGCGGTCGCGGTCGCCTCCGCAGCCGAAGAGAGCAATCACCCGCCCGCCGGTCTTAGCCGTCATCTGCCGCGCTAGAGCGGTCAGATTGAGCAAAGCATCGTCGGTGTGCGCGTAATCCACAATCACAGAGAAGGGCTGCCCCGCATTCACCGGCTGAAACCGCCCCGGTACCGGCTTGAGCAGCGGGATAGCTTCTACCAAGTCGGCAAACGGCACGCCGCGCTCATGGGCTGCCGTTAGCGCAGCCAGCAAGTTGAGAACGTTCACTTCGCCGGCCAGATGCGAAGTCACGGTGGCCGCGCCCGCCGGAGTTATTAACTCCAACTCCGCGCCGCCGGGGATAAGAGTATAACTCGCGGCGCGCCAATCGCCCGCTCCGATCCCATAACTCCGCACCTCGGCCCCGGCCTTGCGCGCGGCGGCGGCCAGTTCTTCGGAGCGCGGGTCGCTCGCATTCACAACCGCCACACGCGGAGCCGGATAGACCGTTCCGTCGAAGAGGAGCCGCTTGGCCGCAAAGTAGTTTTCCATCGTCCGGTGATAGTCGAGATGGTCGCGGGTAAGGTTGGTGAAGACGGCCACGTCGAAGTTCACCCCGGTTGCCCGTTCCTGGTCGAGCGCATGGCTGGAGACCTCGGCCACTAACTCGGTGGCGCCGCGCGCCGCGCCCTCGGCCATCAACTCGAAGAGATCGCGCGACTCCGGCGAAGTGTGAATCGAAGTTCGCGTCTCGCCGGCCACATGATTCTCGATCGTCCCCACCAGCACCGTCTTGCGGGCCGCCGCAAGGAGCAGCGCCTCGGTCAAGTACGCCGTAGTCGTCTTCCCGTTGGTTCCGGTGATTCCGGTAGCCGCCAGCTTGCGCTCGGGATGGCCGAAGAAGGCCGCTGAAGCCTGTGCCAGAGCGCGCCGGCCGTGCTCGACCTCCAGCACGGGTAGACCCGGCTGAAAGACCAGAAGATGGTCGAAGGCCAGCGGAGAGTCGGTCACGATGCCCAACGCTCCAGCGGCGATAGCCTTTTCGACATAGCGGTTGCCGTCTGTCGAGCCGCCCTTCATGGCCACAAAAACGGAACCGGGCCGCACCCGCCGCGAATCGTACTCCACCCCCGTCACCGGCTGCGCCGAATCGCCGCCTGCCCCAACCGCCGGCACTTCCTCAATCAAATCTTTCCAGAGCATCACGGGTTCCATTGTAGATTGTTGCACTTCTGTCCCAGGGAACTGTCGGCTCCGAGGCGTGAAGCCGTTATGATGGTGACCAGCGCGGACAAGCGGCGCAAATCGGAACGAATGCCCCCAACAATCTTCATCTCGGCAGGCGAGGCCAGCGGCGAACACTACGGCGCCCTGCTGATCGCGGCGCTCAAAAAACGGCTTGCCGCCGCGGGCCGGTCCGCGGAGTTTTTCGGCATGGGCGGGGCGCGCATGGAGGCGGCGGGGCTGGAGCGGGTGGTGCGCGCCGAGGAGATCGCGGTGATGGGGCTGACCGAGGTGCTGCTTCACCTGCCGCGCATCTATGGCGAGTTCCGCAAGCTGAAGGCGGCGATTCGCGCGCGGCGGCCGGCGGTGGCCGTGCTCATCGACTTCCCCTCCTTTCACTTCAAGCTGGCCGAGGCGCTGCGCCGCGAGGGGATTCCAGTGGTCTTCTTCGTCAGCCCGCAGTTGTGGGCGTGGAAGAAAGGGCGCATCCGGCAGGTGCGGAAATACATCGACAAGATGCTGGTCATCTTTCCCTTCGAGGAAGCGTTCTACCGCGAGCGCGGGGTCGAGGCGGAGTTTGTGGGCCACCCGCTGGCGGAGTTGCCGCTGACTCCCGTCCCACGCGCGGAGTTTGCCGCGGAAAACGAGCTGGACCCGGCGAAGGCCTGGATCGGCCTGCTGCCGGGAAGCCGCATCAAGGAGATTCGCGACCATCTGCCGGAGATGCTGCGGGCGGCGCGGGGGCTGGCGGGCAGCTTTCAGTTCCTCATCCCCCTAGCTCTGACGCTCAACGCCGCGCAGCGCACCGAAGTTGAGCAGCTAGTCCAGGTCAACGGCGGCGGGCTTGCGGTTCATCTGGTCGAGGATGCGCGGGCCGCGCTGTATCACGCGCGCGCCTCGGTGGTGGCCAGCGGCACGGCCACGGTGGAGGCGGCTCTGATCGGCAATCCCTTTGTGGTGGTCTACCGGGTTTCGGCGCTGACCTTCGCCATCGCCAAGCGTCTGGTAAAGGTGTCGCACGTGGCCATGGCCAACTTGATCGCCGGCAAGCGAGTCGTCCCGGAGCTGATTCAGCATGACTTTACGGCGGAAAATATCGTCCAACAAATTGCTCCGCTGCTTGCCGACGGACCGCCGCGCCAGTCCATGATGGAAGAATTGGCGAAGATTCGCGCTCTGCTGCATATTGGGCGGGCAGGTGAAAGCGGCGCTATCGATCGGGTTGCTGAGGTTACTCTGGAGACTCTAGGGGCCAAGGTCTCCCAGGTCTGAAAATCCAGACACGGGGCACCCGGCGATTGACCGTGTAGCGGAGATTACGCTGGAATGGATGAAATGAAAGTACGTATTGCTGAGAGTTTTCTTGTGTCAGTGAGTATTCTGCGGATCATGCGTCTTGCATTATCGATCATCGCTTTGTGCTTTTCTGCGATGCCACTTCTTGCGGCTAATTGTGCAGTTGTGAGGAATCACCCTCCGAGTGAAGCCGACCAGGCGCTGTTGGCAGCGGATTATGCCAAAGCAGTCAGTCTTTATCAAGCACATTTGGCAGCTTATCCACATGATACGGAACAGAAGATCGGCTTGGTTCATGCCCTCTTGCGCCAACAGAAAGTGCAAGAAGCGGCAGATGCAGCGAAGGCGGCGCTTGCCGACGCTCCCAACTCTGCGTCTTTGATAACTTTGCGGGGAGAGGTCGAATATCGTCAGGGAATGCCGTGGATTGCTGCGCAAACGGCATTTGAATCCGACAAACTCGATCCATGCAATCCACGCAACCACCTGCTGCTGGCCGACCTTGAGCGTATCAGTTCTCTCTATGCCTCCAGCCGCAAACAACTAGAAAGAGCCCATCAACTCGATCCGGTAGACCCGGAGATTCGAGGAGAGTGGCTTCACACTCTTCCGTTGAAGCAGCGGATTGCCGAGTTGGAAGCCTATCTATCGGTGCCGACGGGGAACGATGAGGAAGATACACGCCGATGGCGGGAGTACCTGGAGAGATTGAAGAAGATGGAGGTAGAGCCGCACGAGGCTTGCCGCTTGGTTTCCACGACGGCAAACACGGATATTCCATTCGATTGGATGTACGATGCGAATCATTTGAAGGGCTTCGGACTCGACGTAAAGTTGAACGGGCGCAAATCCGAGTTGCAAATCGATACCGGCGCCGGTGGGATATTGGTAAGCCGTTCCGTAGCCAAGCGTGCGGGGCTAAAGCCGTTTGTTGAAACGAAGATTAGCGGTGTCGGCGATGAGGGTGACCAGCCTGGGTATTCTGCGTATGCGGAATCCATTCACATCGGGAACCTGGAGTTTCAGGATTGCCAGGTCCATGTGCTTGGCAGCAGGAACGCCGTAGATAATGTCGACGGCCTGATCGGGATGGATGTGTTTTCGCATTTTCTGGTTACTCTGGACTACCCGGATCATAAACTGCTGCTCAACTCCCTGCCACCGCGTCCCGGAGAAAGCGCGGCCCAGGGGACTTCCCTGAAAACTAGCGGTGCAGAAGGTGTCGAAGACGAGGAACCCGCCGCAGTCTCCGAAGCGGCAGCGCAGGATAAGCCTGTTGTCAAGGAAGCGACGACCGTGGCGGCTGCTCCTGTTGCCGCATCCGGCAACTCTTCCTCCAAGCAGAGAACGGCTAAGGGACCCTATGACCGCTATATCGCGCCGGAGATGAAGGATTACATAAAGGTCTATCGCATCGGGCATGATCTCATCTTGCCGGCGGGACTCAACAGCAAAGAGATCAAACTATTCATCATGGACACAGGAGCGTTTGCCACGACGATATCGCCCCAGGCCGCGCGAGAAGTAACGAAGGTTCACTCCAACGATCATTCTGTTGTGAGAGGTATCGATGGAAGGGTAGAGAAGGTCTACTCCGCAGACGATATCTCGTTTCACTTCGCGAACCTAATTCAGAAGGCGCGCAATGTGGTTTCCTTCGACACTTCGCGGATATCGAAGAATGTGGGGATGGAGATTTCGGGATTACTAGGAGAGAGTACGCTGAATTTGTTAACCATTCACATCGACTATCGGGATGGGTTGGTGAAGTTCGATTACGATCCCAAGCGGCGGTAAGTACATTCCGATTTCATTTGAATTGAAACATGATTTTCAGTATCGAATCTTATGTGAATCAAATCCGTTCGTAGAGAGGATCACTGGGATGCGTCGAATGATACGGACTTTGCTGGTGATGGCCAGTTTAGCCTATGGTTTCCTGGCAGTAACTCCGCTTCTTGCCCAGCGCCCGGAGCGGCCCACGCTGGCCATCTCCGGCTATGCGATCGACGCCGAACTGGACCCGGCGACGCACCACTTGGCGGCGACGGCGACGGTCAGCTTTACCGCGCCGGAGAACGCCGAGATCGTCAGCTTCGGCTTTCATCCGGCGCTCAAGGTGACCAAAATCTCCGATGAGAGCGGCAAGCTGCTCACCGGGGATCGCTCCGCCGACGGGACAATCCGCGTCACGCCGCTTGCGCCCATCGTCAAGGAACAGGTTCTGAAATGGACCTTCGTCTATGAGGGCACGATCACCGGCAGCGAGGACGGTCCCATCGAGGGCCTCAAACTCGCCGCCATTCAGGAGCCGATCAGCTATCTGCTTTATGCGGCGCGCTGGTTCCCCATGACCGGCTACATGACCGACCGCTTTACCGCCGAGATGCACATCCGCGTTCCGCAGGGGATGCGGGTCTTCGCCAGCGGCAGCACCGGGCCGTCGAAGCCGGCGACGCTGGCCAACGGCAAGCCCGGCGACCTGTACGACTTCAACTGGACCAGGCCCGGCTTCCCCGGCACGGTGATTGCCGGGCGCTTTGTGGACCCGGTTTCGGCGGGCGCGGTGAAGGTCTATCTGACCGTCAGCCACCAGCAGTCGGCGAATGAACTGGCGCAGACCGCCGCCAAGGAGTTCGACTTCTTCACCTCCAGCTTCGGCGCGCCGGAATCGAGCCATCTCAACGTGGTCGAAATTCCCGACGATACGCTGCCCGCCGCCTGGGCGCCGGAGTTGGCGGCGATTCTCGGCTCCCGCGTGGGCGACAAATCCGGCATTCGCCTGCTGGCCAACACCATCGCCCACCAGTGGTGGGGTTCCGAGGTCAGTCCGCGCACCCTCAACGACGCCTGGATCACCAACGGCATGGCCCGCTACGGCGAACTGATGTATGTGGAGGACGAGAACGGCAAGAACGCGCTGAAGACGGCGCTGCAGGACGTTTCCGCCGGCGCATTGGCCTACGATACCATTCCGCTTTCGAGCGTCAACCGCCTCAGCCCCTTCTCGCCGGAGTTTCAGTCGATGACGCTGGAAAAGGGCGCGATGATCTTCCATATGCTGCGCTGGGAGATCGGCGACCAAGCCTTTCTGGCCACGCTCAAGGGCGCGCTCAGCCAATACGCCGACAGCCCGCTGCGCGCGGCCGATTTCGAGAAGGTGGCCGAGGCGCAGAGCGGCCAGCAGTTGACTGCCTTCTTCGCGCAGTGGGTGGACGGCACCGGCGCGCCGCAGTTCACCAACAAATACGCCGTCTACCGGCTGGGCAACAACAAGGGCTTTCGCACCATCGGCGAGATCGACCAGGACCTCGACCTCTTCCGTATGCCGGTCGAGTTGCGCGTCGAGACCGATGGCAAGACCGAGGTCAAGAAGGTGGACGTGGTGGGCACCAACACGCAATTCATGGTGGATACCTTCGGCCGTCCGCGGCGCATCGCCATCGACCCGGAGAACCGTGTGCTCAAGTCCACGCCGGATTTGCAGGTGCGGGTCTCCATCCTCAAGGGGCAGCAGTTGGTGGCGCAGGGCGACCTGACCGGCGCGCTGGCCGAGTATCAGAAGGCGCTCGAAGCCAACCCGCAGAGTTCCCTGGCCAGCTACCGCATCGGCGAACTGCTGTTTACGCAGCGCAACTACCAGGCCAGCGTCAACGCCTATCGCGACGCGCTGCGCGGCGACGGCGAACCGCGTTGGACCGAGGTCTGGAGCCACATCGCGCTGGGCAAGATATTCGACATTACCGGCCAGCGCGACCGCGCGGTGAACGAGTACCGGCTGGCGGTGCAGACCAACGACAATACCCAGGGCGCGGTCAACGAGGCCCGCCTCTATCTGCAAAAACCGTTTGTGAGGCCGGAGAGCGAGTAAGTGCGCTCCGCATAACTCTGCCGTCACGGGGGAAAGCTCCGCCTCCCGATATTCTTTGCGATTCAGAGAAACAATTCCCCAGGCGGCGGGTTATTGTTCGATAGAAGCATTCGCCCGCAAGGAGGGCATTCCCGTGAAGAAACTCGCCTTTGGTATTTGGTCCGCAGTTTGCGCCGTGCTACTGACCGTCGCCCTCGCCCAACAGCCGGCCTGCGCGCAAGCAGGCCCCGTTCCACCCGCCATTCTCGCCGCAAAGAAGATTTTCGTCTCCAATACAGCCCCCGTAAACTCCGTATACAGCGGCGGTCCCGATCGCTTCTACAACCAGTTCTATACTAGTCTCAAGTCCACGGGCAAGTTCGAGATGGTAACCGATCCATCCGATGCCGACCTGGTCCTGGAAACTCAGTTAGATCAATTAGTCAACCTCAAGCTGGTCATCTATGACCGCAAATCCCATTATGTACTTTGGTCGCTGACTGAGTTTGGATCAGGTTCGCCTTTTCAAGGTTTGCGCGACCGCGGCTTCGATAAAGCGGTCGCGGCGCTGGTCCAGGATTTCGAGACCCTTGCCGGCAAAGCTCCCGCCGCGGCCCACCGATAGTCGCCTCGCAGCCGGCCTGGATTTCATCAGCAAGACGCACAACGGCCAGCCCTCAGGCTGGCCGTTGTGCGTAGAGGAGCGCAAACCTCGGATTATTTGACGTGCCTGTGTTTGCCCAGCGAAAGAACCTGCAAATCGACCTCGGCAAGACCTTCTTTGGCGATTGCAATTCTCTCGGCGGCGGCATAGGAAAGGTCGATGACCCGGCCCTCGTAAAGATAGCCGCGATCGGTGATCTTGACCACCACCGACTTCTTGTTGTCCCGGTTCACCACCCGCACCAACGAGCCGAAGGGCAGCGTTGGATGGCAGGCAGTCAGCGCGTTCATGTTGAAGCGTTCGCCGCTGGCCGTCAGGCGTCCGTTGAAGACCCCTCCGTACCACGAGGCAAGGCCGTGAAGCAGGTCGGCGCGGTGTTCAGCAGCGGTTTCCCTCGGCGCCAATCCTTCTGGCGTCGCGCTCACTGCCGGAGCCGCTAGGGAAGCGGCGGCCGCTGGCTTGGGTAGCTTCGCATCCGCCTGCACCGGCCGCGTGGTGAAGGTTACCACCAAAGCGGTCAGTGCAACAGAAGAAGCTCCTGCCAACAGCCAAATCCGGAGCGAGGTTTTCAGGTTCGCGTTGCTCGATCTTCCTCGTATTGCCATCCGCCAATTCTACTAGCCGAACCTGTTCTTTTACAACCTTTTGGCCAACTTCACGCGGACGCTCCGGAATGGCTGCGCGCTCCGCTGCCGGAAAGTTGGCTGGGGCGGAACTGGGTTTGCCAACGCCGCCGCTCATCGACCGGTCAAATCGCACCTTTACAACGGCTCTGTCCGCCCGGTGCCTGGGCGGACATAGCCATACGGTTTTTTGATGGCAGTCTCAAGACGGATAGAGAATCTATCGCGCGGATTTGCGGGCAGCTTTTTTGGCCGGTTTCTTCGCTTTCGCAGGCTTGTTCGCCTCTTTGACCGGCTTGCTGGAAGCGGAACCAGTATCAGCGGGCGCCAGCAGAGGAATGAGATTGGCGGCAATGGGCGAACCGAGGCCAGTGCAGGCATCCCAGCCGGGGCCGGCTGAAAAGGCGCCGTTGTTGCCCTGGGTGATGTCGTTGAAGGCAGAGGCGGCTTTGGCGGCGTAAATGGCAGGCTGAATGAAGCCAACCTGAGCGCCAAGTTGCCGATTGGCGACGGCGATCAGCCCCGCCCAGAGCGGCGCGACGGCGCTGGTGCCGCCGACCACAATGCTCTGGCCATCGACGCGAATCTCGTAGCCGGTGGTGGGGTCGGCATCTCCAGCCACGTCGGGGACGCCGCGACCGCCCGTGCTCACGCTGGGGGCGGGGACATTGGCGTTCGCCTGCCAGGTGGGCAATGGGAAGACGTTGCTGACGCCGCCGCCGGTGGCGCCTTCATTGTTCGCCAACTCGTTCCAAACCACCTCGGAGACTATCGTCGCTCCGTCGGCCACCAGTTTGGTGCCTCCGCAGGCCAGCACATGCGGACTAGAGGCCGGGAAATCCACGTTGTTGCCGGTGCCGCCGTCGGTGGAACCGTTGTCGCCGGCTGCAACTGTGATTGTGACGCCCAACGCGGCGGCCGATTGGCAGGCTGCGTCCAGCGCGGTGAGCGACTGTTGCGTCCAACTCGACTCCGGCCCGCCCCAACTGATCGAGATCACGCTGGGCGCGTTCTCCGTATCGTGAACGGCGGTGGTGATGGCGTCGATAAAACCCTGGTCGGTGTTGGGCGTGAAGTAGACTGCGATATTTGCGCCGGGCGCGACGGACGCGGCGACTTCAATATCCAGCATCACCTCTGGGTCGGCTCCAGCGGTGTTCGAGGGGGAGTTCTTCCCGCCGTCTACGGTGACGGCGGTGATTTTGGGCGCGGCTTGGCCGAGGGTTTTGAAGTAGGCGGTGAGGTCGGCCTTGCGGTATCCGCCGCCAAGCTCGACGATGCCGATGGTCTGGCCTGCTCCGCTAGCGGTTGCGGGAAACCGATAGGCTTCCGCGACCTGGGGAGGGGTAAAGCTGCCGGCGGGCTGGGCCGGTTGCGTCGGGTCTGGCTTGTGGAGGCGAAAGTGGGGCGTTGCCTGGGGCCGGTTGTCCAGCCCCAGCACTGCCTCCACCGAGTCGAGCAGCGACTCCGGCAGGTGAATGCCGCCTTCGCGCACACGGTACTCCTCGCCATCGATGGTCTTTTGTTCGAGTGCCACGCCGAAGGCCTTCTGGATGTCGGCGGCCGAACCGATAAGCTGCACGGTGCGGCGCAGGGCTGAGACTGGATCTTCCACGACTTTAAGGCCGAACTCCTTGGCGAAGGCGCGAATCTGCTTCAGAGCGCTCGAATCGGCGGAGTGATGCTTCTTGAACTCGGCGCGGGTGACGCGCACAGGCCCGGCTGCCCGGCCGCCTCGGCGGTTGATCTTCAGGGGCTCTTTGCGTTTGACAATGACCGAGACGGTCAGCTTGGATTTGGAGGGCGTTGCCTTGAGCAGAGTCGCGGCTGGGGCGGCGGATTTTTCGCTTCCAGGCAGGAGGGCGCAGGACTGGTCCGCGAAGCGGGGGGATTTTGCCATGAATGACCTCGTTTCTCTTCCTGAACTCGCGGTCTCTTGGAGCCACAAGCCGGATAACTCCGAATGATAGCCGTTCTTGCCGCAACTGCGCACGAATCGGTTGCGGAAAAACGAGAATCGTTTTGATGGCGAGAAAGAATCGGCGCGCTTGCAAGCGATAAGGGCCCAACTTCCCCGGAACCGGAGCGGCCTCGGTTGCGTATGAAAAGCAGCGCCGGAACCGGCGCCTGCCCGGTCACGATGCGGGACGGCGGAAAGTTACCGCTCTCTTATTTCGGTTTTCTTCATCAAAGGATTCATGCGAAGAAAAGCTGCGGCTTTCTTTGGATTTCCAGGAGGTTTCCATTGGCTGCGTCGCGCAAAAGCAAGCGTTTCTGGATATGGCTGGGATCGGGCGGGTTGCTCGTGGTGCTGGTTCTGGGCATCGCCCTGGCCCGACTGGCCAGGGGCGCTTCCATCGACCCCAACAAGCTGGCCAAAGTGACCCGCGGCGACGTGGCGCGCTCGGTGGTGGCCACCGGCAAGATTCAGCCCATCACCAAGGTCGAGGTCAAAAGCAAGGCTTCGGGCATCGTGGAAAAGCTCTACGTGGACATCAACTATCAGGTTCACAAGGGCCAGCAGTTGGCGCAGCTCGACCAGCAGGAGATTGTGGCCCAGGTGGCCGCGCAGCGGGCGCAACTGGCCGCGGCGGAGGCCAACGTTTCCTCCTTTGAAGCCAATATCGAGCAGGACAAGGTGAACGCTGCCGCGCCGGACCTGCCCATGTACAAGTCCACGCTCGACCGCAACCTGGAGATGCAAAAGGAAGGCGTGGTCAGCCGGCAGGCGCTTGACGACGCCAACCGGGACTATCTGGCGGCGCTCACCCGGCGCGACAACTCCAAGGCCCAGATCGGCGTGGATACGGCGCGGCTCAAACAGGCGCGGGCGCAGGTCATGCAGGCTCAGGCCGGCCTTCAGCAGCTTGAGGAGCAGTTGAGTTACACCACCATCGTCGCGCCCATGGACGGAGTGATTCTCTCCCGCGACGTGGAGATCGGCGACGCGGTCAGTTCGATTCTGGTGCTCGGCTCGACGGCCACGCTGGTGATGACCGAGGGCGACACCACCCAGGTTTACGTCCAGGGCAAGGTGGACGAGGCCGACATCGCGCACGTCTACATGAACCAGCCGGCGCGCATCAAGGTAGAGAGCTTCCGCGACCGCTTCTTTCAGGGCAAGGTTACCAAGATCGCTCCGCTGGGCGTGGAGAAGGACAATGTGACCACCTTCGAGGTGCGCGTATCGATCGACAATCCGGGCGGCGAATTGAAAGCCAACATGACGGCCAACGCCGAGATTCTTCTCGACGAGCACAAGGGTGTGCTGACGGTGCCGGAAAACGCCGTGATCTACGACAACCAGAAGCGCGCCTCGGTCGAGATACCGGATAAGTCGCAGAAGGAAGGCAAGCGCAAGGTTTCCGTGGCCGTGGGCCTCTCGAACGGTTCGGTCACCGAGATTTTGAGCGGACTGAAAGAAGGCGATCAAGTGGTCTTGCAGCAATAGCGGCGATCTGCGGAGAACGGAGACACCGCGGATTTTCACGCTGGCCCTCCCCCCGCCGCATGATTTACCCTCAAGAGCGGTATGAAAATCGCCTCGTCGCTGTTCATTTCCAGTCTGGGTGTGGCCTTTGCCGCCACTGCCTTCGCACAAACCTCCACCAAACCGGCCGATGCCGTGCCCGACGCGCCCCAGGCCACCGCGGCCGCCCTCGTCCATCCCAACGGCCCTACCGTGGTGATGGATACCTCGATGGGGCGCATCGTCTGCCAGTTTTACCAGAAACAGGCGCCCAAAGCGGTGGCCAACTTCATTGGCCTTGCCGAGGGAAGCATAGAATGGACCGACCCTGCCGGCAAAACCAAGCAGCGTAAAAAACCGTACTACGACGGTACCGTCTTCCACCGAGTCATTCCGGAATTCATGATTCAAGGCGGAGATCCCACCGGAACCGGCACGGGCGACCCCGGTTACAAGTTTGTCGACGAGTTCGATCCCAACCTGAACTTCGACCAGCCCGGAAAGCTGGCCATGGCTAACTCAGGGCCTAACACCAATGGCAGCCAGTTTTTCATCACGGAAGTTCCCACCCCGTTTCTCAACCAGCATTACTCGCTCTTTGGCCAGTGCGACGAATCGAGCGTTGAGGTGGTCAAGAGCATCGCCCGGGTCGAGCGCGACGGCCAGGACAAACCGCTAACTCCGGTGGTGCTCAAGAAAGTCACCATCGTCCGCGAGGGCCAGCCGCTGCCGGGTGCCGCGCCGCAACCGGCTCCCAAGCCCGCCGCGCCCAAACCGTAAATCGAAGTTACTGCAATTTGCGGTGCCTCAGGTCCCGATTCCGGGACCTGGGAAACCTCGATGCCACAACCAAACTCAGGAGCTTTCATGCCGCTTGCCGCAGGAACCTACGCCGTCTTCACCACCACCGAGGGAAAGATCACCGTTCGCCTCTTCGAGGCCGACGCGCCTATCACCGTCAAGAACTTCATCGAACTGGCCGAGGGCGGCAGGGAATGGACCCACCCCGGAACCCGCGCCAAATCGAAGGACAAGTTATACGACGGCACCGTCTTTCACCGCGTCATTCCCGATTTTATGATCCAGGGCGGCGACCCGCTGGGCGTGGGCACCGGCGGTCCCGGTTACCGCTTTGAGGACGAGACGAAAGGCTCGCCCCATAAGTTGGACAAAGCCGGCATTCTGGCCATGGCTAACTCCGGGCCGAATACCAACGGCAGCCAGTTCTTCATTACCGTGGCTCCCACCCCCTGGCTCACCGGCAAGCACACGGTCTTCGGCGAAGTGGTCGAGGGCCAGGAGATCGCCGTCAAAATCTCCCTTGTCCCCCGCAACGGCCAGGACAATCCCCGCAAGCCGGTCGTCCTCGAGTCAGTGGTCATCGAGCGCGTCGGCTAACTGCAATGCCGGCTGCAAAGGACAAACTATGGAGCGGAATCTCTATGCCTGCATCTTCTTCGCCGATGTCAGGCGAAGCATGGCTTTTGCCAGCTTCTTTCTGCTAGCAGGCGTGGCCTTCGCGCAGATAGGTTCGACCGCCGCGCACTCGACCGAGAAGACCGTTCCCGCTCTGCTGGTGAGCGATGTTCACTTCGATCCTTTTTGGGATCCCGGCAAGGTTCCGTCGCTAGCCGCCGCTCCGGTGAGTCAGTGGAAGGCCATTCTCTCCGCGCCGCCGTCGCCGGATCGGGAGCGGCGTTTTGCGGCGTTGCAGCAAAGCTGCGGCGCCCGCGGCGCCGATACTTCTTTTCCGCTGCTGGAGTCCAGTTTGAAGGCCATGCGCGCCCATGCCGCCGGAGCGAAGTTCGTCGCCGTCAGCGGAGACCTGATCGCCCACGATTTTTCCTGCAAGTACGAAGCCCTGTTAGCCCATCCCAAGCCGGGAGATTACAAAAGCTTCGTCGAAAAGACGCTGGATTATGTAATTGAGGAGTTGCGCGGTTCCTTTCCCGGCGTTCCTGTCTATGCCGCTCTTGGAAACAACGACTCGGACTGCGGCGATTACCGTCTCGACGCTCGGAGCGAGTTTCTTTCAGTCAGCGGCAAAGAAGTTACAGGGGACTCTTCCGCATCGGAACGATCGGACGCGCTGGAGAGTTTCTCGGCGGGCGGCTATTACAGCGTTCCTCTGCCCGCGCCCATCGCCCATGCGCGCCTGCTTGTGCTGAACGATCTGTTTATGTCGAAGAAATATAGAAGCTGCGCGGGAAAGGCCGATCCCGGCGCCGCGGAGGCGCAGCTTGCCTGGCTTCTGCAACAGCTTTCGCAGGCCCGCCATGACAAGGAGAAGATATGGGTCATGGCTCACATTCCGCCCGGAGTCGATCTGCACTCGACAGTGACCAAACTGGACGATGTTTGCGACGGCCAGGGGCCGGAGATGTTCCTATCCTCGGAGAAGCTGGCAGACGAACTGGCTGAGTTCGACGACGTAGTGCAGTTAGCGATCTTCGCGCACACCCATATGGACGAGGTGCGCCTTCTCAAGCCCGATAACTCAAACGCAAGTCCCGCATCGCGCAAGGGCGTTGCGGTCAAGATGGTATCGTCCATCTCCCCGATCGACGGGAACAATCCATCCTTCACCGTCGTCCAGATCGACTCCGCTTCCGCCGCGCTGGCGGATTATCGGGTCTATGAGGCATCGAACCGGACCGGCGTCGATGCGGCTTGGACGGAAGAGTACGATTTTGCGCGCACCTACGGCAAGGCCGCATTCACTCCAACTTCAGTGAGCGAGTTGATAGCCGGCTTCGCGGCCGATGCCGCCGCCAAAACGGAAGCCAGTCGGAGTTATATCTCGGATTTCTCCCTGGGCTATCTTTCCCCGGTTCTCAAAGCGTTCTGGCCGCAATATGTATGCTCACTGTCGAATCGCACCCCAAACGCATACAGATCGTGCGTATGTTCCACTGCCGGCAAGTGAATACCACAACCCTCTGCCCTCACTTTCCCCGCTAAAACGCGGCAACTATGTTTCTGGAGCATTTTTACAGTTCCAGCAATGCCGGCATGACGTGTTTGAACCAAGAGTTTGCGTCGTCCGGCGTGATAAGTCCGAGGGCTTCGGCAACGGCTTTGTCGAGATCCTCCGCGGTTTTGGCGCGGGTTGAGCGGAGATGCCGCCTGATCTTCGACCAGGCCTTTTCGATCGCATTCAGATACGGCGAAGAACAGCGGAGCACCCTTATGCAATCACTCGAAACGCTCTAAAAAACACCTCCCACAACCTCTACCAGGAGCGCACCATATTCGAAACCGGTTCGTCACGAATTCTACTCACATAAATCATTGATAAATAATGAGATAAAATATGCGCGTAAAACACGCACATTTTCTGAATCTTTTATGCTATAGTTGTATCAGATTTATTGAGCGGCCTGGACTCATGTCTTAGGCCCGCGGAATTTGAATCGAATCAAGGAGGAACACTCTCATGGCAATCACTCGTTGGGACCCTTTCCGGGAAGTCGTAGCCTTGCAGAATCGCGTCAACTCGCTCTTCCGCGACCTGAACGACGGGGACGAAACGGCGGCTGCCGCCAGCTTCGTTCCGGCGGTCGACATCTATGAAGACCCGCAAAAGGTGGTGCTCAAGCTGGAAGTGCCGGGCATCGAGCAGAAGGACCTGGACGTGCGCGTGGAGAACCACACGCTCACCGTCAAGGGTGAGCGCAAGCTGGAGGCCGAGGAGAAGGAGCAGAACTTCCATCGCATCGAGCGGCGCTACGGCAGCTTCTTCCGCGCCTTTACGCTGCCTTCGACCGTGGATACGGAGAACGTGAAGGCCAGCTACAATGCGGGTGTGCTGAAGCTGGAGTTGGCGAAGAAGCCGGAAGCCCAGCCGAAGCAGATTGAGATCAAAGTGGCGTAAGAACAGTTGTCAGTGAACAGTGGTCAGTGGACAGTTCTTGGACTGGCTGCTGACTACTGTTTGCTGTAATGATCGTGCTGACCACCGTTGAGGGCCTTGGTGGTCCAATCCATTCTCGCCGTGGGGAAGGGCTTGCACTTTCCTTTTACCGAAAATGCGAATACTATGTACTGGTATGTAATGTTACGCATTTTTGTGGTGAGGGATGACGATGCAAATCATCAGCGCTTCCGATCTGGCGCGCAACACGAGCGCGATCCTGGAACGAATTCTCATGGGTGAAACGGTCAGCGTGATGCGGAATCGCACCGAGATAGCCCATATTGTGCCCGCGAAGCGAACGATGACAGCTGCGCAAGCCATTGCCCGGATCAAAGGATTGCTGACGCCAGCCCAGGGTGAATCCTGGCTAAGAGACAGCCGTGGAGATCTCGACCAAGAGGTTCACGATCCATGGGAATGATCTTCGACACCTCAATATGGATTGGGTTGTCTGAAGAGCAGATAACCGAAGAGGCCGCATCTGAGGCCGCTGGGGAACAACAGGTCTTTATCTCGGTGATTTCTCTGGGAGAACTGAGCTTTGGCGTCGAGTCGGCAGGCGACCTTGCTATCCGGATGCATCGAAGGAGAGCCCTGAGCACTTTCGAAGAGATGCCCGTTCTCGATGTGACTGCACAAACGGCCAACGCTTTCGGTATGCTGGCCGCTTTCATGAAACAGTCGGGCCGGTCACCGAGAACGCGGGTCAACGACCTCTGGATCGCCGCGCAGGCAATTGAGAATGACTACGCTCTGTTGACCACGAATATCAAGGACTTTGAGGGACTGCCGGGTTTGCGGGTCGTTGGTGTGGTGAGTTAGAAGTTCACAACATAACGTATCTGTCATCCTGAGCGAACGGGGCCCCAAATGTTCTTCAATTTGGGGGTGGTGAGTCGAAGGATCTGAGGTTTGTAGATGAATGCCGAAAAGCAACCGCAGGTCCTTCGACTCCCTTCCCCTTCGGCAAGCTCAGGGTACGGTCGCTCAGGATGACAGAGTTTTGTTGAACGAACTTTGGACTCAGGACACTAGTTTGTGAAGAGTTTGCCCGCTGATGAGCAGATTCAGGTGAAAGTGGCGTAAAGGCAGGGTTCAGGGGGCAGAGATCAGGTGCGAGGATGAGTTTGAAATCTCCCACCCTATCGGCAAAAACAAATACGCCGCGAGGGTGGGGCACCCAGTGGAGAATCGATCAATCGACGCCAAAGGTGTAGACCTCACCGGCAATGACGATTGCGTATTCGCCGGGAGTGAGTGGCGACGCGGGGACCAGTTTGTACGAGGACTCACCGTATTTGCTTACTTCAACGGGGAGGCCTTTGATGAATTCAGTTCCGCCCATCGTTAGCTTCTTGAATTCGAACTGACGTTTGCCTCCCTCTGTGAATCGGTAAAGCGAGACTTTTTCTGGGCTTCCCGTATTGAAAACAAATTCGCCTTTTTCGTCTGCCTTTACGCGGAAGGAGGAGCTTTTTCCAGATACTTTGATGTAAGTCCTATACCCGTTAAAGCCACCTTGCTCCTTCCACTGTTCGTCCGGGAGCTTCTTCAATTCCTGGCTAGTCGGGTCGAGATGATAGACCACGCCGATGGCCGTGGGCTCGATCGGCCTGGCGGGAGCGGTTTGGGCCTTGCAGAGGACCATCGGAAAAACAAAGAACAAGACGACTGTCAACTTATGCAACGACATTTATACTCCTTTCAGGGTCTCCCAATCGTATTTCCGGGATGCGGACAGTATATTGCATTCCAAAGACAAATGGCATGAGTTTTTCAATCGGGCGAAGATCAACTCGATGAACAGCGGAGGAAGAAGATGGCGATTCGTTGGGAGAAGTTGACGGTCAAGTCGCAGGAAGCGATTGCGCAGGCGCAGGGTCGGGCGACCGAGCTTGGCAACCCGGAGGTGCAGCCGGCGCATCTACTGCTGGCGCTCATCGAGGACCGCGAGGGCGTGATCCCTTCGGTGCTGGGCAAGATCGGCGTTCCCATCGAACGGCTGGAGCACGATCTGCACCAGATTGAAGAGAAGCTGCCGCGCGTGGCGGGCTCGGCCAGCCAGCCGGGGCTGAGCCAGGCGCTCAACAAGGCGCTGGAGCAGGCCTTCCGCGAGGCGGCCAACTTCAAGGACGAGTACGTTTCCACGGAACATTTGCTGCTGGGCGCGGCCCGTCCGAACGGGGACACCTCATACTTGGTGCTCGAAAACGTGGGCGCGACGCATGAGGCGATTCTGAAGGCGCTGACCGCCGTGCGCGGAACGCAGCGCGTCACCGACCAGAATCCCGAAGGCAAGTTTCAGGCCCTGGAAAAGTACGCCAAGGATTTGACCGAGTTAGCCCGGGGCGGCAAGCTGGACCCGGTGATCGGCCGCGACGAGGAGATTCGCCGCGTGATTCAAGTGCTGAGCCGACGGACGAAGAATAATCCTGTTTTGATCGGCGAACCCGGCGTGGGCAAGACGGCCATCGTCGAGGGGCTGGCGCGGCGCATCGTTAGTGGCGACGTGCCGGAGAACCTTAAGGACAAGCGAGTTATCTCGCTCGACTTAGGTTCCATGTTAGCCGGCGCCAAGTTTCGCGGCGAGTTCGAGGACCGACTGAAGGCCGTGCTCAAGGAGATAGAAGAATCGAACGGCGAGATCGTGCTCTTCATCGACGAGTTACACACGCTGGTGGGCGCGGGCGCGGCCGAAGGGGCCATCGACGCCAGCAATATGCTGAAGCCGGCGCTGGCGCGGGGCGAGCTGCGGGCCATCGGCGCAACCACGCTGAACGAGTACCGCAAATATATCGAGAAAGACGCGGCGCTGGAGCGGCGCTTTCAAATTGTCTACGTCGGCGAGCCCAACGTCGAAGACACGATCGCCATTCTGCGCGGACTCAAGGAGCGTTACGAGACCCATCACGACGTGCGCATCAAAGACGCGGCGATTGTAGCGGCGGCGACGCTCTCGCATCGTTACATCAGCGACAGATTCTTGCCGGACAAAGCTATCGACTTAGTGGACGAAGCGGCGGCTTCGCTGGCGATTCAAAAAGGATCGAAGCCGACGGTGATCGATCAGCGGGAGCGGGAGAGGACTTCGCTGGAGATAGAACGCGAGGCGCTGAAGCGGGAGACGGATGCGAACAGCGTGGAGCGACGCGGCGAAGTGGAGCGCGAGATCGCCGCGTTGAACGAGGAGATTACGGCGCTTTCGGCGCGCTGGACGAAGGAACGGGAGGCGAGCAGCCGCATCACGGAGGTCAAGAAAAAGATCGAGGCGCTACGCTTCGAGGCGGAAGAGCAGACGCGCAAGGGCGTGCTGGAGCGGGCGGCGCAGATTCAATACGGCGAGCTGCCGAAGCTGGAAGCGGAGCTGAAGCAACTGAGCGCCGCGCAGGAGGGCAATGCGGGCGTGGCGCGGATGCTCAAGGACGAGGTTGACGAGGAAGACATTGCCGGAATCGTAAGCAAGTGGACGGGGATTCCGGTCTCGCGGATGCTGGAGGGGGAAGTCAGGAAGTTAGTGGAGATGGAGACCCGGCTGCGCGAGCGAGTTATAGGACAGGATGCCGCGCTGACCATCGTGGCCAATGCGATTCGGCGCTCGCGGGCGGGGTTGAGCGATCCGCGGCGGCCGATAGGCTCGTTCATCTTTCTGGGGCCGACGGGGGTGGGCAAGACGGAGACGGCGCGGGCGCTGGCCGAGTTTCTCTTCGACGACGAGCAGGCGATGGTGCGCATCGATATGAGCGAGTACATGGAAAAGCACGCGGTGGCAAGGCTGATTGGCGCGCCTCCGGGCTATATCGGCTACGACGAAGGCGGACAACTCACGGAAGCCATAAGAAGAAGGCCCTACGCGGTCGTTCTCTTCGACGAGATCGAGAAGGCTCACCCGGATGTGTTCAACATACTGCTGCAAGTGATGGACGACGGTCGGCTGACCGACGCCAAGGGACGCACGGTGGACTTCAAGAACACGGTGCTGATCATGACATCGAACTTAGGGGCGCAGTTACTCGTGGGCGAGACGCTGAAGACCGAGCATGACTTCGAGATGGCGGGCGAGTCGGCGATGCGTGTGCTGCGCGAGCACTTCCGGCCGGAGTTTTTGAATCGCGTGGACGATACGGTGATCTTCCGTCCACTCGGTCACGCGCAGATGAGCCGGATACTCGATCTGCGGCTGAATGAGGTTGCCAAGCTGCTTGAAGACCGGCAGATATCGCTCGAGCTTACCGAATCGGCGCGGCAGTTGATTCTGGCTGCCGGGTCGGATGCGGCTTATGGGGCGCGACCTTTGAAGAGGGCCTTGCAGCGGATGATTCAAGACCCGCTGGCGATCAAGATACTCAACGGCGAGGTGCTGCATGGATCGCACGTGCGCATCGATGTGGACCGCAACTCGAACCAGTTGCGCTTCGAGCCGATGGGGCGCGAGGCGATGGCTTGAAGTCAGCGAGTTAGCGGACCGGCGCTGGGCTGGGAGATTTAGGATGCCGCCAGAATCTTGGCCGCATCGTCTATCTGCTTGCGGGTAACAACCTCGGTGGCGCACCACAAGGTAGCATGGCCCAACTCCGGATAGCACTTGCACAGATCGAGACCGCCGACGATTTTATTTTCCAGGAGGCGACGGCTCAGGACCGCCGGCGCCTCGTCGGTTTGCAGGACGAATTCGTGAAAGCGGGGCGCGCCGGCAAAGAGCAGTTTGACTCCAGGCCGCG
This sequence comes from uncultured Occallatibacter sp., assembly GCA_964565955.1. GTDB lineage: Bacteria > Acidobacteriota > Terriglobia > Terriglobales > Acidobacteriaceae > Telmatobacter. Next base: position 103,955 of record CAZMHC010000003.1, read on the forward strand.
CGGAAAGAACCTGCGCGGCATAACTCGCTTTGGCGAGGTTATGCTCGGCCAGTTCGCGCATTCCTTCTTTGCCGTAGACGGCGAGAAAGACTGTGGCCATGAGCGCAACCAATGCCTGATTGGTGCAGATGTTGGAGGTGGCCTTCTCGCGGCGGATGTGCTGTTCGCGGGTGGAGAGGGTGAGGACGAAGCCGCGGTAGCCGCTGCGATCGACGGTTTGGCCGACCAGGCGTCCGGGCATCTGACGCAGGAATCGCTCTTTGGTCGCGATAACTCCACAAAATGGCCCGCCATAACTGAGCGGCACGCCGAAGGATTGCGCTTCCAGGCTGACGATATCCGCCTCGGCGGGCGGGCGGACGACTCCGAGCGAGACGGCCTCGGCGATGGAGACAACGAGCAGCGCGCCCTGGGCGTGCGCGATGGCCGCGATGGCCGGAATGTCCTCGACAACGCCGAAGAAGTTTGGAGATTGCACGAGGACGGCGGCGGTTTTTTGGGTAACGGCGGCTTCCAGGGCGGCAAGATCGAGGCGGCCGGTTTCCGGATCGTAGCCGACCGAATCCGCGGGCAGGCCCCGATGCCGGGAGTAAGTGGCCAGCACTTCTCGATACTCGGGATGCACGGTGGAAGCGACGACGGCCTTGCTTCTTCCCGTGATGCGGGCGGCCATCATCGCGGCCTCGGCGGCGCCGGTGGAGCCGTCGTACATACTGGCGTTGGCCACGTCCATGCCGGTCAACTCGGCGATCATGGTTTGAAACTCGAAGGCGGCCTGCAAGGTTCCTTGGCTTATCTCCGCCTGATAGGGCGTATAACTGGTGAGAAACTCGCCGCGCTGAACGAGCGAGTCGATGACGACCGGGCGGTAATGGCGATAAGCGCCGGCGCCGAGAAAGCTGATATAATCCGTGGCGTTTTTGGCGCCCGCCGCGCGAAAATAGTCGACAATCTCGCTTTCGGCGTACTGGCGGGGCACGGCCAGATCGCGTTCCAGCCGGCACTCGGCGGGAATGACGGCGAAGAGATCGTCGATCGAGTCGGCGCCGATTTCGGTGAGCATCCGGCGGCGTTCGGCAGGCGATTTGGGTAAGTAGCGCATGGCGCGGCTTCCAGCCTCAAGTGCCACGACCATATGAGTCTGCAATCTTCCAGGTCCCAAAATCGGGACCTGGGGCACCCATATCGTGGAATCCATGTTTCACAATCAAACGGTCACAGTACTAGCTTGCACATAACCAATTCGATGACAGACACTAGCCTTCTTCGGCTATGAACGCCTCGTATGACGCGGCATCGAGCAAGGAATCGAACTGGGCCGAATCGGCTAGCTGCACCTTGACGATCCAAGTCTCGTGGGGAGCCTCGTTGATCTTGTCGGGCGAGTCCTTCAGTTCTTCATTGACTGCGGTGACGGTGCCGGTGACCGGCGAGTAGAGGTCGCTGACGGCCTTTACGCTTTCGACCGAGCCGAAGGGGGTGTTGGCGGTGACCGGATCGCCCACCTTGGGCGCGTCCACGTATACGATGTCGCCGAGCGAATTTTGGGCGTAGTCGGTGATGCCGATGGAGCCGATGGCGCCATCGAGCGCGATCCACTCGTGTTCGCGGGTGTAGCGGTAGTGGGTTGGGTAGGCCATGCGGTTGGTCTCTCCTTGAAGAAACAGTGTACGGTGCGAGGGGCGGGTTGCGAAAACCCGCGAACTGCGCGAGGAGCGGAAACGGTTTCCGGGTGCGGGGTTCCCATCGTTCCAGGCCCATCGACTATCCTGATCTATGCAAGCTCATGCACAAACAGACCGTCGCGCGCCGGGTCCGTGGGCTGCCGCCGCGGTTATGCTCTGCGGCGTATGCGCCTTTTTGGAACTTTATTGCACCCAGCCGCTGCTGCCGTTGCTCACGCGACTCTTCCACGCCTCGAAGACCGGCGCGGGAATGACGGTTTCGGCGGCCACGCTGGGAGTTGCGCTGTCGGCTCCGATAGTTGGCGCGCTCACCGAACGGCTGGACCGCAAGAAGGTGATTGTCGCCTCGCTGTTCAGCGTCTCCGTTCCGACGCTGCTGGCGGCTACCTCCGCCTCGCTGGGACAGCTTATTTTTTGGCGCTTTCTCCAGGGAGTCATGGTGCCCAGCATCATCGCCGCTGTGGTCACTTACATCGGCGAGGAGTGGCCGCCCGACCGTATGGCCCTCATCATGAGTTTTTATGTAAGTGGAACCGCGCTGGGCGGATTTACTGGGCGGGTCGCTACCGGCATTCTAGCCGACCGCTTCAACTGGCGGGTGGGGCTTATGGCGTTGGGCGCGATGGCGTTGGCTGGCGCCTTTGCGGTGGCGGCGTGGCTGCCCAGTGGGCGACGCCGGATGCCCCCGCCCCGGTCAATTGCGCTCTCCCACTCCGTCTTCCTCTCCCGCTGGCTGGAATTGTTCGGCAACCGGCGGTTGGCCGCCACCTTTGCGGTAGGCTTCAACGTGCTGTTTTCGTTGGTCGGCGTCTTCACCTGGATTTCGTTCCATCTCAGCGCCGCGCCATTTCTGCTCTCCGCCGCGGCGCTTAGTTCGTTGTTCTTCGTTTACCTGATAGGTTTTCTCGTCACTCCGGCGGCGGGCTTTCTGCTTTCCAGGGTTGGCCTGCGCGTGGGCATTGGCGGGGCCATCTGCTGCTCGATGGCAGGCGTACTGTTGACGCTCGCGCCCTCGCTGCCGGTGGTGGTTCTGGGGCTGGCAATGCTCACCTCCGGGGTGTTCGTCTCGCAGACCGCCGCGCAGAGCCACCTGCGTGTGGCTGCGCCGGCCGAGGCGCGCGTGACGGCGGCCGGGATGTACCTGACTTGCTACTATATGGGCGGCACGGCGGCCGGAGTGGTTCCGGGGGCCTTCTGGGCGCTGGGCAAATGGCCTGCCTGTGTGGCTTTCATCGTTTCCATGCAGGCCGCGGCTCTTGCCGTCGCGCTGGTTGGATGGAGAAAGCCCAAGCCGGCGGAAGGAGAGGCTCGATCGCTCTTGAAAGTTCCATTGACACACTGACACATCAATTCTTTGCATCTTGCGAGGGGGATCGCAATCCTTCAGCCAACGTCAATGAACCGAGCCGGCGGCGGCGCGAATCAATAGAGCAGCCGAGGAGAGAAATATTGCCGGATTCCCAACCAGCGCCGCCGGGGCCACAGCCCCCCGGAGCGAAGACCGTCTCCAATCCGCCCCCGGCCACGCCGGCGAGTTGGAAGCCCAGAGTGAACCCCTGGCTGATCGCCATGACTGTGGCCCTGGCGGCCTTCATGGAGGTGCTCGACACGTCGATCGCCAATGTGGCCTTGCCGCATATCGCGGGATCGCTGGGCGCGAGCACCGATGAGGGCACCTGGGTGCTGACCAGCTATCTGGTCTCGAACGCCATCGTGCTTCCCATAGGGGCATGGGCATCGAGTGTACTGGGGCGGCGCAGATTCTTTCTCTTCTGCATCGTGATTTTCACCTCGGCGAGCTTTCTCTGCGGCGCGGCGCCGTCCTTGCCGATGCTGCTGCTCTTTCGGGTGATTCAAGGAGCTGGCGGCGGCGGTCTCCAGCCCATGGCCCAGGCCATCATGGCCGATTCATTCGCGCCGCAGAAGCGCGGCCAAGCCTTTGCCCTTTACGGACTGGTCGCCGTCCTTGCCCCGTCTATCGGTCCGACTCTGGGCGGCTGGATCACCGACAATTTCTCCTGGCGCTGGATCTTTTACATCAACATCCCGGTCGGCATTCTTGCGTTTATTCTCGTTACCCGTCTGGTCGAAGACCCCCCGTGGATCAAGCCCGACCGCTCCCGCCTGGGCAACATGGACTACCTCGGTCTCGGCTTTCTCACCGTGGCCATGGGCGGTATGCAGATCATGCTCGACAAAGGCGAGGAGAACGACTGGTTCTCCTCCAACTTCATCCGCTTCTTCGGGTTTCTTTTCATTGCGGGGATGATTGCCCTGGTCTGGTGGGAGTGGCGACAGAAGGAGCCGCTGATCAACCTGAAAGTTTTTCGCTTCAAGAACTTCGCCATCTGTTGTTTTCTGATGATGCTGGTCGGCGGCGTTCTCAACGCCAACACCGTCCTCCAGCCTCAGTTCATGCAGCAGCTTCTCGGCTGGAACGCGACCACCGCCGGCCTGGCGTTGACCGCCGGGGGAGTTACCCTGGTGATCGTCATGCCCTTGGCCGGCATTGCCACCGGCAAGGTCTCCGCGCGCTACCTTACCGCCATCGGCTTCCTCATGTTCATTGTCACCTTTCGCATCGCGGCCGATGTCACCACGCTGGACATGACCTTCGCGCAAGCCTCCTGGCTGCGGGTGGTGCAGATGATGCCTTTGCCCTTCTGCTTTATCTCGATAACCACTGCCGCTTACGTGGGAATGCCCAAGGAAGAGTCCAATCAGGTCGCTGGCCTCATCAATTTCTCTCGCAACATTGGCGGCAGCATCCTCATCGCCGTCACAAATGCCCAGGTGACTACCCGCACATCATGGCACCAGCAACACCTGCAGAACACGATGACCTCAGCTTCGATCGGCTTTCAGCGGCAGACACAGGCTCTCACGGGCCTTTTTGGCGGCAGCTTTGGCGGTCCCAACGGCACGGGCATGGCGCTGGCCAACATCTACAACCAGCTGAACCGCCAGGCGCAGACGCAGGGCTATCAGGACGTTTACATGGAGTTGTCATGGATGTCGGTGGGACTGGTGGGGCTGGCCTTCCTGCTGAGCAAGAACAAGCCCGGCGAAGGAGCGGGTTCGGGGGCCATGCACTGAAAAACAGGGATCAGGGATAGGAAAACATTCGCCGCCGGCCGGCAATGGAAAAGAAAGGGCCGCGGTGGTCTGGCATCGCTTCGCAAGAAACATGAAGCTATGCCGGAAACCGCGGCCGTCTTTCATTGCATATGCCAACCCGCAATGCGAATCGCGGGTTGGCGGCTAGGTTCCCTTATTCGTTCGGGAACAGGAGGTAGTAGACCGCATAGGCCGAGGCGACATCGGTCTGTGCCCAGAAGCGGTGGAAGGTGAAGACCGGAGCCGGTCCGGTTCCAGCCGCGTAGGCGCGAACTGCCGTGATGCCCGGATACTCGGATTCGGTTCCAGCGGCGTACCCGCGGAGGCTCTCGAAGGTTGCGCCCGGGACGATCTTCTCGCCGCCCGGCATGGTTCCCGCCCAACCGGCGGGCACGTAGACGGTCGAAGTGAAGTCGTTGTAGCTGGTGCCCGTTTCCGGAGACGAAATGCCGATGGTGTCTTTCTCCAGCCAGAGGTCTTGCAACAGGGTCTTGGCCAGGTTGAAGGACGTGGTGTCCTGCGTTCCGTACTTCGCGGTTGCGGCGCTGTAGTAGAGCAGCGTCTTCACATAGGAGCCGGTCAAGCCAACGTCTTGCGAACTGCCAGTAGCCGTCACGTGGAGACCGGTGTTGACAGGAGCGGTTGCGACCGTCGTGCCTGCCGCCCAGGTGATAGGCTGGCCAGTCCAGGTCAACTGATTCGGGAGCGAGTAAGTGGTGCCGCTCGTGGTGACAACGGATTCAGCCCACTTGACCCAGGGCTTGAGGATGACCGCCGCATTGGCGTCGCCGGTTGCGTAATAGTACTCAGCCAAGCGCTCCATCGACCAGACTTGCATTCCGAACCACTGGTTGCTGGGCGGATTTTCGTACGATGGTGCGAAGATGTACGACATTCCGTAGAAGGTCGGCGTGCCGGCCGGAGGAACTGCGTACTGTCCGCCCCAAGCGTCGGGAGGATTGTCGAGGTTGCTGCCGCCGCCCCAGCTATTGGTTGCGCCGCCGGCGATAGCGCCTTCATCGGACTGAAGCCAGCGATAGAACTGGAGGGTCCGTTGGAGAGTTGTGGTCCAATCCGCCTTCGCGGTGGGCGACTTGGGAATCAGAGTGGCGTCGGTCGAGAGAGCGTAGGCCGCCAACGGGTTCTGGTAGCCGAAGTGAACGTCGCTCGATCCAATGCGCCAAGACCAGCTTCCATCCAGAGCGCCGCCCCATGCGTAGTACCACGAGAGCAGGTAAGCCGAGGAGTTCTTGGTGCCGTTTTCCGTCGGGCAGTTGACGCTCTGGCAACCCTGTTCCTTGAAGTACTTGTCAAAGAAGGAGTAGCGCAGATAGTCGCCCAGTTCGGCGGCCTGCGGAGCGATGGCGGACACTGCGGAAGCTCCGCCGTACTGCTGTGCCCAGTAGATGGCCTGAATGGAGCGGGCATCGGCATCGGGCGCATCTGTGTACTTCCACTGCGGAGTAGCCGTTCCCGCTATGAAGAGATTCAGGTAGCCGCCAGTGGGGCTTCCGAATTTGAGGTCGTCCCAGCACGGTTGCGGAATCGTCAACCACACCGATTCCATCGGTCCGCGCTGATACGAGTTGTAGAAGGAGGGAGCGGTAGTTCCGTTCTCCTGGGAGCCGTAGCCGTACCAGTTCGTAGTGTCGAGAATCCAGTGCGCGCCGTAGACGCTCCACGTGTTGTAGGTGGTGTGCAATTCGTTCGCCAGGGGATCGTCGCCAACCGCCACCGAAGTGTTCAGAGTGGACGGATAGTCGTTGGGGGTGTCCCATGTGGGCGCGTAGGTGGCCGAATCGGCCGGATTGTAGGTGGTCATGGGCTGATTGGCGGCATTGGGAATCATGGCATTGGTAAAGCTATTCCATGCCGTCGTCAGCGGAGTCCAGTTGCCCGATATGGCGCCATACAGCGACTCCAGCCAGATGTAGTAGCTGAAAGTCTCGGATACGGTTTCGTGGCCGTAGTCGGGAGCTTCGATGATCAACTTTTCGACCGAGTGATAGGGAATGCCGGTAGCCTGGTCGAAGTACGGGCTACCCGTCGTGACACCAGCGCCGCCCGGATGGAAGTCGCCATACAAGGTAAGGAAGTTGGCTTTGGCAGTTGCTGCATAGCCGCCGCCGGTGGTGGGCGCGGTGATGACAAACGCCTGCGTGTAGGTGCAGCCGCTGATCGTGTAAGTCGCGGTGTAAGTGTTGGCGCCGGCGCTCAGCGCGATGTTATC
>CAZMHC010000004.1:0-98810 GCA_964565955.1 uncultured Occallatibacter sp.
TTCCCACGCCGGTATTGTCCGGATCGGGTTCGAGGGTATCTCTCAGCCCCACATCGTGGAGCACCCCTGTTTCAATATTCCGATTGAATCACGCTCGGCCCGGTTTTGCAAATCCGCAAGCCGGAACGAAGCCGCTCGCGGCGCGCTATGAAGGGCATCGTTGCAATACACTGAGAAGGAAATGACCCAAAACCAGCTTCCAGCGCCCCCCATCGCCCGCAAGAACCGCACCGAAACGCGCCTGCACGGCACGGTCCTCGCCGACGACTACGCCTGGCTGCGCGACAAGGAGAACCCCGAGGTTACCGCTTACCTCGAAGCCGAAAACGCATACGCCGAAGCGGCGATGGCTCCGCTCGCCGAACTGCGCGAGGATCTGTATCGAGAGATGCTCTCGCACGTGAAGCAGACTGACGTCTCGGTTCCCTTTCGAGACGGAGAATGGTGGTACTACACACGCACCGAGGAAGGGAGGCAATACGCCATTCACTGCCGCAGAGAGGGAACCGTTGCCGCGCCCGACGATGCCGCGCACGAGCAGATTCTTCTGGACGGCAACCTGCTTGCCGAGGGCCACGCCTTCTTCGCCATCGGAGCCACCGACATCAGCCGCGACGGACGCTGGCTGGCCTATACCACCGACACCACAGGCTTTCGCCAGTACACGCTGCGCATCAAGGATTTGACGACCGGCGAAACGCTCACGGGGGAAGTCGAGCGGGTCGGCTCCGTAGTCTGGGCCGCCGACAATCGGGGCTCCCAGCGACGGGTCTTCGTCGATGGGGTGGAGAATCGCACCCTTTTCTACACCGTCGAGGACGAAGAGCGGAAGCGCCAGTTCCAGCTATGGAAGCACACTCTGGGCGCGCCGCACACCGAGGACACACTGGTCTATCAGGACGACGACGAGCGCTTCAATCTGGGCGCGGGGCGCACCCGCGACGGCAAGTTTCTGGTGATGGAATCGGCCAGCCATACAACGACCGAGTCCTGGGTTTTGCCGGCCGACCGGCCCGATGCCGAATTTAGCCTCATCGTCCCCCGCGAAGACGAGCACGAGTACTCCATCGACCATCGCAACGGGCTTTGGTTTATCCGCACCAACGACAAGGGGCGCAACTTCCGCCTGGTCACCGCGCCCGTGGCCGCGCCGGGACGCGAACACTGGACCGAGCGCATTCCCCACCGCGACAGCGTGATGCTGGAGGAGATAGACCTCTTCGCGGGCTTCTTTGTGGCCTGCGAACGCGAGGACGGTCTGCCCCGCCTGCGTCTATGGAGCTTCGACGGTGCCGGAGCGGATGCCGCGCAGGTGGGCGAAATCAGCTTCCCTGAACCGGCCTATAGCGCTCATCCGCATATCAATCGCATCTTCGATGCTGCGTCCTTTCGTTATGCGTATCAATCGCTGGTCACGCCCAGTTCCGTCTATGAGTACGATGTGGCGACCGGCGCCTCCATGCTGCTGAAGCAGTTGGAGATTCCAGGAGGCTTCGACCGCGCGCTCTATGCCAGCGAGCGCATCCAAGCCACGGCGCCGGACAGCATGAAGGTACCAATATCTCTGGTCTATCGCAAGGACAAACGCGAGTTAGGCAAGAATCCACTCTACGTCTATGGCTACGGAGCTTACGGCTACTCGCTGCCGCTGGGCTTCAGTTCCAACCGGCTCAGTCTGCTGGATCGCGGCGTGGTGATGGCTTACGCGCACATACGCGGCGGCGGCGACTTGGGCAAGCCCTGGCACGACGCGGGCAAGATGCTCTTGAAACGCAATACGTTTACCGACTTCATCGCGGCTGTCGAACATCTGACCGCGGCCAAGTACGGCGATCCGGGCCGGGTCGCAATCGAGGGCGGCTCCGCCGGCGGTTTGTTGACCGGCGCGGTCGTGAATATGCGCCCCGACCTCTTCCGCGCCGTGGTCTCTCACGTGCCCTTCGTGGACGTGATGAATACCATGCTGGACGCGACGCTGCCGCTGACCGTGCCGGAGTACGAGGAGTGGGGAAATCCCGACGATCCCGACTATTTTTCGTATATGCTGAGTTACTCGCCATACGACAATCTCAAGGCGGCGAGTTATCCGGCGACGCTGGTGAAGACTTCGCTCCACGACAGCCAGGTCATGTACTGGGAGCCGGCCAAGTACGTTGCCAAGCTGCGCACCCTCAAGACGGACAACAATTTTCTTCTGCTGGTCACCAATATGCAGGCCGGCCACGGCGGCTCCAGCGGCCGCTACGACTATCTGAAGGAGATTGCGTTCGATTATGCGTTCCTGCTGAGGGAGTTGACGGCCAACGGTGGAAGGCCGCGCTCAAAGTCCAAGTGCAACACATCCAGAAGGGATAATACGGAATAGCTGGGTACGCATATTGGGATTGAGAACGGAGCGGATGCGACTTTTGATTTGCGGTTCCACCTGTCTTGAAGGCAAGACTTGCCCTCGGTATTTCATCGGGGATAAGGAAATGCAGGTTCGTCGACTTCGCCTTGCTTTCTCAGGATGAGAAACCTGTTTTTTCCTTGAACTCTAAGGCGTGAGATCCAATGAACATCACCGGAGCCAGACCGCAAGGTGCAAAGGACGAAGCGGACGCAGCTATCGCGGTGCGCGAGATGTTCGACGCGATTGCGCCGCGTTACGACCTGCTGAATCATCTGCTTTCCGCGAATGTGGACCGGCTGTGGTGGCGGCGGACGGCGCGGCAGTTTCAATCCACTCTGGCGGCGCCGAACGCGGCGGTGCTGGATATCTGCTGCGGCACGGGCGATATGACCATGGCTTTGTTGAAGCATCGGCCCAAGTGCGCCCGGCCTATCCTGGCTGCGGATTTTGCGCGGGGTATGCTCCGCCGCGCCGATGAAAAGTTTTCAGCGAGGAAGGCGAACGCGGTGACAATTGAGGCGGATGCGCTGCATCTTCCGCTGGAGTCGGAGTCGCTGGACTTGATTGTGACGGCCTTTGGGTTTCGGAATCTGGCCAACTACGAGGCGGGCTTGCGGGAGTTTGCGCGGGTGCTGAGGCCGGGGGGGCAATTGGGTATTCTGGAGTTCGCCGAACTGGGGGGGCTGATGGGCAAGCTTTATGCGGTCTACTTCCGTCGGGTTCTGCCCGCGATCGGACGCGCCATCATCGGCCCTGTGTCCGCAGGCAACTCCGCGCCTTACAATTACCTTCCGGCCTCAGTGGCCAGCTTTCCGCCGCCTGCGGAGATGCTCGGGATGATGGGCGCGGCTGGCTATGAAGAGTGCGGGTGGCAGCCGTATACCTTTGGGATTGCCGGGTTGTACACGGCGCGGCGCGCGGCTGTAGCCTAATGACGAGATGAGTTCCGCAGCCTCCCGATCGATAAATTCTTCCGCCGAGAAGCGGCGCGTGGCGCTGCACTCGATGCTGGCGGCGGCGGCGATGACGCTGCTGAAGCTGGGGGCCGGACTGCTTTCCGGCTCGCTGGGGGTGCTCTCGGATGCGGCGCACTCCGGGCTGGACCTGGTCGGCTCGGCGCTGACGTTTTTCTCGGTGCGCGTGTCGGACAAGCCGGCCGACGAGGACCACACCTACGGGCACGGCAAATTTGAAAATCTTTCGTCGTTCGGCGAAGTGCTGCTGATGGCCGTCTCCAGCGGGTGGATCGTCTGGGAGGCGATTCAGCGGATCGTCCGCCACTCCGTGGAACTGCGCCACTCGGCCTGGCCCTTCGCGGTGGTGCTGCTTTCGATCGCCGTGGATTTTTGGCGTTCGCGGCAACTGCGCGCGGTGGCGGAAAAGACCGGCTCTACGGCGCTGGCCACGGACGCTTTTCACTTTGCATCGGATATTTGGTCGTCGCTGGCAGTGCTGGCTGGGTTGTGCCTGAGTTGGGCGGGGACGCGCTTCGGCATCGCCGCGTTGCGCTATGCGGACCCGCTGGCGGCGGTGGCGGTTTCGCTGCTGATTCTGCGCTTGACGGCGCGGCTGGGGCAGGAGGCGGTGGGCGTACTGCTGGACGAGATTCCGGCCGAGACGCGGCGGCAGTTGATCGTAGAAGTGGAACGTGTGCCGGGGGTGCTCTCCGTGGAGCAGGCGCGGGTGCGGCGAGCCGGAGCCAACTACTTTGCCGATCTGACGCTGGCCCTGCCGCGGCGCTATACCTTCGAGCATACGGGCGAGTTGGTGCGCGCGGCCACAGAGGCCGCGCATCGCACGCTGCCCGAGGCCGACGTGGTGATCCACACAGTGCCCCGGCAGGCGCGGGCGGAGAGCATCTTCGACCGGGTGCGGGCGGTGGCGGCGCGCAACAATGTTTCGGTCCACGAACTGAGCGTTCAGTCGCACCAGGGAAGGTTGCGCGTCGAGCAGCATCTGGAACTGGACGAGTCGCTGCCGCTGCTTAAGGCGCACGACTTTGTCTGTTCGCTGGAGGCGGAGATTCTCCGCGAAGTGCCGGAGATCGATGCGGTACTGACACACATCGAGAGCGAGCCGGCAACCATCGAGCCGCCGGGAGAGCGGGTCGAGGAGGATCGTCGCATCGAGGAGGCCATGCGCCGCGCGGCGGCGCTGCTGCCGGAGATTGTCGATGTGCATGAGATTCTGGTCGGCAGATCGGGCGAACATATCTATGTCTCTTGCCACTGCACCTTGCCGGACGACCTGACCATGCTGCGGGTTCACGTTGCTATCACCGCGCTAGAAGACCGCTTCAAGCTGGAGTGTCCGGAGGTTGACCGGGTGACGATTCATCCCGAGCCGGTTACGGATAACTTGAGATAGGGGAGGCTTGGACCGACTGTCGATTCTAGCAACCGGTTGATTCTATCGGACGTTTACCCGGACAGCGACGTTTGTTAAAGTATACCCGCGCGGCCAGCGGAAGTTCGCGGGACAAGCGACTATTGCGGCGCGACAGGCGCACTGTTTTGAGACGCCGCGGCCGCCTCCTTGACGAGCACCGCAAACCGCGGAAACGCAAAACTCCCGCCGGCGTCGTCGATCGCGTTCAACTGGCAGAGATACGGCCCCGGCTTGAGTCCCGCCAGCGGCACATCCAGTTCGATCGCCACGGCATCGCGTCCTTCCACGTTGATCGACGAGGCCCGCACCAGCGGCGTCTCATAGACCTTCGCCGCTCCCTGAATCAGTTCAAGGCTGCTGAGAAGATCGATGCTTGCCTCGGTTCTTTTAGGCGCATCGCCCGCGGGCTTTCCGCGCGCCGGATTGTATATCTCATACAGCAGGTAGAGATGCTGGTCCTGGCGAAAGACGTGACTGACGTTCGGCACGTACTCTTCCCCGTTGCGCACCAGAGGACTCTTGTTCTTGCTAGGCTGCCGCAGCGAGGCGAGAACGATGGAACTGATTTTCAGCGGGGCCTTCTTCATATCCGGCAGCGCTATCTCCGCTTCGAACGAACCCATGCGACCGGTCTGGTTTTCGCGCACAACGAACTTCAAGCGGTACTTGCCGGGAGGCAGGTCGAAACTGGTCGTATACTGTATGTTCTTCTGCCGCGCCTGCAATCCCGGATCGAGATTCAATTTGACTGTCTCACGCGCGTGGCCGATGGGCCGCTTTACCTCGTCGATAACTTCGCCGATGATGTCCAGTGTCGCTTTGTCTTTGTCTCCGCCCTTGACGAAGGGAATCTGCGAGCCAGGTACGATCAGCGAGACCGGCACGTAGAATCGGTTCTCGTCCAGGCGGAAGTACAAAGCGTCCAGATAGACGGCCATATCCGTAGCCGGCAGGTCGCTGGCTAACTGCTCTTCCAGATCGCGTTCGCGGTCCTCCTTGCCGGAGCGCTCGAAGTCGGCGGGCGCGTAGTAGCCGGGACGGTATTCGAGCTTCACGCCGGGGCGGTCGATCTTGACGGTCAGCTTGCGATAGCGTCCGTCGCGCGCCGGGTTCGTCGAGCGAAAGCCGATGGCATAGTAAGCGGACGTATCGCGCTGCAGCTGCGCAAATGCCGGCGCGAAGTCGTTGGAATCGAAGAACGCCTTGCCGCCCGTATCGGTGCTAAGCGTAGCCATGACTTCCTGGGTAGCGAAGTTCGCGTTCATGTTATTCGTCAGCGCGCCGCCGTTGTAAGCTCCGGTCCCGCGCAGACTCCCGGTTGAAGCGTCTCCGAGCGGAGAGATGGCTTGCAAGCCGCGCGTATCCACGGAGTAGATGGCCAGATTGGCGCGCACCGCGGAATTCACCGCCGCCCGCAGTGAGGCCTGGTTCTCGATGCCGTCGCGCGAAATTCCGCCGGAGAAATAGAGAAGCGATTTCTTTTCGTCGATCTTCTCCAGCGACTTGGCCACGGCTCGCAGCGCGAACAACTCCCGGTCTGTATTGAGATCGTTGTACTCGCTCTCGTCGGGCGTATAACCCGTGGTATCCTCCACTTGATTCGAGTTAGCCGTCGCGCCCTGCGCAAAGCCTTGCCCTTCCGTGCCGTTGTAAACTCCAATCTCGTCGATGAGCGTGTTCCTGTCGGCGGTAAAATCCTGGTCTACTTTAAGCGTATCGCCCAGCGAAACCAGAGCCACCAGATCGGCCGTCTGCATCTTCTTGCGCAGAAACTCCCGTGCCGCCTCCACGCAGCGGTCGAGATCCTCCGGCTGCATCGATGTTAGATCGAAAAACATTACAATCAGCCGATGGTTGCGCAACTCCTCCGGCTTGACCACAACCCCGGCCTTGCTTCCGTTGTTCGCGCCCGTGGCCAGTCCGCCCACAGTGGCCTCGCTGAGCGGCGTGGCCATCTCCACGCTCTGGAAATCGAAGCTGGAAATCTGCTGCCGGTTGCCGTTCTCGAAGACGGTAAAATCGCCCGCCTTCAGTCCGCGCACAAACTCGCCGGTCTTGGCGTCGCGCGCCACCACATTGGTCAGCACTAACTCGCTGTTCATCTTCAGAACGAACCCGCCCTGCGGCGTCGTGGTGACCTGATTCCTGGAGCCCTGCGCAAATGCAGGCAGCGCGATCGCCAACGCAAGCGCCAACGACGCCGCCGTTCCAGCTCCGAATCTACGCTCATAACCCCTCATTCATTGCCCTTCAGCCGTCTAACCGCTATGAAACGAGTCTACCTCGGAGCCGGTTCCCAACCCATCGCTTGGACCGTAAGGCATGGAGAACCGCTGTCAGTTGGACGAACTGGCAACGCCATTGGATGACGCACCGACTCCGCCCGCGTTCCAGAAGGAACATCCCAAGCCCAAGCCGGATACAATTCAGGGATGGAGTTGTCGACCCACTCCCGGCGGATTCTCCCGGGGGCATATAGCCGTCAGGCAGGCCAACCGGCATGAAACGATTCCTGCGCCTGCTGCGCTACGGATTGCCCTACTGGCTGCAAGTGCTGCCCGGCGTGTCGCTGCTGGCTATGGTCGGATTGCTGGACAACTTCCGCCTGCTGCTTTTTGTTCCCATCTTCGACGATGTCTTGCATCCAGGCGCTTCCAACCTGACCTCGGCGGCACTGGCCGGAAAAGCCGCATGGTATACCGGCCTGAAAGAAGTGGTCCTATCCCATTTGCACTTGCACAACGACTGGTCGGTCGTGGCCTTTGCCTTGATAGTCTCGACGGCGCTCAAGGGTTTGTGCGACTATTCCGGGACTTATCTGGTAAATTATGCCGGCTTCGCAATGATTACCGATTTGCGCAACGATCTTTATGGGACCACGCTGCGCCGCTCCTCCAGCTTTTTTCACAAGCATCCCACCGGCGCCATTCTCTCCACGCTCATCAACGACGTAGACCGCGTACAGAATGCGATCAGCTCGGTGATCGCCGATTTCTTGCAGCAGTTTTTTACCTTCCTTGGCGGGCTGGCGGTCGTAATCTATTACGGCGGGCATTTGAGTCTGGCGCTGTTTTTGTTTATCCCGGCGGTCGTGGTTTCCGCGCGCAGGATCGGCCGCAACGTGCGTGTGCGCACTCGCACAGGACAGGACAAACTCGCCGAGATTCAGAACATTCTGCATGAAACAGTGACCGGAAACAGCATCGTCAAGGCCTTCAATACAGAGTTATGGGAGATACTGCGCTTTAGGAAAGCGGCCACGCGCCTTTTCCGCGCCAACCTGCGCAGCGTGCGCATCCAATCCATCAGTTCGCCCCTGATGGATAGCATTGGGGCCGTTGCCATTGCATTGTTTCTCTTCATCGGCCGAGAAGAAATCAAACATGGTCGGATGACTGTCGGCACCTTCGCTGCATTCATTCTGGCGCTCTTCAAGTTATACGATCCGGTGCGCAAGTTCGCCTACTTCTACAATAGCTTCCAACAGGCGATGGGCGCCTCGGCTTCGATCTTCGCCTTCTTCGACGCTGAGGACGACGTGAAGGAGCGTCCCCACGCAGCCGTATTGAACGGCTTCCAAAGCGCTCTCCTCTTTGAGAACGTGGGCTTCTCTTACTCGACCGAGGAAGGCGAACATCAGATCCTTCACAACGTCGATCTGGAAGTCCGCGCCGGCGAAGTGCTGGCGCTGGTCGGCCCCAGCGGCGCTGGCAAGAGCACCCTGGTCAATCTCATCCCGCGCTTCTTCGACGCGACCTCCGGACGCATTCTCATCGACGGCCACGACCTCCGCGATCTTACCCTCGGTTCGCTCCGCCGCCAGATCGCGCAAGTCTCGCAAGAGACCATTCTCTTCAACGACACGGTGCGCAACAACATCGCCTACGGCCAGCCCCAGGTCGATTTCGAGTTGGTCGAGCGGGCCGCGCGCAACGCCCTGGCCCACGACTTCATCCTCCAGATGCCGCAGGGCTACGAGACCGCGATCGGCGAAAAAGGCTTCCGGCTCTCCGGCGGCGAACGGCAGCGGCTGGCCATCGCACGCGCTATCCTCAAAGACGCGCCAATACTGATTCTCGACGAGGCCACCTCGGCCCTGGATGCCGAAAGCGAATCGCTGGTCCAGGCCGCCCTGGCCAACCTCATGCAAGGCCGAACGGTGGTGGTGATTGCGCATCGTTTGGGCACGATTCGACGCGCCAACCGCATCGCCGTGCTCGAAGACGGGCGCATCACCGCGGTAGCTGCCCACGATGATTTGCTGACCTCTTCGCCCACCTATCGGCGCCTCTATCGATTGCAATTCATGAACGTTCCAGAGCCGATCGCCATTGGAACGGAGGAGTAGAACGATGCCGATTCATTCGATGACCGGGTTTGCCCGCTCTCAAGTCCGCGTTCACGATCAGCTCAGTTACTCGCTCACACTGAAGAGCGTCAATCACCGCTTTTTCGACCTTCAGTTGCGTCTGCCTCCGGGACTCGACGCGCTCGAGATGGAGTTGCGCAAGGCTCTCAAAAACAATCTTGCCCGCGGCCATATCGAACTTACCCTCTCCACAGACCGTTCCAGCCAGCAGACAGCAGGTTACAACCGCGAGTTGGTCAACACGTATATAGAAGCCTTCAAGGCCGCTCGCGACGAGCACGGTCTGCTCGGCGAACCCGATCTGAACGCGGCCCTTCGCCTGCCCGGCGCTTTGCTCGGCGAAAACCGCTCCAGCGGCGAGGAAGACTCTGCCGCACTGACGGAGAGTGCGCTCCATGCAATCGTCCCGCTGCTTGATGAACTGAAGACCATGCGGGCGCGCGAAGGCGAGGCGCTGGCGGCCATTCTCCACAGTACGCTCGACCGGCTCGATGAAGCCACCGAAGGAGTCTCGGTTCTGCGCCCCGAGGTCGAGCAGCGCCATCAAGATCGGCTCTCCCAGCGGCTTCTGGCCGCGGCGGGCACCGATTTCAACCGCCAGCGCCTGCTTGAGGAGGTCGCGGTGCTCATTGAGCGCAGTGACATCTCCGAGGAACTGGCCCGTATGACCACTCACATCGGTCACTTCCGCCAACTGCTGGCCGCCGGTGGCGAGGCCGGCAAAAAGCTGGACTTCCTGTTGCAGGAGATGAACCGCGAGGCCAATACCCTGCTCTCCAAGTCCGGCGGCGTGGGTGGCAAGGGAACCCGCATCACCGAATTGGGCCTGGCCATGAAGGCGGAGATCGAAAAGGCCCGTGAACAGATTCAGAACGTGGAATAACCATGCAGTGAACGGTGGAAGGCGAGAAATGGACGATCGCTTCCCAATCGCGCAAGCCGACTCCGCCTTCCGAAAAGATTGACTTGACGCAGGAAATGCGATTCATTCGCTTGACCGCTTACCGCTTACTACTGACCACTGACCAAAGGACAATCGCGCATGGCAGGAATTCTCTTCATCATTTCGGCACCCTCCGGATCGGGCAAAAGCACCCTGGTCAACGAGGTGCGCAAGCAATTGAGCGGTATCGAATTCTCCGTCTCCTGGACCACTCGCGCTCCGCGCGGCTCGGAGCGGAATGGCCGCGAGTACAGCTTCACATCCAAGGAGGAGTTCGAGCGTATGCTCACCGCCGGCGAGTTCCTGGAACACGCCGAGGTTTTCGGCAAATACTATGGAACAGCGCGCTCGTCGCTCGAGCAGGCCCGCCGCGAGGGCCACGATCTGGTGCTGGACATTGACGTGCAAGGTGCCGCGCAGGTGCGCGCTAAAATGCCCGAGGCGGTCAGCATCTTCGTCCTGCCTCCCAACCCCAAAGTGCTGCGCACCCGCCTGCGAAATCGCAGCCGTGCCGAGGGCGTCGAGGACGAGGCGGAGGTATACCGCCGGCTGAGCGAGGCCCGCAAGGAGATTGAGAATTATCGCGAATACGGGTATATTCTGGTCAACGACATTCTAGACCGGGCGGTGGCGCAACTGGAGGCCATCGTCCTCGCAGAGCGTTTTTATCGCAACGGCGAAAAGATTGCGTATCGCTCGAGCCGGGTGCTGGGGGTAGCTTCGTCCTGCCTGCAAATTAACTCGAAGGAGAGGCTGAAACCCGTGCTGGAGGCCTTCGGCATTCTCGGCTCCGACGGCCAGCGTCAACTGAACTTTGGGGAGGACTCCGAAGAGGATGCCTCCGAGGACGTGGAGGAGGGCTAAGGTGAGCATTGAAACCGGTTTCGACTCGAACTATCGCAAGGTGATGGTGGCCGCCCGTCGCGCCCGCCAGTTGCAGAGCGGCTCACACGCCCTCATCTCCAGCCAGTCCAACAAGCCCTGCCGCATCGCCCAGGAAGAGATCGACGCCGGCAAGATCGCCTACGTGAAAGCCGATCTCCCGGTTCTTAAGCCGCTCATCGAAGGCCCCGCCGATCCCATCCTGCTGAGTTAGCTTCCGCGATCGATCCGACCCAGGAATGCTGAGCTAGGAGTTTCCCCGCCTTTCGCCATGCTCTTGGGCGAAAGCGAGGAAACATCGTTCGAAGTGTGGGACTGACCGCACTTATTCAGCACGGGAGCGATCTCCCACCGCCATACTATGTGTGTTTGTTGTACTCGAGCGGGCCTGACATGACCAGGTCGCTGCTGCTTTCGCCGTGGATGTAGCGGCAGCACCAGTTGGTCTCGTGAAGCTGCCTGTCATGGGAGGAGATCAAATCCCTGTAGGCCACCTTTCCGTAGATGAATATCTTGTCCTGCCATAGCTCGACTTGGCGAAGCCTCTCCTGGGTCTTGCAAACCCATTTGACATCCTCTCGGCCAAAGGGCTGCACAACCATGGACTCGCCGGGAAGCAGAATGATGGGCAGGGGCAGGGCGCTGGATTCCTTGGCGGCATACTCCGGAGGCTTGGGGAGATACATTTCATCGATCGCCAGCCCGATGCGGTCGGAGGAGGCGACGACCTCGGCGGGGGTACGGCCCCGGTTGACGGCCATGATTCTGAAGTGATTCTTCACTTCGCGGGAAGCCTCGATGGAGATCATGATCCAGGGCCTCTCGGCATTGACGATGGCCTGGGCGCTGTCGGCCGCTGCCTGTGCAACCAAGGCTGTGCTCTTGGCGCCGTCGAGGACGGATTCGGCGATGGTGGAGGCGGCTTTGGCGGCATCGAGTGCGGCCTGCGCTGTTTCCGCGGCAACCACCGATTGTTGCTCGATCCTCTTCGAGATGCGAACGCCGAGCATGATTCCGTAGTAAGCGAGGAAGACCAGAATGACATTGGCGGTCCAGGCGACCCAGTCGCGCATTTGCCACTGCTGGGAGGCTATGGGGGGTGGAGTGGCGATAGTGATGCGCGGTTGGGGAAGCTGGGCGGCTCTGTCCTCCGGCCGGGCCTCCTGACTTGCGCTATCCGCGGAGGGTGAACCTGCGGCGGGGCGATTGGGCTGCCCGGCGGCGGGCAGAGGCGCCAACGCGATGGCGAAGATCACGGCAAGTACGGCTAAAAATCTCTGCATGATAGCGAAAATGTACCACACCATGCCGCAGGGGCTGAGCGGAGGGAGAAATGCCGCCGCGAGGGGCTTGGCGGAATTGTCCGGATGGCTGCGCCGCAGTGGGCGGCGCAACGCTTATGCGGTCTCGGCCTGCTGATCGTCGTCCTCGAATATCTGGTCCGGCTCGCCGAGGCGGATGAGGCGATGCAGATAAGCCCGAGAAATATTCAGACTGCGGGCGGCCAGTGTCTTGTTGCCGTTGTTTTCTCGAATGGCGGCGGTGATGAGTTTGATCTTGAAATCGAGAATCTGCTGCTCGAAGGAACCCCCGGATGCGAATTCCCCGATGGCGACCACATTGCTTCCGCGAATGGCCAGGGGCAGATCCTCCGCGCGAACGGACTTGGCGTGGGTGAGGATGATGGCGCTCTGGATGACGTTCTCCAACTCGCGGACATTTCCCGGCCATGAGTACGACTGAAGCAGAGCGAGGGCATCGGGTTCGATCGCCTCGACCGACTTCTGATAGGTCTGCGAGTATTGACGCAGAAAAAACATGGCGATCTGGGGAATGTCCTCGGGATGCTCACGCAAGGGCGGAGCGACGATGCGCATGACGTTGATGCGGTAAAAGAGATCCTGGCGGAACTTGCCCTCGACCACCATCGCGGCCAGGTTTTGGTGGGTGGCGAAAACTAGGCGCGCCCGCAACGGGATGAGCCGGCTGCTACCCAGGCGGCTGAATTCAAACTGCTGCAGAACGCGCAATAGCTTGACCTGCGCGTAGGGACTGAGATCGCCGATCTCATCGAGGAAAAGAGTGCCGCAACCGGCCAATTCGAAATAGCCTTCGCGGGTTCCCACCGTGCCGGTGAAAGCGCCTTTCTCATGCCCGAAGAGTTCCGCCTCAATGAGGGTTTCAGGGATGGCGCCGCAGGAAACGGCCACAAACGGGCGGCTGGCGCGAACCCCCAGGTTGTGAATGGCGCGGGCAATCAACTCCTTGCCGGTTCCGCTCTCTCCGGTGATCAGCACCGAGGCATTGAGGTTGGACACGCTGCGAACCAGGCGATAAACCTGCTGCATCCCCTGACTGAATCCGATCATGCGGTCGCAACTGCTGGCCTCTTCGGGTTGACTCGGCCCATTTTGGTTCTCCCGATCCAAAGAGGAACTGCCGTGAGCCCGGCGCAGCATGGTTTTCAGTTCGCGGATGGAGACCGGCTTGCGGCAGTATCCAAATGCGCCCAGTCGCACCAGTTCCGCGGCGGCGGGTTGCAGCCCATCCTCGGCCATGACAACCGTGGGTGGATGCGATGCGATCAGCCGGCGCGCGCACTCGACACGCTGCGGCAATGAATTCTGGATAGGACTCAGATCGAGAACCAGGACATCGCAGCCGGCATCGGAGCGAAGCCGGTCAAAGGCCTCCTCGCGGGGTTCGAGCAATATCTGAAATTCCTTTCCAAGCGCATAAGAAAGAAGTAATTGTAGCTCGCGATCCTCGGAAAACAATCCTATCCGCATCATAAACGGCCATCCTCTTTCCAACATCGATGACCGGCACTCCGATCCGGCCCTGAGGCAAGGGCCGGATCGGAGTGCCGGTTACCATCAGAACTGTCGTCCGCGTTCGCGGCACACCGGGAACAGCTTCAACCTGAGCCGACCGCTTTCAACGGCAATCGGCTGTGGGAGGGGGAGCAAAAATCCCGATTTGTTTGTTGAGGCAGATTATGGTAGATTCATCCGACACTGTCAACAAGAAGATTGAAAGTGCCTTATTCTCCGTTGTTCGCGGCTGCCATCGCAATCCTCCGCTAGGCTGTGTATCCGTCCCGTTGCACAGAGAGAGGACTTTTGTACACGAGCGTATACGGCGGGCGCAGTCGATCCTCGCAGGATGACCGAAAAGTGAATGTTATCAATACTTCGAATTTGGATACAGAATTGCTATCATACCTTTTTCGATTGGTAAAGAAGGAGTTAAGGCGTGCATTCGACCGCGCTGTGGCCCAATTCGATCGCCTGGTGGCCAACATTGTTGGTTCTTGTCGTGGCGACCTTTACGGATTTGCGCAGCCGCCGCATACCCAATTGGTTGGTGCTCCCTTTTCTGCTCGCGGGGGTGGCGGTAGCGCCTTTCAGGGGAGCGATTGCCTTCTTTTTTCGGGGGGATCCGGGTTTTTACGGTTGGCATGGAGTCGGCCAGAGTCTTGCCGGGCTGACGCTGGGCGCGGCGATTTACGGCTTTCTGTTCTGGATGGGCGGCATGGGGATGGGGGACGTGAAGCTGGTAGCCGCGGTCGGGGCTTGGATTGGCCCACAGCAGTTGTTGGTGGCGTTGATATTGACCGGCTTGGCGGGGGGCGCCATGGCCCTAATCTGGGCGGGAATGGGAGGATTTCTAGGGGAGATATTCAAGGGCGCGGCCGATCTGATCGCGGGGATCGGGAAACGCGGCTTGCGCCCCCACCCGGAACTGGTTCTCGACAATCCCTTGACGCGCAAGATGCCGTACGCGCCGGCCATCGCGATCGGAACCGTAGCGTCTTTCGTTTGCGCGTTGAAGGCTGGCTGATGGCCGATGCCAGACTAGCCGGCAATGTGCTATGTTTCTGTTGAAACCACAGCAGGCAGCAATCGGCGGGGAGCAACAATTATATGTCGTCTTTTAGTCAGAATCCGGGTGCGGTGGGCGCGGGCGCATTGTCCATTGCGCTGATCGGCCCGGAGGAGCAGCACCGCAAGGCAGTATCCAAATCCCTGGCAGAGCCGCAGAGCGGCACGGTTCGGGAGTATTCTTTCTACCCTGACCTGGACGATGTGCCCCGCTTGTTGGAGCACAATTACGATGTGGTCGTCGTCGATATGGACAGCGATCCGGAATACGCTCTCAATCTGATCGAGAGTCTCTGCGGCAACGGATCGGCGACTGTGATGGTCTATTCGGAAAAGGCGGACTCCGGCTTGCTGGTGCGTTGTATGCGCGCCGGAGCTCGCGAGTTCTTGACTTTGCCGATCGCGCCCGCCACTCTGGCGGAAGCTCTGGATCGAGCCTCGGTACGCCATAAGGAAACTCGCGTTCCCAACCCTCGAACCCGCACTCCCAAACCTGAAGTGCGCCCTTCCGGTCCGGAGACTCGGTCTTACGACCTCGGAACGCACCTCCCGGCTCCGGCGCCCTTCGCGCCTTCGGTCGAGGCGCGCCCCTCCAGTCCCGATATTCGGCCCTTCGATTCCGCGGCGCGTTTTCCCGCCTCGCCGCTTCGCGTTCCCGCCGTTGCGCCCCCTTCCGGCTTTGAGGCGCGGCCCACGGAATCCACGACGGAATTCTCCCCGCCGTCGTTGGTTCCCACGCCCGAGGTCTTCGCGGTAAGCTCCGAGGCGCGGCCCTTCGCATCCGCGGCGCAGTTTTCCGAGCCGTCGCCCGGCCTCCCCGCCGCCGAATTTCTTTCCTCCAGCACGGATGCGAGGCTCTTCGAACCTGCGGCGGAGTTCTCCGCTCCGGCGCCTGTCCCCACGGCCGAAGCTCATCCCACCGTTTCAGAGACTCGACCCTTTGAAACCAGGTCGCGCTTCTCGGCGCTGATGCCGCGCGCTGCCACGGAATCTCGCCCCTCCAGCCCCGAGGCGCGGCCCCAGGAAGCCAAGTCGCGCTTCTCGGCGCTGCTATCGCGGAATCCCGCTGCGGAATCTCGCTCCTCCTCCACGGAGGCGCGGCCCCAGGAAGCCAAGTCGCGCTTCTCGGCGCTGATTTCCCGCGTTCCCTCGACGGAATCTCAGCCTTCTACTCCCGAAACCCGGCCATTCGACCCAGGAGTGCGCCGCTTGACGCCCGCGACTCGCGTCCCGGCAACCGAAATCAATCCCTCCGCCGTGGGAACGCCGCTTGTCTCCCCTGAGTCTCGTTCGTCGAGTCTGGAGGCTGGCGTTCCAGTGTCGGAATCTCGCGCGCTCAGCCCTGAAGCGCGGCCCCGCACCTCCGAATTTCGTTACACCACGCCGGAGGTGCGTGTACCCATGCCGGAGGACCGTTCTTCCAGCGCGGAAACGCCGCCCGTCTTTCCGGAGTATCGCCCGTCGAGTCTGGACCCTGGCGTTCCGGCGACGGAATCCAACGCGCCCAGCGCCGAAGTTCGGCCCCGCGCCTCCGAGTTTCGTTACATCACGCCGGAGGTTCCCGTACCGACGATGGAAGATATTTCCCCCAATCGGGAATCTCGCACATTGGAGCCTGCATCTCGCCTCTCCGGCCCCGGCATCCGCCCTTCCAGCTTTGCTGCCCGCACTTTCACTCACGGATCTCGCCTTTTCGGCCACGCATCCCGCCCCGCGGAAAGCGGAGCGGTTGTTCCCAATCAGGAAGAACGTCTCTCGACGCCGGAAGTTGGTTCGCTAGGCATTCCTTCCGTTCCCGAAGCTCAGACCGCCGCTCCCGAAGCTCCGGTTTCCCTGCCCGATGCCCACATCGACGTTGCCGAGCCTCCCGTTTCCGTTTCCGAAGCTCAAGTCGCCATTTCGGAAGCTCCTGTCGCCGTTTCCGAGGCTCCCATCGACGCTTCGGAACCCGCCGCTTCCGTTCCAGAAGCTGACGTCTCCGTCGCGGAGCCTCCTGTTTCCGCTCCCGAAAATTACCTCTTCGCGCGGATCCCCTCGTTTGCGGTTCAAGAATCTCCTGTCGCCGCCGCGGTCATCGACCCGGCGCATACGGCCATATACCCCGTTCGAGAGACGGGCGGCAGGTTGATCGTATTCCTTGGGGCCAAAGGCGGGTCGGGAACCACCAGCGTGGCTTGCGGTTTCGCTACGGCGCTGGTCCGCGAATCCAACAAGAAGGTGCTGTTGATCGATCTGGCTCTTCCGCTTGGAAACGTGGCGCTTGAACTCGGAGTTACGGCTCAGTTTTCGACCCTCGACGCGGTGAGCAATTCCGAGCGCCTGGATACGAATTATTTCTCCAAACTCCCGGTCAGGCACCGTTCCGGTCTCTACGTGCTCGCTTCGTCGGACAATCTCGCGCAGGTCGCGGTCACCGATGAAGCCATCGACAAACTGCTGTCCGTTGCCCGGCAGGACTTCGATTTTGTGGTGGTGGATGCGGGAGCGAGACTGGACATGAAAGCAACCGCGCTCTTCGCCGCGTCTTCCACCATCTATCTGGTTGCGCGGGATGGCTTGCCGGAATTGCGCAATGCGAATCGTCTGATCTCGGAGTTTTTCTCAAGCGGCGGCCCCAAGCTGGAGATCGTGCTGAACCGGTATACGCCGCGAACGCTGGGGATTGGAATGTACTCTTCCCACCTGATCGACGACGATCATATTGCCAAGGCGCTTACCCGGCCTCCGGATTGGAAGATACCCCGCGATGGCGCCGAAACGCTGCTTCCCATCGAAGGTTCGCCGACGTTCAATGTGCTGCGGCAAATGGCCCGGGCGGCTTGCAGTCTGCCCACAGCCGCGGAAGAAAAGAAGAAGTTCGGAATGCTCCCCAAGAAGAAGGGGCAGCCAACGCTGAGATTGTTCGAATAAGGAATTTGCCGTTCATGGGTGGTAGAGCGTGGAACATTTGAACCTGAAGAAGTTTAAAGCGGAAATACATCGCACTCTGATCTCCAAGCTGGACCTGGAGAAGCTGTCGCGCGTCAATTCCGGTCAGGCGCGGCAGGCGGTGGCCGGCATCATCAACGAGATCATCAGCGAACAGCAAGCGCCGATGACCGCCGAAGAGCAGAAAAGAACCGAGGCCGAGCTGCTCGACGAAGTATTCGGTCTCGGTCCGCTGGAACCGCTGCTCAGAGATCTCAAAATATCGGACATTCTGGTCAACGACAAGGATCACGTCTTTGTGGAGCGCGGCGGAATCCTGCAACGGGTGGATACGGCCTTTCGCGACGACCGGCATCTGCTGCAGATCATCGACCGCATCGTCTCGCGGGTCGGACGCCGCGTCGACGAGTCGTCGCCGATGGTCGATGCCCGCTTGCCGGATGGTTCGCGCGTGAACGCCATTATTCCTCCACTGGCGCTCGACGGCCCGTCGCTGTCGATTCGCCGCTTCGGGACCGGCCCCCTGGCCGCCAACCAACTGGTGCAACTGAAGAGCATCTCGCCGGAGATGATGGAAGTCCTCTCGGCCGCCGTGCGGGCCAGGATCAGCATTCTGATCTCCGGCGGCACGGGCGCCGGCAAAACCACTTTCTTGAACATCCTGTCCCAATACATCCCGCAGACAGAGCGCATCGTCACCATCGAGGACGCGGCCGAACTGCGGCTGGCCCAGGAAAACATCGTGCGTCTGGAGACCCGTCCGCCGAACGTGGAAGGTCAGGGCGCTATCCGGCAGCGTCAGTTGCTCATCAACGCCCTTCGTATGCGCCCCGACCGCATCATCATCGGCGAGGTGCGCGGCGAGGAAGCCTTCGATATGCTCCAAGCCTGCAACACCGGCCACGAAGGCTCGATGGCCACGATTCACGCCAACACCACGCGCGACGCCGTCAGCAGGCTGGAATCCATGGTGGCCATGAGCAACCTGAACCTCCCGGAAAAAACCGTGCGGCAGCAGATCGCGTCGGCCATTACCATCATCGTGCAGGTCACCCGCATGAGCGACGGAAGCCGCAAGGTGGTGAGCATCTCCGAGATCACCGGCATGGAGGAGAACGTAGTCAGTATGCAGGATATCTTCATCTTTCAGCGCAAGGGCATCGGCTCCGATGGCCGCGTCATCGGCGTCTTTCAGCCAACCCGCATCCGCCCCAAGTTCCTGGAGCGGTTGCGCATCGCGGGCATGATCTTCCCGCCCAGCATCTTCGAAACGGCGATGGAAGTAAACTAACTGGCGGAGGGTTCCGATTATGATATGGCCGATCGTGTTTGTGGTTCTGGGAGTCTTCGCGGTTGCGGCTCTTCTGATCGTCCTGGGCGGAGACAAGAAGTCTTCGCCTTCTCAAGAAGCGGCGGCCAAGTCGAAGGCGGCGGCCGTCAAGACGGACGGCCACGAGGAGATGGATTTTCGCAAAAGCGCGACGTTGAGCGGAATTCCCTGGATCAACGACTGGCTGCAGAAGTTCGAATTGGCGCCGCGACTGCGTATCCTGCTCTATCAGGCCGATCTCAAGTGGAGCACGGGAGGACTGCTGTTGGGCTGCGTATTCTGCTTTGCGCTGCCCGCCTATTTGGCATTCTGGCGGACTCAATCGCTGCTCATCGCGCTGGCGGTCGGCGCTGCGCTGGGCGCCGCGCCTATCGGGTATGTGTTGTTCAGACGCGGCAAACGCTTCGACAAATTCGAGCAGGGACTGCCGGAGGCGCTTGATTTGATGGTAAGCGCACTGCGCGCCGGACACAGTTTCAACGCCGCTCTGGGATTGGTATCGCGCGAATGTCAGGAGCCGATCCGCGGAGAATTCCGGATTTGTTTCGACGAGCAGAATTACGGCCTGGAATTGCGAGCGGCGATGGAAAACATGATGGTTCGGGTTCCGTTGGGAGACCTGCGAATTGCCTCGACTGCGATTCTGATCCAAAAGGAGACGGGAGGCAACCTGGCCGAGGTGCTCAACAAGACCTCGGAAGTGATTCGGGAGCGATTCCGCTTGAAGCGGCAGGTGCGGGTGCACACCGCGCATGGGCGCATTACGGGGGCGGTGATCGGAGTGCTCCCCATCTTTCTTCTGATCGCTCTTTCCATTCTCAACTACCCCCTCGAAAGCCTGTTGTGGAAGCGCGCGGTCGGCATAAAGATACTCGAATTCACGGCGGCCATGATGACAATTGGCGGTTTGTGGGTTCGGCAAATCGTCAATATGGAGGTTTAGGAGAGCGTATGGAGCTTGGACTTGGAGTTATCACCGCCTGCGTGACGTTTTTGCTGCTCTTGAGCGGTGGAATTCTGCTCTTCCATGGCGAGGAATCGTCCCAGGCCCAGCAGATATCCGCGGTCTTCACCGCGCCCGGAGAGAAGAAAACCCTGGCCAGCAGAGTCCAGCTCGCCTCGGTCTCGCTGGGCGCGGCGGTGAGCCAGTTGCAAGGCGTGGTGCCCAAGAGTCAGGCCGAAGTCTCCGTGGTGCAGCAACGCTTGATTCGGGCGGGTTACCGCAGAGACTCGGCGGTGAGGATATTCTACGGCGCGAAGGTTGTCGCCATGGCTTTGTTTATCGTTCTGGCCATGGTCACCGGATTGGTCGCCAACAACCCCTTCATGGCGATCGTGATGGCCTTGGGCCTCGGTTTTTTGGCGCCGGATTTCTGGCTGGGAAATCGCATCAAAGCCCGTCAGAAGAGGATTCGTCTGGGGTTGCCGGATGTGCTCGATCTGCTCATTGTCTGCGTCGAGGCCGGACTCAGCCTGGATCAGGCCACCCAGCGCACCGCCGACGAGTTGAGGAAATCCGACTCGGCCATCAGCGACGAACTGGGCGTCGTGGTGCTGGAGCAACGGGCCGGATTGCCGCGCACCGAAGCCTGGAAGCACTTCGCCGAGCGCACCGACGTCTCCAGCGTTCGCAATGTCGTTTCCATGCTTGTGCAATCGGAACAGTTTGGAACCAGCATCGCCAAAACGCTGCGCGTCCATTCTGAAACTTTGAGAACCCAACGCATCCAGCAGGTGGAGGAAGCGGCGGCGAAAACCACCATCAAAATTCTTTTCCCGCTTGTGTTGTTTATCTTTCCATCGATTTTTGTGGTAACGTTGGCACCGATGGGAATTCTCATGCTTGAAACGATGAATGCGACTTTCAATCATTGAGGGAAAGGAGATACGAAATGGACACGAACACACTCATCCGGGTTGTAGCGGGCATAGTTTTTGTCGTCCTGCTGGTTGTACTGATTCAGCGTCGCCGCACCAGGGTCAAGTAACGCCGTTTCGCACTGAAATCGGGAAGCGGTAACGATCGCAATGTGTCATGGGGCGGTTCGCCGAGCACGATCCGCCCCGTGGAATCGGCGATGGAATCTTGGGCGATGCAGACCGCCATGTGCGGGTCGCCCGCTGTGGGGATGAGGGGTTCGTCTCCGGGCAAGTTCAAGGCAATCGGAGCTTCCGCATCCGGGAGGGAGCAAGTGAGCCCACTGACGAGTTGGTTCAAAAGATGGTCGTCGCGGGACCAACGCAAGGCGGAACGGCAACAGTGGCCCCCACTGGTTGCGCACTACTGGACGGGCGGCGCACCGGCCGGGCAGCGCATCCGGGACATCAGTTCGACCGGATTCTATCTGCTCACCGAGGCCCGCTGGTACCCCGGCACGGTAGTCAAGATCACGCTGCAATCCTCCACCGAGGGAGATGGCGCGGCGAGTGGCGACAGAAGCGCGATCGCCGTGCAGTCCAGAGTGGTGCGGCGGGGCACGGATGGTGTGGGACTGGAGTTCATTTTGCCGGGTGCGCTGGATCGGGACTCCGATTTCAGCCAGCGCAATTTGGTCTCGGATCGGAAGGATCTGGATCGTTTTCTGGAACGGCTGGGGCAGAGCGGCACGGAGATGCTGATCGATGTCGAGTAATCTCCCACGAGGCCCGAATTGCCGCGCGTGAGGACGACGTGGTCGCTTCTGTGTATTGGGCGCGTGGGTAGAAGCAAGGAGGATATTATGAAAGCCGTATATAGCGATGAACGCGGCCAGGCCGCAATCCTGATGGCCCTCTTCACGGGCATCATCCTTCTCGGATTCGCTGCGCTTGCCGTGGATGTGGGGCTGCTGTACCGGGAAAAGAGGCTGGTGCAGACCGCGGCCGATGCCGGCGCGATTGCCGCCGCCGGTCAATATGTGAACAACTCCGGCACGATTATTGAATCCGTGGCAAAGACGGCAGCCGGGATGCAACCGGGCATTACATTGATGGGTCCGCCAGCTGGCAAGGCGATTGTCAAAGCCACTCTGCCGCCGGGTACCACAAACCTGGTGCAGGTTACGGTAACTCAGCCGACGCCGACCTTTTTCATGCGAATCTTCGGTTTCGGCACGGTGAATGTCGCTGCCATGGCCGAGGCAGGATGGAAAACATCCGCCGGAGGATGCCTGAGATCGCTAAGCAATACCGGCGTGAGTTCATCCTATATAGACCCGGGCGAGGCCAACGACATCGGACCTTACAATGGCGGAACTTACTCCGGTGAAGGAGTTATCGCCGGAAACTCAGGCGGGCCGGGAATCAATACGGTTGGATGCAGCATTTGCTCGAATAGCGGGGTCTATAACGGCGGGGCTGGCATCAGCGCGCCTATGGAATCTGTCACTGCCGGGACGACCATCTCCGGCGATGGAAGTAACCCCGGATTGGCGGTCAACGCTCCAACGCTCAACCAGGGTGCTGGACCGTCTTGCGGCGATCCCTATGCGAATCTGGGCTTGACAAGTCTTGATCCGACTGTGGCATTCGGGTTGACCGGCGTTACCGAACCAACCGCTTGTTCCACCTCGGCTGGGTGTACTTTGAACCCGGGCATCTATAACGGCCTTCAGACGGGGAATGGCGGAACTATCACCCTCACGCCTGGTATGTATGTCATTACCGGATACTTCAGTGGGGGATCGGGCACTCTTGACGGAACCAGCGGTGTGACTCTGGTTTTCGCGCCCGGTGCGAATGTGAACTCCCCTGCCGACGATGACGGCCCTGGCATTCAAAACGACATCGCCGTGAAGATCAACGCTCCGTCCTCGGCACAGGCGCCCACGCCGGCAGCGAATGGGATCGCTGGCATCGCAATATGGGCGGATACGGGTACGACCTTTGCCTTCAACGGCGGAGGCACTTCGACGATCGTCGGTTCAATTTATTCCCCCAACACTAACATGATCGAAGGCAACGACAGCACCGTGACTGTGACAGGCGATGTCATTACCAATACGGTCGCTGTAGGCGGCGGCTCCAATCTTACCGTCAATGCATGCACCGTCAACTGCGGCAGCGCTTCCGGTGGGTCAACCGGCCCAGTGACCATGGTGCGGTAAGGAGCATAGCGATGATTCAATCGGTGGATCGCACTGGCAAGGCGCGGCGGAGTTGGATAAACTCCGGTTGGAGGAAGCTACGAGGCAACGGCGGCGGCTCTCTCGTCGAACTCGCGTTGATTTTAGGGACATTCTTTCCGCTTTTGATATTTGGAACCATCGAAATTGGAGGGCTGGTCTACGATTCGATCGAGGCCACCGAGGCGGCGCACGCCGGCGCCGTCTTTGTGGCTCAGTCCTACAGATCGGGATGGACGAGCAAAAACCCTTATCCGGGGGATGCTGCGGTTGCGAACGCAGCCGAGGAGGCCGCACCCAACATTCCGATAGCGGATTTTAGCGGCACACCCACTGGTTCCACCACCAGCAACGGCGTAGTTGTGGGTTGCACCTGCGGCGCTCCCACGTTTCCGCTGACCGGCGGCACGTGTTCGACGCTTCCCAGTTGTTCCTCTACCGACATTCTTTATGTGACCGTGCAGACTCAAGCGCAGGTCTCTCCGCTCATCCAATGGTCGGCGCTCGGTTTGACTTCTCCATTTGTCATGAAAGGCCAGGCGACCCTGGAACTGAACCCGTAATCGTCTTGTTCGCCGTATCTAAAGATTGCAAGGAAGGTGTGCGGCCATGAATCGGCTTGGTTGGAGAACGCGGGTTTTGCTCGGAGATGCGCGCGAATCGACCGTTCGCATTGGACGGATGAGAAGCTGTCTGCGCGGCGAAGAGGGAAGCGAGATCGTGGAGTTTGCCTTCACCTCGCTGATTTTTCTATCGCTGGTTTTCGGCTTCATCGGATTGTGCTTCACCCTCTTCGAGTACAACACGGCCGCGGAAGCTGCACGCGATGCGGTGCGATGGGCCGCCGTTCGCGGGTCGCAATGTGTCAGTACTGTACTGAGCACGGACACAGCTTGTCCGGTAACGACAGTTGCGCAGGTTCAAACCCATGTGAATACTTTGGCAGGTGGAACCCTGTTGACGGTGCCGGCGAACGGCTTGCAGTGGTGCGCGCCAAAGGGGATTACAGCGGCCACCCCATGCCCGGCGACCACCACGCCCAATTCCAACCAACCCGGGAATATCGTGCAGGTGACCGTGCAGTTTTCCATTGTTCCGTGGGCCGCGTTTGGTTATGCCTCCTCTTTCAGCGGACTCACGCTATCCAGCACGGCGCAGCACGTGATTTGGAACTGAGGAGGAATCGAATCCCGGCTACAGGATCGCTCTTTCTTCCCTTCGTTGGCGGATTGTCGGACCGAGTGCCAGCGCCTCGCCGCAGGTGGCAGTCGGTCCCACCGCAGGTGGCGGCAAGACCCACCGGCGGTGGTTACACTTTGAAGAGTGATTCATTCCGCCCCATTCGCGCCCCAGCTTGACCTCAGCTTCGAGGAACCGCGCTCCCTCCGCCGCATCTGGCCGGTGCGCGAACTGGTCGGCCAGGTCCGCGAACGCATCGAACTGGAGTTCGGCGACGTCTGGGTCGAGGGCGAAATCTCCAACTACCGCCCCGCGCCCTCCGGCCACGTCTACTTCACCCTCAAGGATGCCGACGCGCAATTGCCCATCGTCCTCTTTCGCCGCCAGGCCATGCTGCTGCGCTTTCGTCCCGAGGACGGCCTGCGCGTGCTGGTTCGCGGCCGGGTCAGCGTCTACGAGCAGCGCGGCCAGATGCAACTGGTCGCCGAGACCCTGGAGCCGGTCGGTGCCGGTTCCCTCCAACTCGCCTTCGAGCAGCTCAAGCAGCGCCTCAAAGCCGAAGGCCTCTTCGAGGTCGCCCGCAAGCGCCCGCTGCCCGCATTTCCCCGCACCGTCGGCATTGTCACCTCGCCCACCGGCGCGGTCATCCGCGACTTCCTGAATATCGTCGCCCGCCGTCACTCCGGCCTCAGCGTCCTCCTCTGCCCCGTCTCCGTTCAGGGCGATTCCGCGCCCGCCGAGATCGAAACCGCCCTCGCCCAACTCAACGCCTCCGGCCTCGTCGATGCCATCGTTCTGGCCCGAGGCGGAGGATCGCTCGAAGACCTGGCCGCCTTCAACTCCGAGCGCGTCGCCCGCGCCATTGCATCGAGCGGACTTCCCGTCGTTGCCGCGATTGGACATGAGACCGACTTCACCATCGCCGATTTCGTCGCCGATCTGCGCGCCCCCACTCCCTCAGCCGCCGCCGAACTGATTACCGAGGCCCAGCACAAGATCGCCGAGTACCTCGCCGAGCAATCCCACCGCCTCGACCGCGCCGTCCGCTATCAGCTTTTGCAGGCCCGCCAGCGCCTGACACGTCTGCCCGTCAGCCGCGCCGAGTCGCGCCTCTCCACGCTTTTGCACCGCCAGGCCCAGCGCCTCGACGACCTCAGCTTCCGCCAGGGAGCCGCGCTCGCCGGCCTGCTGACCCAAAATCGACGCCGCGTCGCCGACCTCGCCGCCGCTGTCCTGCGCCACGATCCCCGCCGGAAACTCAGCCAGGCCCGCGAACGCCTCTCCGCCGGACGCACCCATCTGATTCATTCCATGGAGCATAACCTCCACGCCGCCGCCGCCAACCTGAGTGCCCTTGAGGCCCGCCTGCACTCGCTCTCGCCGCTCGCCGTCCTCGACCGCGGCTACGCGCTCGTCCTCAATGCCGACGGCAGCCTGATCCGCTCCACCGCCCAGCTTGCCCCCGGCGACCAACTCACCACCCGCCTCGCCGACGGCGCCTTCACCAGCCGCGTCGAATCCGCGTTTTCAGCCCTACACCAAAAACACCATCCACCATCACCAAAGGGCTCGCGCAGTAATCCCGAGCCTTGACTATCCAAAGGGGGTAAGGGTACATGGAAGAACTTGCGAAACTACCAGCGACACTGTTCTCACCAGCGAAGATGGTATTCATCGCTTTCATCACCGTGCTCATTCTGAGGCCTGATCGCTTTTCGAGTTCCTGTGCCATTTGGGGGTTCGTGCTCGCGTCCGCTGCCTTTCTGGCCATTGAGATTGTCCACAACGATTGGCTCCGTATCCGGCTTAACAATAACGGGGAACAAAACAGGCCTGAGTGGAAGAAGGATAGGTCAGTCGCGGTTTTCGACGGGGCTACCGGGAAGAAGAAGACCGAGAACGAACAGGTCGTGACGAACGACCTCCTCATCATTCAGTCCGGCTCGGGCGTAATCGTAGCCAGAGTAATTCCGCCTTTCGCTACTCCTACGCAGGAAGGTAGAGTAGGATAATGGCCCCGAAACGCAAACTCTTCGGCACCGACGGCATTCGCGCCGTCGCGGGCGAATATCCCCTCGACGCAAACACCATCTTCGCCTGCGGCCTGGCGCTGGGCCATTCGCTGCGCGGGATGGCCGCCGCGCCCAAAGTGATCCTCGGCCGCGACACGCGCGAATCCAGCCCCTGGATCGCCGCCACTCTCGCCGCTGGTTTGCGCGAGACTGGAACGCGCGTCGAAAGCGCGGGCATCGTCCCTACTCCCGCCGTCGCCTTCCTCACTCGCGCCCATGGATTTCAGGCTGGCGTGGTCATCTCCGCCTCCCACAATCCCTGGCGGGACAACGGCATCAAGCTCTTCGGCGCGGACGGCTTCAAGTTGCCCGACGCGCTGGAACTGTCCATGGAAGAAGAGATTCTTCAACACGCCGCGCGGATCGAAAGCCAAGCTTCAAGCACCCCCGACTTCCCTTCCCTGCCCCCGGTCGCGGACAATCCTGCCTTCCAAGCCGATTACATTCAATTTCTTATCGACTCCGTGCCCGGCCTCTCGCTGGCCGGGGCGCGCATCGTCGCCGACTGCGCCCACGGAGCCGCGGCCGCCGTCGCCCCTGAGCTTTTCCGTCGCCTCGGCGGCGAAGTGACCTTGCTGAACATCGCGCCGAACGGACGCAATATCAACGAAAACTGCGGCGCGCTTCACCCCTCCCGCGTGGCCGCCGAGGTCGTGGCGCGCGAAGCCAGCTTGGGCCTGACCTTCGACGGCGATGCCGACCGCTGCATGATGGCCGGCGCACACGGCAATGTCGTCAACGGAGATGCCATTCTGCTCATGGTTGCCTGCGATCTCAAATCCCGCGGCCTGCTCACCGGCGATCTGGTCGTCGCCACCACCATGTCCAATATGGGCCTGGAAGCGGCCCTCAAGCGCAGCGGCATTCGGATGCTCCGCGCCCCGGTCGGCGACCGCTACGTCCTCGAAGAGATGCAGAAGCACAATGCGGCTCTCGGCGGGGAACAGTCGGGTCATATCCTTTTTCCTCACCTAGCCACCACCGGCGACGGCCTGCTCACCGCCCTGGTCGTCCTCGATCTGATCGCGCGCAGCGGTAAAGGCATCGACGAGCTGACCGCCGATTTGAAGGTCTTTCCGCAGGTCATCGTCAACGTGAAGGTGCGGGAGAAAAGGCCCCTCGAATCCATCCCCGGCGTAGCCGCAGCCATCGGCGCCGCCGAAGACGAGTTGAAGGATTCTGGCCGCGTAGTGATACGTTACAGCGGCACCGAGCCTCTGGCCCGCGTCATGATCGAAGCCGAAAGCGAAGCGGCCATGCGCCTCCACGCCGACGCCATCGCCAATGCGATCCGTCACGAACTCGGCATCTAACATGGCGACCGCTCAATTGTCGATATAGACCGCCCCGATATGCGTCGGGCAATTGGCACTCAGCGTACCGCGCAGCAAACGGGACTGGCTACATTTTCCCATCATGGATATTCTTGATTGCCTTTGAACGCGAGAATGGATGCCGTTCGGCAGCGATAGATTGCACACCCTCGCTAAAGTTTCTTGCGGAGAAACTCGAAAGCCACGTACCCGACGATCGCGGAAAAAATTGCGATGAGGAAGTTGGTTTCGGTAAATATGTCGTTGAGAGCGAAGGCCAGGCTCTTGCCCTTTCCGCCGGAAACGGTAAATTCGCCCATCAAAAGGTTCGAGTAGAAGAGGAAGACGATAAACGCGGTCTCAACCACAGCCCGCCAGGCCAGGGCGACGCAACGCCGAGGTTTTGTATCTCCGGTCATGAATTCATCATAGATGCGGTTTGCAGGCGATTCAAAGGATATCTGAGTTGCCCGGCGTCGCTGGCCGCAACGCATATAATCACCCTGTCGTGCATACTCTCCTTTCATCTCGTTTGCATAGCATTGGGCAGGCAACTGTCCGTGAGCGGCTATGGCTGGCAATCGCCGCGACCGTCGCCGTTTTCGCCGGCACGGTTCTTGCAGGCGCTCAAACGGCGGAGGAAACTGACCCCACCGCGGGTGGCGCAGGGGGCGGGCGGATTCTGCTGGTGTTGCCCTTCGACAATCGAAGCGGGCAGCCCAACCTGGAATGGGTGCGCGAGGCCGCGCCGGAGCTTCTCGGCAGCCGCTTCTCCTCGGCTGGCTTTGCGCCCATGAGCCGGACGGACCGCCTCTATGCCCTCGACCATCTGGGGCTGCCACAGGGCTTTCAGCCCTCCCGCGCCAGCTCCCTCAAGCTGGCGCAGACGCTGGACGCCGACTCCATCGTCGTGGGCAGCTTCCTCACTGACGGAACACAGATTGTAGCCGAGGCGCGGCTGGTCGATGTGCCCCGCCTGCGCATGAGCGAACCGGTCACCGTTCGAGGCGAACTGCCCAGTCTGATCGCCGTCTTCGACTCGCTGGCCTGGAAGCTGACCCGCCAGCTCGACCCCGGCTTCAACGGCTCCGAAGAAACCTTTATCGCCGCGGGCTCCAGTTTGAACCTTGCCGCTTTCGAGCAGTACATTCGCGGCATCGCCGAGAGCGACCGCCAGGAGCGGCTGCGCCATCTCGATCGCTCCGTGCAACTGAACCCCGATTTTTCCCCGGCGTGGATGGCGCTGGGCCGGGAAGCGTACAGCGGCCAGCAGTACGACAAGGCCGCCGAAGCCTTCGCCAAAGTGGGCCGCGGCGATCCCGACGCGTTGGAGGCGGGCTTTTATCGCGGCCTCTCGCTGCTGTTTTCCGGCGATTACACCAAGGCCGAGGAGGCTTTTGCCGCCGTGGCCCGCATTCTTCCGCTGGCCGAGGTGCTCAACAATCAGGGGATCGCGGTCAGCCGCCAGGGACGCGACGGAAGCCTGCTCTTCCGCCAGGCCGTGGCTGCCGACCCGAGCGCGGCCGACTACCATTTCAATCTGGCAGTCAGCCTGAAGCGCCACGGAGCGGCAGGCGAAGCCCTCACCGAGCTGGCGCAGTGCCTCAGGCTGCGCCCCAACGACGACGAGGCTCTGGACCTGCAAGAAACGTGGAATTCGCCCGCCGTGCGCTCCGTCGCCGCGCTGAACGCCGGCGCTACCCCCGATCCGGCGGAGAAGCCGGTTGTGGCGGCCAATGCCGGCTCCAGGACCGATCCGCTGGAGCGCATCGCGCGCGCATTCGACGCCGTCGCCTTTCGCCAGGCCGCGCAGATGATGGACGAGATGGATGCCGCGCATCTGGCCCAGCTCACGCCGAATGAAAAGGCGAAAAAGCTGGCGGAGCAGGCCAAGAACTATCTGGACCGCGGATTGCTGCTCGAAGCCGAGCGTCTCTATCAGTCCACCTTGGCCGTGGATGCCAAGTCTTCCCAGGCCCACACCGGGCTGGCGGAAGTGCGCGAACGAACCGGCGATGCCGAAGCCGCCCGCAAGGAGGCCCGCGCCGCCATCGAGCTTGCGCCTTCCGCCGATGCCTATCTGGTGCTGGGAAGGCTCGACTTAGCTGCGAGTCGTCTGGACGAAGCGATGCGCGAAGCCGGCGAGGCGCTGAAACTGGAGCCTCACAGCAAAGCGGCGGAGGAACTTAGCCGGGAGATCGAGGCCAGGGAAGGAATGATGCAGTGAAAGCTGCTCCGCCATGCGACATGAATGCGTGAAGACGCCACCCAGGTCGAGAGCTTTCCGAATCTGAATGGGAATCGCAATCTGTCCCGTGTAGGTCATGGTCGCCGTGTGCTTGGGATTTCCTTTCAAAATCCATTCGATCTTGCTTTTGTCCGATTCCTTGCTTTATGGCGAGGAATACGGCAGATGGCGGTTCGGAAGCGAAGGGAAAAGTGCGAAGATTGTAGACGAATGAGCGTTCTCACCTCCGATGCCGTGGTTTTGCGCGCTTGGCCGGTGCATGAGGCCGACCTTATCGTCAGCTTTTTAACGCGCGACTACGGACGACTGCGGGGCGTGGCCAAGTCGGCTCTGAAGAGCCGCAAGCGCTTCGGCGGCGCGCTGGAGCCGATGACCCTGGCGCGGGCCTGGTTTGCCGAGCGGCCGCGTCAGGAATTGGTGCGGCTGGATCAACTCGAAATCGTCCGCTCGCCGCTCTCCTTGCCCGTCGATCATGCGCGCATGGCGGTCCTCAGCTTTTATGCCGAGGCCCTCGACGAGGCTCTGCCGGAGCGCGATCCCCAGGAGACCGTCTTCCGTCTCCTGGTGGCTGTGTTGGAGCGGACTACCGTCGAGCAGCCCTGGATGCCGCTTACTTACTTCCAGCTTTGGCTGACGAGGCTCATGGGCATCTTGCCGGATATAGCCCACTGCATCGTCTGCCGAGACGCGCTCAACGCCGGCCAGGCGGGCTTCAACGCGGCTGGCGACGGACTGTTCTGCGCGGTCCATAGCCAGGGAGACGCGAACGGCCTCTGCGCCGACTCCTGGCTACTGGCGCAGCGGATGCTTCGTGCGCCGGCTTCGGCCTTTGCCGCCGAATCCTGGCCCCGCCATCGCGCCGAGGATTTGCGCCGATTCACATTGCAAGCCCTGGAGCGCCACGTGGAGCGCAAACTCCGCTCCGCCGAGGCGCTGTCAAGGCTCTAAGCTGCAAACTGGCGCGATCAGTTCCCGCCGGTCCTGGCCGGAACCAGGTTTACCCGCTCGGTCAGCGTAAAGAGCAGCGTTGTGCCTGTTTCAAGCGTGGCTTGGGGATGGTTGAGCAGCAGGTGCGCCGTGATTGCTCCGGCACCGATCAAGCTGCCCGTCAACGCGCCCACCGGGCCGGCGACGATCGCTCCGGTAACCGCTCCGGCTCCCACAGCCCCTCCGTACTCAAGGCTGTCCCGCTTCATCCGCGAGTCGGGAAGTATCTCGCCCTCCGAGCCGACGCGGGTTCGGGAACCGGGCGCGCCGCTCACCTCCGCGTAGAGCCGGAAGCGCGAGCCGTCGGCCAGAATCGCCGTCTCCGGCCGAAGCCGCATCGACCCGCGGCCGCCCAGGTGGCCGCTGGAGACCTCGACCACCGTGCCGTCGATCTCCGCTCCGGCCGGGATCAGCACTTGGCCGCCTTGGAGCACGTCCGAAGCTACACGGCTACGAAAGATTTCCCCCTTCTCGCTGCTTGCCGTCGAGAGCCTCTCCAGCAGCCTGACGCGAATCCTCGTCCCTGCGCCGAGTTCGCCGGGACCGAGCGGCTGCGGATGCACAATATCTCCATCCGGGTCGCCGCCCGCCGGGCGGTCCGTCAAGGCGGGCTGGCCGGCCGTTGCTCCATTCGATTGCGGCTCCACGACCACGATCCCGTCGTCGGTGCCGTCAGCTTGCGAGGATGCGCCCGAACGCGGCGGCGCTTCCGCTGGCTGCACGGTCTCGTTGGGTGAGGCGGCGGCGGGTTCAACGCTCTTTTGTCCTGCCGGAGGCTTGGCCTGCGGCGTTTCCGTAGTGACGATCGCATCGTCCGCCGGGGGATTCGCGGTTCCTTGATACGGGCCGGAAGGACTCGCCTGCTGCGCTCCCAGAACGCCAGTGGCGGCCACGAGCCAGAGGCATAAAAAAATCGACCGGTTCATTCAATTCTCCTTTGCAAGACAACCTATTCTCGGCGAACGATCCCTTTTTATCGAACCCCGCCGCGTGATGAAAGTTGCTCGCGGAAGCTCGCTGGCGGGCTGCCCGGTACAACCCATCCATTGTAAGACTAGCGCGCATCCGGCTCCATGCGGGCATCGATCCGCGGGCCAGGTGCTTTCCGCGTCACGAAATCGACAAAGGCAACTTGTTCCCAACAGTTCATCGTTCGCGTCGCTGTTTTGCCGAACGATCTCCCTGTGACCGCCGCTACACGGCCCGCCTCGCCTCGGTTTGCTAGAATCCGTAGGGAACCGAAACTCCATCGAATGCTGGACGGAGAGGTAATCGCAACGTGCATCGGCTTCTGGAAACGATTCAAAGCGCCGCCGGAGAAGCCCTTGCCGTGGATCGCCGTCCAAAACTGAATGACCGGCTGCTGCATCGCATCATGAGGACCGATATGACTGAGATTGTTGCCATTCGCGCCCGCGAGGTACTTGACTCGCGCGGCAACCCGACCGTGGAAGCGGACGTAATCCTGGAAAGCGGCGCACTGGGCCGCGCCATCGTGCCATCGGGCGCCTCTACCGGCGAGCATGAAGCCGTGGAGCTGCGCGACGGCGACAAGAGCCACTATCTGGGCAAGGGCGTTTTGCAAGCCGTGGCCAACGTCGAGACCGTGATTGCCCCCGAACTGGAAGGACTGGACGCGGCCAATCAGCGACTGATCGATCAGACCATGATTGACCTAGACGGCACCCCCAACAAGGGCAAGCTGGGCGCCAACGCCATTCTCGCCGTATCCATGGCCGCCACCCGCGCCGTGGCCCAGACCCTGGAGATTCCTCTGTATCGCTATCTCGGCGGCATCAATGCCTCGGTGCTGCCAACCCCCATGCTCAACGTTCTCAACGGCGGCGCCCACGCCGACAGCAACGTGGACTTCCAGGAGTTCATGATTATGCCGGTCGGCG
This sequence comes from uncultured Occallatibacter sp., assembly GCA_964565955.1. Lineage (GTDB taxonomy): Bacteria > Acidobacteriota > Terriglobia > Terriglobales > Acidobacteriaceae > Telmatobacter. The sequence goes on from CAZMHC010000004.1 coordinate 32,920, forward strand.
CCGAGCGCTTCTCCGACGCTCTGCGCTGGGCCGCCGAGACCTTCCACACCCTCAAGAGCGTACTCAAGAAGAAGGGCTACAACACAGCTGTCGGCGACGAGGGCGGCTTCGCTCCCTCGCTCAAGTCCAATACCGAAGCGGTCGAACTGATCCTCGAAGCCATCGAGGCCGCCGGCTACAAACCCGGCGAGCAGATTGCCATCGCTCTCGATCCCGCGTCGAGCGAGTTTTACGACAAGGAAAAGGGCAAGTACGTCTTCAAGAAGAGCGACAAGCGCGAGTTGTCCAGCGAAGAGATGGTTGCCTTCTGGGATAACTGGAGCCTCCAGTATCCCATCGTCTCGCTCGAAGACGGCCTCGCCGAGGACGACTGGGAGGGCTGGAAACTGATTACTGACAAGTTAGGCGCCCGCATCCAATTGGTAGGCGACGATCTCTTCGTCACCAACACCAAGCGTTTGCAGCGCGGCATTGAAGAGGGCGTGGCCAACTCCATCCTCATCAAGGTCAACCAGATTGGCACCGTCACCGAAACGCTCGAAGCCATCGACCTGGGCCGCCGCTACGGCTACACCTCGGTCATCAGCCACCGTTCCGGCGAAAGCGAAGACACCTTCATCGCCGACCTAGCCGTAGCCACCGGCGTCGGCCAGATCAAGACCGGCTCCGTCAGCCGCACCGACCGCATCGCCAAGTACAACCAGTTGCTCCGCATCGAAGAAGAACTCGGCGCCGGCGCGGTGTTCCTCGGCCTGGAGAGCCTGAATTACAACGACTGATAGACCAACTTCGACAGAAGTTAATGAGGGGGACTAGGCCCGCCTGTCCCCTTCGCACTTCGAAATCCTGGAGAGACAATGACGACTTGGCTCGTGAAGGCTGGAAACGAGGGAGTGAGTGCAGATAAGTTCCTGACGCAGAGCAAAGTTGCAGTCGGCTGGCATAGTTCAGAAGATTTTCCAACAAGTGGAAGCTGGGAAGACTTTCGCGCTGAGGTCAAAAGGCGCCTCCCTCCCGAATACAACGAGCGGCGGGTCGGTTCAGCGGCAGGCCAACTTTGGAGCTTTGTTCGTTCTATGGTGGTTGGCGATTTCGTAATTACCCCGGCGAAGACCTCGCGGAAAGTTCTGATTGGAAGGGTCACCGGGGACTATGAATACGATCCAGCGTTCGACGAGGGTCTTCCACGCACCCGAGATATAAAGTGGTTTCATCCGGTTGAGTGGGACAGCATTGCGTCCGATCTTCGCAACGCATTCACCGTGTGGCAAACGATCGTAAAGCCGGGCAAGGACTTCTCCCAAGTCATCCAAGCGGCGCAGAGCGCAAACCCTCCAAGCACAGCCAATCCGAGCGTGGTCGCTACCGGCCCAACTCCGTCGGATTCTGGCACCGAGGATTTATCAGAGCGCGCAGAAGAATCTATCCGCCAAATGCTGCGCGACATGGACGACGTTGTGTTCCAGAAATTCGTCGGAGCAATCTTTCAGGCTGCGGGATTCACCGAGTTGTTTAACAGCGCGGGGAAGGGCCGAGACGGGGGAATTGACATTATCCTCTCAAAGGATCCTCTGGGTGCCGGCGAGCGGATCATCGTTCAAGTCAAGCATACCGGAGCTCCGATCGGCCAAACTGAATTGCAACAATTGATCGGCACACTCAAGCACAACGAGTACGGGCTGATGGTAAGTCTCAGCGGAATCAACTCGAATGCACAGGGATATTGGCGGGAAAACCGCGATCGTTTGCTGAACCCACTAGAGGCGTCTGATCTAATCGAGATTCTGCAAGAGCACTACGATGAACTCCGGGACGAACAGAAAGCGTTGCTCCCTTTGAAGCGTGTGTTCGTCCCGGTAAATCTCGACGAAGAAGGATGACGATTCGGCGTGTCCTCCTTTTCGATTTGGAACAAGTTGTGGTTCGAGTGTAGCCCCGACACTTGGTCAAGGTATCAAACACAGTATCCTAGACTCTAATCCAATTTGAGGTTTGTTAGTGCCCATCTACAATCGTCCCCTCGTTCTCACCATCCTCGACGGATGGGGTTACCGCGCCGAAACCGCCAACAACGCCATTGCGCTGGCCAAAAAGCCGACCTACGACAAGCTCCTCCGCGAGTTTCCCAACACGCTGATCCAGGCTTCGGATCACTTCGTCGGCCTGCCCGACGGGCAGATGGGCAACAGCGAAGTCGGCCACTTGAACATCGGTGCCGGCCGCATCGTGCAGATGGACATCACCCGCATCGACGCGGCCATCGCATCCGGCGAATTCCAGAAGAACGCAGCCATTGCGCGGGCGATCGAGCGGGCGCGCCAAGACGGACGGCAACTGCATCTCTTCGGGCTGGTCTCCGACGGCGGCGTTCACTCCCACCAGGAGCACCTCTACGCTCTGCTGCGCACGGCGCGCGAATACGGCCTGGAACGAGTCTTCGTCCACGCCTTCATGGACGGCCGCGATACGCCTCCCGACTCCGGCGCGGGCTACATCGCGCAATTGGAACAAAAAATGCGCGAGTACGGCGTGGGCAAGGTTGCATCCATCAACGGCCGCTACTACGCCATGGACCGCGACAAACGCTGGGAGCGCGAGCGCAAAGCGTTCGACGCCATGGTCAACGGCAAGGCCGAGGGCGGCGCGTATCTCAATGCCGTCGCGCGCATCAAGGAAAACTATAACAACGGAGTTACAGACGAGTTTCTGATTCCTTTCGTTGTGGTCGATAGCGCGGGCAAGCCGATGGGCCAGATTCGCGACGAGGACGTGTGCATCAACTTCAACTTCCGCGCCGACCGCGCCCGCCAGATCACCCGTGTGCTGGCCCGCGAAAGCGGCCTCAACAAGAACGGCGGTCGCGATCTGGAAGGCTGGGAGGCGCTCGATGCCGCGATTCCCCGCGCCGAAACGCCGAAGAACCTGCTCTATCTCTGCATGACTCAGTACGACAAACTCTATGAGTTGCCGCTCGTCATGCCGCCCGAGTCGCTGGATAACATTCTGGCCAACGTGCTGGCTACGCGCCATCTGCGCAACCTGCGCGTGGCCGAGACGGAGAAGTTCGCCCATGTAACTTACTTCTTCAACGGCGGCATCGAAACGCCGTTCCCCGGCGAGGAGCGCGAACTGATCCCCTCCCTGAAGGTGGCCACCTACGATCTTGCGCCGGAGATGCGGGCCGAGGGCATCGGCGACGCCATCGTGAAGGCGGTCAACGATACCGCCTTCGACCTGATCGTCTCCAACTTCGCCAACGCGGATATGGTGGGCCACTCCGGCAAGCTGGAGCCTACCATCAAGGCTTGCGAGGCGATCGACGCTCAACTGGGCCGCATCTACAAAGCCATCAAGGAGAAGAACGGGAGTTGGCTCATCACCGCCGATCATGGCAACGCCGAGCAGATGGTGGACTTGGTAACTGGTGGCCCGCACACCGCGCACACCACCAATCCGGTTCCCATGATTTACGTGGCCGAGGACGGCCCGCGCTATCGCCTGCGCCCCGACGGTTCGTTGCGCGACGTCTCGCCCACGTTGCTGGCTCTGCTCAAGTTGGAAGAGCCGAGGCAGATGACTGGCGGCGACCTGCGTGTGCCGCTCGTTAAGTAAGTTTCGCAGGCTAACTGTTCTTGCGTCTGCGTTGCTGAAAATGAGAAAGCTCGATTTCCGATCGAGGCTGTTTATGGGGCAGTCGAGTCCCATACTTTCAGCAATGCCGGCGAGACATACTCCCGCGCCGGATGGTAATTGGCCTTTCTAGCTTCTTTGAACGCCGACAGCGCGTCTGCGGAGGGGCCGTGCCATTGCGCGCGCGGGGTATTCAGTATGGATTGTTCCAACAGCGCCGCTCCCAGGTAAAAGTCGGCTGCGCCTGGGTCCCGGGCGTTCTTCGGAGACTCCAGATAACTCATAAGCGCTCGCCGCGCATCGTCGAATTGCGAATTGTAGAAATACCGGATTGCCGCGATCAACTCGTTTCTGGCGGCCGCCGGATCGTTCCTTATCTCCTGTTCGATTCTTTCCGTATTGCTCTGAGCGTCTTGATTCCCAGGTTGAAGTTTCAGAACCTTTGCGTAATAGATGAGCGCATCCTGCAAATTGCCCTGCTGCTCGGCGCTTTGCGCATCGCCGAGCAACTTACTGACTTTCTTGGCGGTCTCCGCGCCCGAATCGGCCGGAGGCTTGGGAGCCGGCGCGCTCTTTGCCTGCATGGCTTTCTGAATCTCGGAAATCTTGCCTGCCGGATCGTCCGGCCCATTCGGGTTCAGGGCTTTCGCCAATGCCAACTGCCGAATAGCTTCCTCAGGGTTGTCCTTCTGCCGATTCTGCGCCTGTTGTATGTACCCATTGTATAAATTGACGTTGTCGACGTAAGCATTCGCCGCGGCTTTGAAGTCTGGATTGGTCAAGGCCTGCGACAGCGATGCGACGGACTTGAAGTCGCCCGCCGCCCATGCCGCCTTCACCTGGTTCAGCAGTTTTTCGTTCCTTATCCGGTCCAGCAGAAACTTTGCGTCTCCCGATAACTTCGGATCGTAGCTGGAAACCTGCCTTGCCATGGATTCCGCCCGGTCAAGATCGTGGCTCTTGTAAGCCGCGATGGCGATCGCCAAGGAAGACGTGTCGTCCTGGTTAAGGCCGGCCTTGTAACTGACGCAGGTATCGGCGTACTTCTTGTTTTTCGGCTCCAGCTGCGATGCCGAGCAATAGTCCTGAACCTGCTTGGGACGGTCGTTGTCTTCGCCCTTGGCCTTCTCGAACAAAGCCTGCGCCCTGTCGCCGGAACTCTGCGCCGCCGTGACCAAGGAGGAGAGGAGAATGCAGAATATGCCAACAAATCGCTTCGGTCTCACTTCCCCCCCCCGACAATTTCCTCGATCGTCTTGTCGTCGATCGGCTTGACTTCAATGCTGCAAACCTGCTCGCTCTGAGTTACTTCGCACTGTTGTTTCCGAACGCTTCCGTCGGCCGCTCTGAAGCCAACCTCATAACTGCCCGCGGGAATCTCCTCGAGGCGCAACGGAGTCCAACGATCCCCGGCGGGCAGGGTAACGACTTTGCCTTTCTCCCCGGTTACGTTTACCACTTCGGCAAAGGGGGTGGCGTTGAGTTCAAGAACTCCCATTGGTCCGGATGGGATTGGCGGTTTCATCCAGTACTTCCAATATGCCGCCCCAGCCGATGCGAGTCCGAGCACGACTACGATGGCGATCGTGATTGGAACCGACGAGCTGCGTTTGGCTTTCGTAGGCGTCGGGCTGGGCGTTGCTTGCGGAGTTGGGAACGGCGCAAAGAACGGAGGAGTTTGTATGTCGGAAGGCGGTTGAATGGGATTGGCCGCGACCGGAAGTGTTGCCTCGGCTTCACTAGCTTTGGCGGCATCCAGACTGGCGCGCAATTGAGTTATCCGCGAATGCCGCTGAACCTCCTGGGGCTGGCCGTCGAGAAGCTGCAACGCCTTTTCCACGCTCTGCGCGCTCAACTCCCGAGCGCGAGTCAGGGCGGCATCGACCCTCCGTTCCTGCTCGACAAGGCCGGCGGATGCCTGACGCAGCATCTGCTGGACGGATGCGTCCCCAGTCTCAGAAGCCACAGGTTGAAGAAGAGAGACGGCGGCCTGGAAGCTACCGACGGCAATCAGCGCCCGCGCTTCCGTTATCGCGTTTGCCGCTAACTGGCCGACCTCGATCTTTCTTTTGTTTTCGCGGGCGTAGTCCAGCAGGGAAGCTATGTCCGCTGTCTCGCCGCACTCGATAGCCGCAGTATCGAGAATGTGGATAGCCTCATCGAATTGTTTCGCATCGATAGCCGTGTGCGCTCGCTTCAGGTATTGAGACTTCCGCTCTCCGGTGTCGGCTTTCCTCACCTGTTCGTCGGCCTTTTCCTTGAGGGCAAGCAAGCGGGGTTCGCCGGGCATCCTTTCCAGCGCTTCTTGTACGGCCGTCACAGCTGCCTGGGGGTTGGTCGCCAAAAGACTGTAAACGTCAAGAGACGTCTTCTCGACTAGCTTCTTCGCGGCCTGTTCGCGCTGGCCGTTTTCAGCTTCGGTCTTCAGCCGCAGCAGTAGAGGCTCACCGGGCAAGCGATCCTGCGCGCGCTGAATCGAAACCAGCGCGCGCTCGAACTCTCCCGCCGAGATAGCTTCGGAAATCTCGGCGGCGATCTGGTCGATAACTTTGCGGCGTCGCTGATCCTCCTGCCGCTCCACCGCTCCTTGATATAGCTGTTGAATCTCGGAATTGGTAGGATCTATCTCAAGCGCCGCGCGCAGACTCTTGATAGCTTCGGTAAACTGTCCCGCGGCAATCTGACTCCGCCCCGCTTCGCCATGCTGTCGAAGCGCGCTTTCCTTGGCGGCCCGCTCCGCCTCCTGAACGATGCGGGCGCGTTCATTGCGAAGCTCCGAGTTACGCTCGTCGAGTTGAATCGCGGGTTCAATCAATTCGCGGGCAGCGCCGAAGTCGCCGCGTTGGCGCGCCGCTTGCGCCTGCACCAGCAGAGAGGCGGACTTGTCGGCTTTCTCCTTCAACGCGCGGACGCGATTTATCTTTTCGACAAGTTCGGGATTGCCCCGGTCAAGACCAGCGGCCTGATCGTAAAGTTCGAGCGCGGTGGCATAACTCCGCGCGTTCACCGCCTCCTCGGCTTCCGCTAGCAGTTGCCGAAGCTGTTCGGGCTTCTGCTGGCGTGATAGCTTGTCCTGCGCCTCGCGGAGCAGTCTCTTGACTTCCGTATTCTGCGGATTCATGCGCTGAAGGTCGAGCAGTACCGGCCTGACATCGGTCCACTGCTCCGTGGCCATCAACTCCTTCACCCTCCGCAACGCTTCAGCCACATGATCGCGCTTGAGCCCATCGTTGATCGAATCGATATCCGCGGCCATCTCTTCGGCTGTTTCATATCTCTCGTTTGGGTCCTTTGCCAGCGCGCGATCGAGCACTTGGTCAAGCCCGGGCGGATAACCGGAGATCGCGCTCGGCAGCGGCGGATACGGTTCGTGGATCACCCTTTGCAGGATGGAGAAATCCTCGCCGGGAAAGGGAAGGTTTCCGGTAAGCAACTGATATAACACGATGCCCACCGACCATATATCGGCCCTGCCGTCCGCACTCTTGCCCAGAAGCCGCTCCGGCGAGATGTAGTGAAAGGTGCCGATCACCATGCCGGTCTGAGTCTGGCCGGAGACGTTTTTCAGCCGGGCGACGCCAAAGTCCACGATCTTGATATCGCCGTCCGGCTGCACCATGATGTTAGCCGGCTTGATGTCGCGATGGATAACTCCCTTTTTATGCGCATAACCCAGACCGAGGCAGGTCTGGCGCGCGATCTCCAGTTTCTCGATCATGGAAATGCGCCGGCCGGAGCGCATCAGGTTCTCCAACGAACTGCCGGCAACGAATTCCATCACGATGTACGGGTTGCCGTCCTGTTCGCCGAAGTCGTAGATCGTGACGATGTTGGGATGGTTCAGAATGCCGGATCGAGCTTCGGTCAGAAAACGCTGCCGAAGCTCCTCGGTGGCTTGTGTGAGCGTCTTGATCGCCACCTCGCGACCCACGGAATTGTCCATGCCCCGGTAAACGACGCCCATGCCACCCACGCCCAGGATGCCCAGGATGGGGTACTTGCCGATCTGAGTGACTGTCGTTGCGGTATCCATGTCGTTCCCGGTTTCCGGTTCATGCGATCTGGAGCGGTCGAGTCTATGATAATCCGCCACGCGACGCCGTCGTCAATCTCTATCGAAGCCGTTTTCCCTTCCATGCAAACTCGGCGATGGCTGGCTGGGCGAGCCGCGCTCCGATCTGACCTATCATCCTATCATCGGCGTCTTGCCACCGTTCACAAGACTCAATCCAATCCATTTTGAGTCTGCGCGTCGGATTGCCCTCGGTCTGCGCCGTTCACATTGGAAATCATCCTCCGCGGGGATAGCTCGCAAACATTTGCAGCAATGAATGACCAATTGACGAAGAATCTCGAAATCATGGCAACTTCCCGCCGAAAAGCGTGTTACCTTGTACACGAGTTGCCGAAGCGCTCCCTTCAAGAGGATTTGCTTGACAACCGCCGATCCCCAATGTACGTTTGATGCAACTGTTGAGGTTACTCCCCGAAATCCATGAAATGGAAGAGGTATATGGCGCAGATGCGGAGCTATGGCGCATTCGTTTTCGCCGTCGCGGCGTTTTTTTCCGGCGCGGTGCGAGCCCAGGTAGGCGATCCGGCGACGCTCATTCAGGAGAAGCTGGTCTCGCAGATCAAGTTGACCAAAGCCGCCGCCGACCACTCGGATATCGTTACGGCTGGCGATGTGGTGCTGTTGAAGAAAGACGGGCTGATGATGTGCAGTTCGGCCTCCACCTACGCATTCTCGAACACCTATAGCAACGGGGTTCTCGCCGCCAACAACAACAACCGCGCCAAGGACGCCGCAAAATCGTTCTTCAAGAGCCGGCTTCCCTTTGGCGGCGGCGGCAGCGTCTCGGATGCGGCCAATAACGGCTGCCAGTCCCGAAAGTTCGTCGCCGGAGAGAAGTTCTGGGTTACCGGGGTTGCCATTCAAAAGGACGGCATCGTCGTCAGCACCTTCAGCGATCCCTACAACGACGTCCGCTTCTTCGGGGAGATCAAGTTCCCGTTTCAGAAGGGTTCGGTGCCGCCGGTGGACGATTTTGTGAAGACCGTTTCAGAGGTTATCGCGGTGCAGCCCGCCGACGACAAAGGCCAGGGAGATCAGGGAAGTCAGCCGGCCCAGGCCGCCCAGGCCGCAACTCCGGCTACCGCGCCCATGGCGGATATCGCTCCCCCCCCGCCGCCGGCCGATGCCCCCCCGCCGACCATTGCACTTGGACAAACCAAGGATCAGGTGACTGCGGCCTTCGGCCAACCGTTGCGCGCCGCCAAGCTGGGGACCAAGGAAATCTACTATTACAAGGATATGAAAGTGACCTTCAGCGCCGGCAAAGTCACCAATGTGGATTAGCGCTGCCGCCGCATCCGCAACCGGGCCAAGAGCACTCGGCCTGACAGGAAACGAAAGGAAACGAGGGTAACATGACGATGCAACTTCTCCGCAAAGACATGAAAAACAGTTCGGCAGTTTTGATGATTGCCGCGCTTCTTGGATTAGGCGCGGGGAATGCAGCCGCCGAAAACAAGCCCGCTCCCAAGGCGGCGCCAGCGGCGCATCCCGCTCCCGCTGCGCATCCGGCCGGCGGCGGTGCGGCACACGCTCCAGCCGCCGGCGGCGCGTCTCACGGGCCAACTGCCAGCCATGGTCCGACCGCGGGCGGTGCGTCCCACGGCCCCACTGCGAACGGATCTGCCAGCCACGGTCCCAGCGCCAATGGAGCTGGGAGCCATGGTCCCACCGCCGGCGGCGCGCATCCCGGCGAAGCCGGAGCAGGCCATCCGGGTGGAGCGGCCGGCGCGGGCGCTCATGGTCCAGCCGCCGCCAATCACTCGCCGATCCATAGCGGCCCGGCGCCGCGGGGAAGCGCCGAACACGTCACCCGCAGCGGCAGCGCGGTGCGCACCCGTCCCGGCGGCAGGGTGAGCGACGTTCACGACGCCAAGCGGGGAATGGACGTCCATCACGGCTTGAACGGCGGACGCCGAGTTTCGATCGAGCGTCACGATGGCAGCCGCGTTTATGCCGAGCGGGGCCGTCCGGGATACGTGCAGCGCGGCTATGCCTACCACGGACACGATTTCGCCCGCCGCTCCTACTTCTATCGCGGCCATGAATACAACCGCTTCTATCGCGGTTACGGCTATCGCGGCTTGTATCTCAACGTCTATGCGCCGGGCTTCTACTTTCATCCGGCCTTTTACGGATGGGCCTACAACCCCTGGGCCGCGCCCATCGTCTTCGGATGGGGATGGGCAGGCAATCCCTGGTTCGGGGTCTACGGCTACTATTTCCAGCCCTATCCGGTCTACCCCTCGGCCGCCTTCTGGCTGACCGACTACATCATTTCGCAGAACTTGCAGGCCGCCTATGCGGCGCAGCAGGCGGCCGCTGAAACGGCGCCCGCTCCCGACGCGGCGGCCGGCGGACAGCCGGTGCTGACCCCCGAAGTGAAGCAGATGATCGCCGACGAGGTGAGGAACCAGTTGGCGTTGGAAAACCAGGAAGCGGCCCAGAACGCCCAGCAGCAGGATGTGGACCCCGGTTCCAGCGGGATTGCCCGCCTGTTGAGCGATGGCAAGCCGCACGTCTTCGTGGCCGGCGGCAGTCTCGACGTAACCGACGCCAATGGGCAGGAATGCACCGTCAGCGACGGCGACGCGCTGCAGTTGCGCCAGCCGCCCCCCTCGGATGCAACCACCGCAAATCTGGTTGTCCTCTCCAGCAAGGGGCGTCCGGAGTGCCAGATTTCCCTGACGGTTTCGGTGCAATTGACCGACTTGCAAGAGATGCAAAACAAGATGCGGGAGACCATCGACCAGGGACTCCAGGATCTACAGGCCAAACAGGGCACCGGCGGATTGCCCGCCGCTCCGCCCTCGGCTCAGGGCGCGCCCGATACCGCGCAGTACGCCGCCGTCGCGCCGCCGCCGGAGCCTAATGTAGCCGCCGACATTCAGGGGGCGGACCAGCAGAGCGCGCAGGCTGAGAAGGAAGTGACCTCCGAAGCCGCGCAGGACGGCGGTGGGGCTGCTCCCGCCACTGCCGCGGCCCCGGCTGCGCCGGCTACAGTGGAACTCGGCCAGACCACCGATCAGGTGCAGGCTGCTTTCGGCGCACCCACGCGGATCGCCAACCTCGGCCCCAAAACCATCTATTACTACAGCGGCATGAAGGTCACCTTCAAAGACGGCAAGGTGAGCGACGTGCAATAACCCAGCGGGCTGGCGGTTGAAGGGAATCGTCGATTCCCTTCAACCGCCCCGGCCAATCCTCAGCGCGCCGCCAATCCGATGACAGTCTGAAAGCCACGCAAAACAATCCCGACCGACCGCCGCGTTACACCGCGCGAATTTCCATGGTTTTGCCGAGCGCCTTGAGAGCAACAGCTATCCCGTCGATGCGGGAGGTATGGCGCAGGTCGATCAACCGGGTTACCTCCTGCGGCGTCACATTCAACCGCCGCGCAAGTTCGGCCGGACGGACTTTCTGCGCTGCCATTTCGTTCAGCAGAAGAACTTTGGCGGCGTAGCTGGCGGGCAATTCGATCAGGCGTTGCCCACGCTTGGGCTTGGAGGGCGGAGGGATGGGGAGGCTGTTCTCGGTGTAATGATCCATGACCGATTCCAGCACGTCGGCTGCGTGGATCAGAGCATCCTCAATGCTGTCACCCTGGGTGATTGCCTCTGGAAAATCGGGGAAGGTGACAAGGAAGAACTTCCCATCGGGTCTAATGTTGGCGGGATATCGCATGGCGCCCCCTATTTGAGTCCTGGCTGCTTTTTGATAGCCTGGACAAGCCCAGTGCCGAGTTCCTTTGAGTGCATTGGCAGGTACGAACTCTTACCATTCAAGAGCACCTTCAGGTGAGAACCCTTTGCGCTCGTGAAGGTCGCTCCCCTGCGCAGCCAGCCACCGCTTGAACTCGCTGCTCTTCATGGATAAAATATAAGCAATCTTGCGTATAAATTCAAATCGTCCGGGGATAATCCTCCGACGATTGCGCAAGCCTGACCCTGACAACTGTCTTTCAACACACCAGCCGCTCCCGCTTCAGCTTGACTCCATCCAGCCGTCCCAGCAGGGTGACGGCGATGCGGCTGGGGTCGAAGAGGCGCTGGGCCATGGCTTGCACCTCGGCGGCCTCCACGGCTTCCATACGGGCGATGACCTCGTCCACCGTGAAGAAATTGTGGAAGTACATCTCCTGGCGGGCCAGGTTGGCCATGCGTGAGTTGGAGCTTTCCATCCCCATCAGCATATTGCCCTTGAGCTGATCCTTGGCGCGGGTCAGCTCCTCGGCGTGGAGCGGGGTCTGCTTCAGCTTAGTAAACTCGGCCAGGATCAGATTCACCACCTCCAGCGCCTTGCCCGCCGAGGTGCCCGCATAGACGCACAGGGTTCCGGTATCGCGGCAAGGGCTGAGGTCGGAGTAGATCGAGTAGGCCATACCGCGCTCCTCGCGGATGGTCTGGAAGAGCCGGGAACTCATGCCCCCGCCCAGCACCGTATTCAGAATCAGCGTGGCATAGCGGTTTTCGTCGGTGATCGGCGGGGAAGGAACGCCCAGGCAGATTTGCACCTGTTCGAGCGATTTCTTGTTGCGCAGCAGCAGGCTGGCGCTGGATTCGGGCGCGGGAAGTTCGTGTAGCGTCTCGCCGCTGGCCAGCCCGGCAAACTTGCCCGCCACAGCCTCGACAAACAGGTCGTGGTCCAGGTTGCCAGCCGCGGAGAAGAGGATATTGCCGCCGTGAAAGCGGTCGGCGTGGTAATCGCAAAGCTTCTGGCGGTCCAGTTCCGCCACTGTCTTCTTGGTGCCCAGAATCGGCTTGCCCAGCGGATGGTCTTTCCAGAAGCTCTGCGTAAACAGCTCATGGACTAGTACATCCGGGTTGTCCTCGTCGATCTTGATCTCTTCCAGAATCACGTCGCGCTCACGCTCGATGTCGGTTGCGGCAAAGGTGGGGTTGAGCACCAGGTCGGCCAGCACGTCAAGAGCGATCGGTACGTGGTCGGCCAGCGATTTGACGTTGAAGCAGATCGTCTCCTTGCCGGTGAAGGCGTCCAGATTGCCGCCGATCGAATCCATCTCGCGGGCGATATGCTGGGCGCTACGGGATCGGGTGCCCTTGAAGAGCATATGCTCCACGAAGTGGGAAATGCCGTTGATTTCCGCCGGTTCGCAGCGGGAGCCGGATTTGACCCACACGCCCATGGCCACCGAACGCAGGTGCTCCATACGCTCGGTCAGCACGATCAGGCCGTTCGGCAAAACGGTGCGGCGAAGATTGCGCTCGTTGTTCATCGTCCTCGATTCAAGCTCGATTGTAGGCCAAATCGGAGCGTTTGGCACAGATCGACCCCGCCCCGAACGATGGCGCCATACGGCATCTCTCCCCGTATGGCGAATCGAAAAATCGTTCAACAAAACACTGTCATCCTGAGCGAAGTTTGGCGCGTTCTTTGCGTCAAACGCAGTCGAAGGACCTGCGTTTCGCCGCCGAATCATTCGACCAACTTCTGCTTCACTTCCATAGCTGCGTCTGATTTTGCGGGGTAAAAATGGGCTTCACGACGCATTCGGAAGCTCAAGTTCGATCGCCGGGCTGCATAAGGCGGGAAAATGCTCTATGCTGACCCAAGCCATGAGTGAAGCTCCCACCCAGCTAGTAGGTTTAGACGCGCGCAGCCCCTCGAACGGTTGCAAGGTTTCGTTGTTCGGGTTGAATGCCGAAGAGTTGTCGGCGCGGATAATGGAGGCGGGCGAACCGGCCTGGCGCGGACGGCAACTGGCGGATGCGATGTATCGTCGACGGCTTGCAGACCTGAATGAGATCGCGACTCTGCCCAAGCCGCTGCGTCTCCGCCTTGCCGCCGAGGGTTGGAAAGTGGGCCGTCCGCGCATCGCGCAGGTCTTTCAGTCCGTGGATGGCACTGAGCGTTATCTAATCCAATGCCAGACCGGGGCGGAGACCGTCGAGACCGTCTGGATGCCGGAGGGCGATGGCGGCGAATCGGGCCAGGAGTCGGAGGGCGAAGAGGTTGCCCCCATGCTGGACGACGGGGCTGGTAAGAGCTGGCAGCGGGCGACAATCTGCGTATCGAGCCAGGTCGGTTGCGCCGTCAACTGCCAATTCTGCTTCACCGCCAAACTCGGCTTGCAACGCAATCTCACCGCAGGCGAGATCGCCGGCCAAGTGATTGCGCTCCTCGACCGCCATGCCGTCGAGGTGGGCCGCGACCGCGTGAATCTGGTCTTCATGGGCATGGGCGAGCCGTTCCTCAACTACGACAGCTTCATGGGCGCCGTGCGGCTGCTGGTGGAGGAAGTGGGTCTGAGTCCGCGGCGGATGACGGTTTCGACCTCCGGCATCGTCCCTGGTATCGAGCGCTTCGCCGCCGAACCGCCCGAGCTGCGCCCTCGGCTGGCCATCAGCCTCAACGCCCCCAATGACGCGGTCCGCGACGGGCTCATGCCCATCAATCGCAAGTGGCCTATCAATGCGGTCATACAAGCCGCGCACGGCATTCGCCTCCGCCCCCGCGAAAGGATCACCTTTGAATACGTGCTGCTGGGCGGGATCACCGACCAGCCCCAGGACGCCCGCGAGGTTGCCCGTCTAGTCCGCCGCTCCGGTCTCCCCGTCAAAATCAACCTGATAGCGTGGAATTCCGGCCCGGATCTTCGATACGCCACTCCAGAACCCGATACCGCGGAGCGGTTTCGCCAAACACTGGCCGGCGAAGGCATTCCCACCTACCTGCGCAAGCCCCGCGGACGAGACATCTACGCAGCCTGCGGGCAGTTGAAGCGCACGGTGGAAGGGTAAAGACTCCGCATATCAAAATCGAGGGGCGGGGTATCCAGCCCGGCGAGTGCGGTGCCAGGCCTAAAATAAGCCAGACGGACCGGCTTCGTTGTAAGCTGTTTGTATCCATGGCCAAGCTTTCCTCACTTCTCGACACCCGCGTAGTCTATTGCGGCGACAATCTCGAACAGCTTAAAAAGCTGCCCGATGCCTGCATCGACCTCATTTATATCGATCCGCCCTTCAATTCCAATCGCACTTACGAGATTTTCTGGGGCGAGACGAAGGAGAAGCGCTCTTTCGAGGATCGACACGAATCCACCCGCGCCTATATCGAGTTCATGCGGCCGCGCTGCGTCCAGTTAGCCCGCGTTCTCAAGAAAACCGGCAGCTTCTACTGTCATTGCGACTGGCACGCCAGCCATTACGTCAAAGTCATGCTCGATCAGATATTCGGCGAAGGCAATTTCCAAACGGAGATCATCTGGAACCGGGCACTTGCAAAAGGCCTAGCATTCAAAAGGCTACCCAACAATCACGACACTATATTTCTCTACGGCGGCGGTGGCGAAATTGTGTTCAACCGGCCATATAGCCCTTACGACCCGGAGAATCTCGATGAGAAAACTGCTGGCAAGTATTCGTATCGAGACCCGGATGGACGGCTGTACCAGTTATGCGATCTGACGAATCCAAATCGAGACAGGCCCAACTTGACTTACGAGTTCTTGGGTCACAAAAAGGTGTGGAGATGGACAAGACAGCGTATGCAGGAAGGTTATGAAACTGGAATTGTAGTCCAGCCAAGCCCGGGTGCAATACCGCGCATGAAGCGTTATCTCGACGAGCAGGAAGGCCGTCCCATCGACTCGGTTTGGACGGACATTCCGCCGATCAACTCGCAAGCCAAGGAACGGCTGGGCTACCCCACACAGAAGCCGTTGAAGCTGCTGGAACGCATTCTCGAAATCTCATCGAAGCCGAGCGATATTGTCCTTGACGCTTTCTGCGGCTGCGGGACGACATTGGTTGCCGCGCAGAACCTCGGCCGCCAATGGATCGGCATCGACATCTCCCCCACCGCCTGCCGGGTGATGGCCAAGCGCCTGCGCGATGTTTGCAAACTGCGCGAGGATGAGAGTTATTGGCTGCGCGGAAAGGGATTTGTAGTGCGCGACCTGCCCTGGACCGAGAAGCAACTGCGCGCCATTCCGCCCTTCGAGTTCGAGAACTGGGCGGTCATCGCCCTGGGCGGCATCCCCAACAAGACGCAGGTGGGCGACATGGGCATCGATGGGCGCATCTATCCCGTCGGCTCCGAGCCGACAGCGGCCGGCAAGGAAGCCGGTGAGCTTGACTTCATGGATGACTGGTATCCCATCCAAGTTAAGCAGAGAGATAAGGTCGGTCGTCCCGACATCGATAACTTTGAAGCGGCTATGATGCGAACGAAACGGAAGAAGGGCTTTGTTGTCGGATTCGACTTTACCGGCGATGCGCTGACCGAGATCGACCAGTTCTTCAGGCGTGAGCATATTGTGATCGTCCCGTTGACCGTGCGCGAGATTCTTGAAGAAACCATCGGTCAACGGCTTGCTTGACAAGGACTGGGGCGGTGGCTTCCGCCCCGGGCGGTGGCGCACTCTGCAATTTTTGAATCTTGACCATCCACACAAATGGGGGGCCCATCCTTGACGCAGTTTTATCGCGGCAAGGATGGGTGAGCACAGACCTCAACTATCCATTTCGTGTTCCGAACGAAGAGGAACGGATAGGCCGCATCCGGTGTAGAATTCCTCTGCCCCGGCGAAGGGGCTTGTTCGCTGGATGCCCCAGGTCCGGACTTTCGGACCTGGGGTAACTCGAACCACAACAATCCATGGTTGTGTCGGCAATCCCAGGTTCAAAAATGGAACCTGGGATTGCCAATCTTGCCAGTAGATCGAGATGCCGGCCACCGGCCCCGTTGCGCGGGGGATAGCAGGCCAGCGAGTCAAAGGCTTCGGCATCCAACCTGGCACCGGCCGCGGCGCTTCCTAGAACAAGTTCCAGAGCGACTGGTTGTAGACTTCGTGGTGAAACTGCACCTCGGAGCCTTTGACGATGCTTCCCAGTTCGCGCGGGCTGCGGTTGGCGGCGGCTTGCTTCAGCTCGGCGTAGCGGCCCCGCACGTCTTCGCCCAGAATCTTCGCAATCCACTCCGACGAAGTGAAGTCGTCGATGGCCTTCTGGATGTTATCGGGCAGGTAACGTCCTCCGGCGCGCAGATTCTTGTCGGGCGAAATATCTCCGTCGATGCCGGTCTTGAAGATGCCGTAAAGCGAGAGATAGGGGTTGGCGTCAGGCGCCACGGCGCGAACTTCGGTGCGCATGGAGCGATGGTTGCCGATGGGTACGCGCACCATGGCTCCGCGGTCGGTGGCCGAGGCGCGAATCTGGTTGGGAGCCTCGAAGTGCGGGTCCAGGCGGCGATAGGCATTGACGCTGGAGTTGAAAATCAGGCATAGGTCGAGGGCGCGGGTCAGGATGCGATCCAGGAAGTTCCAGCCGAAGGCGGACAGTTGCTCCTCGCCCTTCTCGTCCCAGAACAAGTTGGTCTTGCCGTGAGAGACCGAGACGTTGGTGTGCATACCGCTGCCGTTGACGCCGACCACCGGCTTGGGCAGATAACTCGCCGTGAAGCCCAGGTTGTTGGCAATCTGGCGGGTCAACAGCTTGTAAAGCTGAATCTGGTCGGCGGCAGTTACAGCCTCGGCATAACTGTAGTTGATCTCGAACTGGCTGGGCGCGACTTCGGGGTGGTCCTTTTCGTTTTGGAAGCCCATGGCCCGCTGCACTTCGGCCGAAGTGTCGATGAACTGGCGCAAAGGATCGAGGGGCAGGGAGTGATAGTAGCCGCCGGTGGAGATGCCCTCGAATTTGCCGGTCAGGTGATAAGTCCGCTCGGCGTCCTTGCCTGCGAAGATGAAGCCCTCGATCTCGGTGGCCGCGTTGATGGTGTAACCGTGATCCTTGTGGAGCTTTTCGGAGTAACTCTTCAGGACGCCGCGCAGGTCGCCGGAGTAAGGGGTTCCGTCCTTGTCGATGACGTTGCCGAAGACCAGCGCCTTGCCGGTGCCGAAGACGTCGGCGGGCACCCAGTAGAAGGCGCTCCAGTCGATGCCCAGGCGCAGATCGCTTTCTTTCTGCGCTGTGAATCCGCGAATCGACGAGCCGTCGAAGGTCAGGTTTTCATAGGCGCCAAGAAGAAACTTCTTGTCGTAGTCGAGCAGATGCAGGCGGCCTTCCAGGTCGCTGAAGAGCACGGTGACGGCCTTGATGCGCTTCTCGTCGGTCAGATATTTAAGGCGTTTTTCGCGGATTTCATGGGCCGGGAGGCGGTTGGCGCGGTCGGCCTTGGCTTGCAGGTTGAGTTCTTCCAGCTCCTCATAGGAAAGAGCGAGGAAATTGCGGTACTCGGTGGACATGGTTCTCCTTCTTGCGAAAAGACGTTTTGAGCGTCAGACGGAATAGACCGCCAGCGCGGTGGGCGCGACAGCCGTCAATAAGAATAGGGCATGGGGGCAACGGAAAGCAATCGACGCTTTCCATTGCACCCATGCCCTATTGGGCAATTGTTATCGTTCCTTACGGCTTGGGGACGCTGTTGATGGTTTTCAAAATGCGGGAGACGATCTGGTAGGGATCGCCTTCGGAGTTGGGGCGGCGGTCTTCGAGATAGCCTTTGTAACCGTCCCTTACAAAGTTCACGGGCAGGCGGACCGAGGCGCCGCGATCGGAGAGTCCGTAGCTGAACTTGTCGATGGCCTGGGTTTCGTGCAGGCCGGTCAAGCGCAGATGGTTATCCGGGCCGTAGACGGCGATGTGCTCGGGGATGAATTTCTCGAAGGCCTTCATCAGCGCTTCCAGATAATCCTTGCCGCCAGTCTCGCGGATGTATTTGGTGGAGAAGTTGCAGTGCATGCCGGAGCCGTTCCAATCGCCCTTGAGGGGCTTGCAATGCAATACGAAGTCCACTTCGTATTTCTCGCAAAGGCGGAACATCAGATAGCGAGCGACCCAGGTATCGTCGGCGGCCTTGGCGGAGCCTTTGGCGAATATCTGGAACTCCCACTGGCCCTTGGCGACTTCGGCGTTGATGCCTTCATGATTGATGCCGGCGGCCAGGCAGAGTTCGAGGTGCTCATCGACGATCTGGCGGCCAATGCTTCCCATGTACTTGTAACCCACGCCGCAGTAATACGGACCCTGGGGAACGAGCGGATAACCGTCTTTGGGGAAGCCGAGAGGGCGGCCGTCCTTGAAGAGAAAGTACTCCTGTTCCAAGCCGACCCACAGGTCGGGGTCGTTCTCGATGGTGGCGCGGGCGTTGGTGGAATGAGGGGTGCCATCGGGGTGCATGACTTCGTTGAGAACGATATAGCCGTCCTTGCGCGTGGCGTCGGGATACAGGGCGACGGGTTTGAGGACGCAGTCCGACTTGCTGCCCTCGGCCTGCATGGTGGAACTGCCGTCGAATCCCCAAAGCGGTATATCGGCAAGGGTGGGCGGCTTCTCGAAAGCCTTGAGCAGGGTTTTACCGCGCAGTTCGGGGACGGGCTTTTTACCGTCAAGCCAGATGTATTCCAGTTTGTACTTTGGCATGGAAATCCTTCTTTTCAAAGATGGGTTTTGCACTAACAGAAATCGTAGGGGCCAGCGCATAAAGATTTCATCAGGATTGCGCCGGAGCTGGACGAATCGCGGGACTACTTAATATGGGCGAGAAGCATCATCAGCAGCAGGATGGCCACCGGGATAAGGGCCAGAGCGGAGTAATAGAGAATCTTGCGGGCCAGTTGGGATTTGCGCTTCTGCCAGTCGCGCAGCTCGATGCGATCCTCGACGCCGACCTGATCGAGATGCTCGAGGTCGCGCTGAAATTCTTTGGCGTGGGAGTAGCGGTTTTGGGGATCGCGTTCCAGGGCGCGATAAATCACCTCCTGCAACTGGGGCGAGATGGAGGGATCGGCGACCGAGGGCGGCGTGGGGTGGTTGAGCAGGCGGTCGTTCATGGCGGCCATCGGGTTGGGTCCAGTAAAGGGCAGCTTCCCGGTCAGCATCTCGTAGAGAATGACGCCCATGGAGTAGAGGTCTGACCGACCGTCGCCGCGCTTGCCTTTTACCTGCTCCGGCGAAATGTAGTTGGGTGTGCCGAGGGCGGCGGTGACGTTGGCGTAGGTGAGCCGGCGGGCGGCGGAGTCGCCGGCGATGCCGAAGTCGATCAGCTTGATGTTGTCCCGGTCGTCAACCATGATGTTTTCCGGCTTGAGGTCGCGGTGAACGACGCCCTGGGCGTGTATGTATTCGAGGGCTTCGAGAACCTCTATGGCGATGCGCAGGACGCGGTCTTGCGGAAGCCTGCCTTCGTCGAGTATCTGGCGCAGCAGGCGGCCCTGGCACCACTCCATGACCATGTAGACGCGGGAGCGCTTTTCGTCGCTGAAGACGCGCATGATGCGGGGGTGATCGAGCTTTTCTCCGATGGCGGCCTCGCGTTGGAAGCGGTCGAAGAGGATGGGGTCGGCTTCGAGGTCGGGGTGAGGAATCTTGAGGGCCACGACGCGGTTGTTGCGCGTGTCGATGGCACGGTAGATGGAGGCCATGCCGCTGCGGGCGACGGGGGCCTCGATGCGGTAGAAGTCGATTTGCGAACCCGGTTCGAGCGCGTCGTGAAAGCCCATGAGGCGGCGTTCTCCTGTGAGGCACTTTGCTGTATCGGGACAGGGCGCGAAAGCGGCAAAGGTCGGTTAAGGGGCGTGAATCTATATCTTAAGCATCTCACGATGGCAGGCGGTAGGGACGACCGCGGTACATTCCCACCTGCTCGACGGAACGGACGCGAATGACTTGGGCGGTGGTGTTGTCGTTGCCGTCGATCTCCACGGCGCGGGCAACCAACTCGTCGGCGATCTCCTGGATGTTCTTGTTCTGGGAGACGATGGTGGCTAGCAGCGTCTCCGGCATCTCGTCGTGCAGGCCGTCGGAGCAAAGCACCAGCACATCGCCGGCCAGCAGGGTGAGGGTGTTTGTATCCGGCGAGACGAACATCTCCGGTCCCAGCGAGCGAATGAGGACATGGCGGGAAGCGGACTCGGCCGCTTCGCTGGCCGTGAGCAACCCCATTTTTCTCTGCTCGTTGACCAGGGTGTGGTCCTGAGTGACGAGGCGGGCTTGGCCGTTGCGGATGAGGTAGCAGCGAGAGTCGCCGACGTGAGACACGACGGCCTGATCGTGGCGCAGAGCGCAGGCGACGACGGTGGTGGCCATCTTTCTGCCTAGGTATTCGGGAGCGAGGGCGCAGTCGTGGACGGCCGCGTTGGCCTGCTGCACGAGGCGCGGCAGGAGGGTGGTAAGCGGTGTGCCGGACGGGGCCTTGGGGAATTCGTCGACGAGGAGCTTCACAGCGGTGGCGGAGGCGACTTCTCCCAGGTCCATGCCGCCCACCCCGTCTGCAACGGCGAAGAGGAAGCCGTGGGAACGGCCCTGGCGGCGCGTGGAGGGAAGGAACGATCCCATCGCGTCTTCGTTATTGGCGCGAACTTTTCCGAAATCGCTCTTCTGGCCGTACTGTACTTCCAACATGGGTGCCGTTCCCTGGATTGTATTCTTTCCGTAACCGCCGGGAAGATGCTTTGCTGCGTGACGAGTCGCCGGTGTCAAAAAACGTCGGGCGGTTCTTCCGCGCTCCTCGGTTCGAGAACGGAAGAATCGCCCAACTCCGCGGTGCGGATGAAGCGCATCGGTTGACGGAATCAATTCTTGGCGGTCAGAAGAACCGATTTGCCCTTGGCCTTGGAGGAGCGCAGGAAGTAGATGGCGCCGTAGATGCCCCAGACGGCGGAGATGCCTAGCGCGAGCAGGGGCTCCTTGAAGGTGCCCAGTCCGAAGACCGGACCGGCCAGGTAGAAGCCCATGCAGGTGAGGTTGGCCAGCAAACCGAATCCGGGAATCAGCGTGTGTGTCAGGAAGTTATGATCGGGGCGCTCATGATAGGCCACGATGCACAGGAAGCAACTGAGCGCGTAAAGGATGAATGTACCGAAATTGGATGTCAGGGTGATCGTCAGCAGCGAGTTGGGCAGTGCCGCCAGGGTATCGTGCGAGAGGTATCCGAAGTTGGAGAAGATGCCGTGCGGGAGCGCCGCGATGGTGGCGTCGGTGGGCGCGCCGGCGTCGGCGAAGACCAGGCTGACGGCGATGACGCCGATGACCGCGGATATCCAAGCCAGCGTCCAGATGGCGCGCCGCGGGGAGAGCGACTCGGCGTGAAGCAAACCGAAGTGCTCGGGGGCCTCGTCGTCCTTGCCCATGGCGTATGTGACGCGAGCGCCGGTGTTCATGCAGCTCAACGTCGTGCCGATCAGGGCGAAGAACACGGTGATGGCTTCGGCCAGCATGAAGTACTTCCCGTGGCCCTGGCCGAGCAAGGCATCGCCGACGATGATCATCATGTCGCCGATGGGAGCCGCTGAGTTGGCCGCGCTTTGCATGGTATAGCCGGAGTTGAGGAAGTAGTTGGCCGCAAAGTACTCGAACAGGTAGCAGATCAAGCCCTGAATGAGCAGCGAGGAGATGACGGCGATCGGAATATGCTTGGTGGGGTTCTTGGCCTCGCCTCCCATCGAGGTCACCGACTCGAAGCCGACCAGGATCAGAATGGCTACCGTGGCCTGAATGAATACGAAGCTGAGTTTGTGCGGCGAAATCACCGAAGCCGCGGAGGTGTGGGTGAGGAAGTTTCCCGTCGCGTCGGTCTCGGGATAGGTGATGACGTAGGGAACGGGCTTGCCGGCCGCATCGAGCAAAGGCAGCGGCGTTCCGCTAGCGTCGCGCAGCGGTGTGCCGTCTTTGGCGGTGGCGAACTGATAGTTGTAAGTGGCTAGCGATTGTCCGTCGTATTGGAATGCGGCGGGTCCGCTGGTGCCGGCGGGGTGGCTGGCGCGATACTGCAGGGCCAGGATGCTGAAGATGACCAACGCGGAGATCTGAACAAGATTGATGGCTATGTTCACCGCCGTGGATGCGCCCGCGCCCTTGGCGGCGATCCACGCGACGAAGAAGGAGAAGAGTACCGCAACCAGCGCCATGAAGACCGGTCCGGGATTGGAGCCGCTCATCACGTTCGGATAGAGGAACCCGACAATGTAGCCGACGAAGATGCCCGTAGTCGCCACCATGACGCCGGGATAGACCCAGTAGTACAGGTGCGAACCCCAGCCGACTATGAACTTGGCGACCCGGGCGTACTTGAAGGCTTTGTCTTTGGAGAGCAGCGCCTGCTCGGCATAGTAATAACTGGAGCCGGTGCCGGGATAGAGCTTGGATATTTCGGCGTAGGCGACGGCGGTGGCCAGACAGAGGAGCAAGGCGGCGAAGATGCCCAGCCACATCGCCGGCGCGGTGGACGGTTGACCGGTGACGCCGGTGGTGGCCTGGATGAAGAAGGTGAGCCAAAGAAAGGCGCCGGGGGCGATGAGGGCCATTGCGTTGCTGGTCAGCCCGGTTAGGCCCAGGGTGGCCTGCATCTGAGGTGCTTTTTGATCTGCCATGAAGATTCTCCTGGAGGTTTTTTGTTCGGCTGCTCCCGGCGGATGGCCGCCCGGGATTTTCATGTGGCTCGCCTGTCGCCGATGGCCTGGCTGGGGGTTGCGAGAAGGCTATGTGAGTCATTTTGAAGGCTAAGGCCGGTGCGATAAGGATGAAATGAGGAAACTGAAAATGAGCCGGGTGCATTTCCGACGATCGACGCGAACGTCTACGGCTGTTTTCAGGCGCATTGCATCGCTTGTTAGCGGAGGCCGACCGTCCGCCAACGACACCGTGCCGAGTTTCGGAGTATCTCCGTTCTCGGCCCGAATGCATGGCTGAGAGCGGAGATACTCGCTTCATTCAGGCGCTTTCTAGCGCTTGGGACCGAAGAACGCGATAAAGGCCACGGTCAGCGTCGATTGGTTGTCCACAAGAGTGGCGGCGTCCTTGTGGAAGTAGTCCGCATTGGAGAAGTCCCCGCGATACTCGATCCGCGCCAGCAGCCCTTCGACCCATTTGTACTCATAAGTCGCGGTGAACTCGTAGAGATGCTGAATCGTGCCGGTCTGGGCGCCGTTCGGGTCGTTGAAGTATTCGAACCTGCCGGCCAGGGCTTGCTTGGCGGTAGCTTGCTGGTGCGCGGCGACCCCGATGCCCTGCCAGTGGAGCAGATTCTTGTCGCCGAGCGTGGTCGTCTCTCCATCGCCGGTGACCGTGTAAACGGCATCGCGGTTTTGCCCGTAGTCGTAGTTGAAGTAGGCGTTGAATTTGGCGTTGGGGGTTAGCAGCAGTGTGCCGTCGAAGAGGTTGCGAAATCCGTCGGCGGTATTGGGGTTCTCCGGTCCTCCATAATAGTTCAGATTCAAAGCGTACTTGGGCTTGGTCAAGGCGCTGGTCAGCCCGACGGTTACCGCTCCGTTGGACTTGGAGACGTTGTTCCATCCGTTGACGATCTGTGCGCCGACGGTCTCGGTCTTGGAGAGCGGCAGCGAGGCGCGCGCGCCAAAGTGCCAGTAGGGAATGGCGTTGACGAAGAGCAGGGAGCGGGAGTAATTCCAGTTGTCTTTGGCCTCGATCACTTCGGCGCCCGCCGAGGTGACGAATTTGCCGAAGTCCAGCTCGAAGCCCTTGGCCTTGGGCGGCTTGAGGCTGAGGAAGGCCTGCTCGATGTAGTTGAGCTGATCGGCGGAAGAACTGTTGGCCGGGGCGGAGTTGATCAGATCGTTGGTGCGGCCGTAAATGAAGTCGACGTGCGCGCCGACCGGGTCGGGATCGTGATTGAGCGTGAGCTTGGCGGCGCTCAGGTTGAACTGGTCGGTTTTGTCGTTGAAGTTGTACAGTTGGTTGATCTGGTCGAACCCGTCCGTCGTGTTTGGACGGTTGAAGTTCACGCTGTAATAGCCGTCGATGAATCCGCTGAGGTCCATGGGGCCGACGCTCCAGGTGGGAGCGGCGGGAGCGGCCGCGGGCTGATCGGCGGGAGCGGGCGCTGGAGTTGTTGCGGGGGCGGGGGCTGGAGTTTGCGACGCGGCCGTCATGGCCGCGGCCAGCGCGGTGCCAGCCAGCGCGCGAAAAAAGAAATTCAGGCTTGTATGCAGTTTCATCGGCGAGATTCCTCCTAAAAATGTGTCTGTTGTGGACCAATTCGTGAATTCAGTCAAAGCTGTGGCCAGAATCGGCGCTCGTTCCGTGTCGATCGCCCTTGCCGCCAGCCTCTCGATAATCGCTGGATCGCGGGCCGCGTCGCCTCTCCGAAGAAGCATTCGCGTTCCCTTGCCTAACCCCAAAGATGACGTCCACGTAATGGATTGATATAAGTAATACAAAGTTTGCATAAGGAACATATGAGGATGACAAAATTAGTTTGTATGGAACTCGCTGGTTCTCTGTCTTTATCCCCGTATTCCGGTCGTGACGAGACCGGCTCAAGGCGGCACGAGGACCGGCATCCGCTACACGATCGGTCGTGAGGAGTCCATTGTCGGCCTGTTAAAATTCTTATACGCCTCTACCGCGCCTATCCGGCAATCGATAGATTCAACCGCGGTGCGCGTACTTCAAAAGGGATGGAGGGCCGGTTGCCTAGAAGCTGGAATCCGGTGCGTTTGGCCTTGAGCGCGACCCGTTCGCGGAGCTCGGGCTCCGGCCCACTCTTGTTTGCGCTGGAGTGCGCACTGGGGATTCTGTGCGTTGTTCTGGTGGCGGCCTTCGCGCACTGGGCGCAGTGGCTCCTGCCGGTGGCGGTGCTGCTTTATATGCTGATCGTGGTGCCGACAGCTCTGCTTTGCGGATTCTGGCAGGCGGCGATCGTCTCCCTGTCCGCGGTGACGGTGCATGGCATCTTCACCGCGCGCGCGCATCCGCTGAATCTGGAGGCGACGCCCAATCTGGCCGAGGCTCCGGCCAACACAGTCACCCTGCTGGCATTCGTGCTGGTGGCGCTGGTGGTGAGCCGGCTTTCGGCGCGGGTGACGGATCACGCCAAGGAAGCGGAGTCCTGGGGCGGACAGATGCACGATCTCTACGAGTTCACGCGACGAACGCTGCAAATGAATCTGCACATGGAGCCGGGACCCCAGTTGGCCGAGTCGGTCCACGAGATATTCCAGTTGGAGGCGGTGGCCGTCTTCGACGCCGACTTGCACGAAATCTATCAGGCAGGCGTTTGGAACGAAAGTCCGCGGGAACTGGCGCAGAATGTCTATTACTTCGAGACCTCGGACGACGAGGCGGAGACCGGATTGGGGCGGCGCGTTGTGCGCCTGGGGGCTGTGCCCATCGGCAGCCTGGTGGTGCGCGGAGAGACCAGCCCGCTGACCAACAACGCCATCGCCTCGCTGATCGCCATCACCTTCGACCGCTACCGGGCCTTCGCCAACGAGAGCCGCATCGAGAGCGAGCGGCGCACCGAGCAGCTGCGGGCGACGGTGCTGGACGGCCTGGCGCACGAGTACAAGACGCCCCTGACTGCCATCCGCGCGGCCAGCACCGGGTTGAACGAGATGGGGCGGCTGTCGGAGCCGCAGGGGGAGCTGGTCGCGCTCATCGATGAGCAGGCCGGACTGTTGAGCGAACTGACCACGCGGCTATTGACCACCGCCCGGTTGGAGGCCGACGAGGTCAAGATAGACGCTCGCCCGACGGGGGTGGGTTCGCTGATCGAGGAGGTGGTTGGCGGGCTGAACGACCGTCTGGCGAGCATGAAGGTGGTCATCGATCTGCCCGACGACAGCCTGATTCTATGTTGCGACCGGCAGTTGATGGTCATGCTCCTGACGCAGTACATCGACAATGCCTGCAAATACTCGATCTTCGGCACGACCATCACCGTTCGCGCGGCTCAGGTAAACCGCGAGGCGATCTTTTCGGTGCATAGCTTCGGCGCGGAGATACCGATGGTGGACCGGGAGCGCATCTTCGACCGCTACTATCGCTCCTCGACCCGATCCAACCGCGCGGCCGGAACGGGCATAGGCCTGGCCGTCGCCAAGCGGGCGGCGACGCTTCACGGCGGATATGTTTGGGTTACCAGCGACGAGACGGAAGGAACCACGTTCTATGCCGCGATTCCGGCCTCGGCGCGGAAGGAGATATCTACTCTATGAATCAGCCAACGATACGCATACTGGTGGTGGACGACGAGTCGTCGATTCGCAGGGCCCTGCGGCCACCGCTGATGGAACTGGGATTTCTGGTAGCCGAGGCTTCGCGCGGCGAGGAGGCGCTGCAAGCCCTGCGCGCGGCCGTCTACGACGTGGTTCTTCTGGACATCAATATGCCTGGGATCGGCGGCATCGAGACACTGCGCCGCATTCGCGCATTCGCGCCCCGGCTGCCGGTGCTGATGTTGACCGTGCGCGACGGCGAGGGGGAAAAGGTGGAGGCTCTGGAACTGGGAGCGGACGATTACGTGACCAAGCCGTTCAGCACCCGCGAACTGATCGCCCGCATCCGCACCGCGGTGCGCCGGGTTCGCACTCCCGCGCGCGCCGAGGACGCGCCCATCGAGATCGGCGAGATTCGCCTGGAGCCGGTGAAGCGGACGGTGATCAAGCGCGGGCAACCGGTGCATCTGACACGCAAGGAGTTCGACATTCTGCACTGCCTGATGAGCCGCGCGGGGCGAGTGATCACTTATGCCCGGCTGCTCACCGCGGTGTGGGGCGCCGATTGCCGCGAGGAGGTCGAATACCTGCGCACCTTCGTCCGCCAGTTGCGCAAGAAGATCGAGGACGATGCCTCCAATCCTGTCTATCTGCTCACCGATGTGTATGTGGGATACAGGTTCGCCGACGCGCAGAATTTTCAGGACGAGAATGCGAACGGTGCCAGCGACGCAGAGGAGACCGAAGAGGTGACGGGAGAAGCGTCCAGTTGATCCGGACGATTCCAACACCGCATCGCCCGCACCTCCGTGCGCCGCATCCTCGCCGCTCCGCCCAAGCGGAAAACGGATTTTCACAGCCGATTGATCAGCGAGGCGATGCAGGCGGCGCCGAAGCCGTTGTCGATGTTGACCACCGAAACGTTGGGCGCGCAGGAGTTCAACATTCCCAGAAGCGCGGCCACGCCGCCAAAGGATGAGCCGTAACCCACGCTGGTCGGCACGGCGATCACCGGCGCGTTTACCAGGCCTCCCACCACGGTGGGCAGCGCGCCCTCCATGCCGGCGCAGACAATCAGCACCCGGGCGGATTGCAAGCCGCTTTTCTGCGCCAGAAGGCGATGAATGCCGGCCACCCCCACGTCGGCAATGAACTCGACCGCGTTGCCCATCAGCCGCGCGGTCACTGCGGCCTCTTCGGCCACCGGCAGGTCGCTGGTGCCGGCGCAGACCACCGCGATGGTTCCTTTGCCGGGTGTGGCTGCGGATTGCGTGAGCGTGATGGCGCGGGCCGTCTCGTGAAACTCGGCGCGCGGTTCCATCGCATGGACCGCCTCGAAGGTTTCCCGCGTGGCGCGCGTGGCCAGCACATTGCCCCCGGCCCGCGCCATGCGGGCAAAGATCGCGGACACCTGCGCGGCGGTCTTCCCCTGCGCAAAGATCGTTTCGGGCATTCCAGTGCGCAGCGCGCGATGATGATCGAGCTTGGCGAAGCCCATATCCTCGAAGGGCAGATCGCGCAACCGATCAAGGGCCTCGCTAACTCCAGTCTGGCCCTCGCTGACTTCCCTGAGCAATCCTTCTATCTGCGCCCGATCCATCAGTTTCGCTCCCTCGCCGCGTTCAGCGAGGCATAACTCCGCGCCGCCTCCTCAGTCACTCGCTTGAGCGGAATCGAGTGCTCGGCTGCTATCTTGCGGCAATCCTCGAACTCCGGCGTTGCGTTGGCTTCTTCGCCGTTGGACCAGCGGGCTATCTTGATGCTCACCTTGCCCCAGCGGGTTTCGACTTCCACGAATTCCCGTCCCAACGCCAGCTTGTTTTCGATACGCCAGCGCAGGCCGATGGTGGTGGTCTCGCGGAAGAGCAGATTGCGCAGCGCGGGCACTAGCTCTGGACGACAAAGCACGGTCATCTGAATTCCCGTCCGCCCCTTCTTCATTTGCACGGCGGAGCGATAGACGTCCCATGCGCCAGCCGCAAGCAATAACTCACTGACATAACCGAGCAACTGCGGATTGCAATCGTCGATGACGGTTTCGATAGCCGCGATAGGCTCGGTTGCGCCAGCGTCGTCGTCGGCTTCTTCCTCCCCCACCAGCAATCGCAACAAGTTGGGCTGGCCGGGAGTCTCGCGCCCGCCCGCTCCGTATCCTACCTTCAGAATTCGCATCGCCGGCAGCGGCGCATAACTCACCTCGAGCGTCCGCAGCAGAGCCGCGCCGGTTGGCGTTACACGCTCCATCGGCGGACCCGCCGCATAGACCGGCGCATCGCCCAGCAGAGCCAGCGTCGCCGGCGCGGGGACGGGCAGCGTTCCATGCCGGCAAACCACCGTTCCGCTGCCCACGTTCAAGGGCGACGAAAGCCAGCGAACAACTCCCAGCATCTCCGCCCCCGCCGCCGCGCAGACAATATCTACGATCGTATCCACCGCGCCCACCTCATGGAAATGCACCTCTTCGATGGGCATGGAATGGATGGCCGCCTCCGCCTCGCCTAAAAGTTGAAAAGCGCGCATGGAGCTTTGCTTCACCGCATCGGAGAGCGGCGCGGAACCGATGATGGCCAGAATTGTCGAGAGGGAGCGATGCCCGGCATGAGTGTGCTCGCGCTCATGCTCGTGCGGATGCGCATGAGAATGCGAACCATGCTGGTGAGAATGCGCGATTTCGCCAGCCTCGAAATGATGGCCCAGGGCATCCGGCTTGGCTGGCGCGTCCGGCGCTATAACGTCCACTTTGGTCGCGGCCAGCCCGCCGCGGCTCACTTTGCGCATCTCCAGCCGCGCGCCAACGTTCAACGCGGCAGCCGTCTCCGCAAGGCGCTCGAAAGAAACGCCCGCATCCACCAGGGCACCCAGCAGCATATCGCCGCTGATGCCGGAAAAGCATTCAAAATATCCAGTACGCATCGGTTTGAGATTATAAATCACGCAGGGATGAAGCGTGAAATATCGTCCGTGACCGAAATCTGCATCCGGACTCGGTAAGCTGCATACCTGACGGGTTAGGAAGCGAGAACTTTCTTCTTGAAAAGGGACCTCATCTCCCGACGCTCGTCGCCGGTCAGATCTCTCTGGAGTAATGTTCGACATGTCCCGAGCGGTCGTCTGTCGTACTCCATCGGCACACCGTGTGAAGCGGCAAGTGCGGCTTTCAGCGCGGGGATGTCGGAGTAGGCAGGAGCTAGTGTCTGCTGGATGGCTTCATCGATCACTTGGTCAACTGTTTTCAGCGGTCCCGAATGCGTGTTACTCACCTTCGGTGCAGCAGGAGCGAGTGCAGCCGGGCCAGTTGCGACGACCGCTCCCGTGGCGAGTGCGACCGCGGGTTTCGGCTGCGCTGGAGTCAGGACTTTCAAAAACTTGGCTACGTCCGCTCTGGCGATTTCGTGGACCGTGTCAGCTTCCTGGCGCAGGAACGGTGATTGGGAAACACGGCTCGGCTCCAAGCCGATTAAATGAACCCGGACGCCAAAAGACTGCGCGATTTGCACGGCGATGCGGACATCCGTATCGGCCGTCACCACCGTGGCGTCGCAGATTGACTGATTCCGGGCCAAATCTATGAGGTCGGTTACAAGGAGGGAGTCTACTTCCTTTTGTTCGCCGGCGCTGTTGATTGTGCCAAGCCGCAGTTTGACATTCTCCGTGTTTGCAAGAGCTAGATGTTCAATGGTCGGGCCATTCCAAGCTCCGGCGTACCAGTAGATGCGAAGGAGCGGCACAGACTCACTCTTTGCCAGTGCAAGAGTCGTTAGCTGCGCGATAAACTCAGTCGCGTCTAGCTTCAGTTGTGTTCGTGGAGTTTTGCTTCCAGAAAGCGATACGGAACCCTAAGCGAAGACGTACCCAGCGTCCACAAAAATTGCGTGGCGTTTCATATGGACCTTCCTAAGTGAAGGGGGCCCCCCGGAGGAGCCCCTAAATAGTCCGGTACGCACGATATAGAAGCATAGGTGCCCATCGGAGACGTCAGTATACCGTACTCCGCCCCCAAATATATACCAAATTTGTCAATTCCTCGCAATGAGGGCCGCAAACCGCGAAAAAGGGTGGGAGTTCGAATCAGGCGCCCTTCCGCGACAGCACTTCCACCGGCAAGACGGCGTTCATCGATCCCGACCGAAAGCCTGAGCAATCCAGCGTCACATACTGAAATCCGGCTAACTTGAGCCCCGTGGAAATCGAATCCAGCATTTCCATCGAAAGTGCGCGCGGCAACTCGGCGCGGGCAATCTCAACGCGCGCCAATTCGCCATGATGGCGGACGCGCAGCTCGTGGAAACCCAACTGCCGCAGGCTCTCCTCGGCCTTCTCCACCTGTGCCAGCGCCTCTCGCGTCACCGCGCGGCCATACTCCACTCGCGAGGCCAGGCACGGTGCCGCCGGACGGTCCCAGAGCGTGTAACCGGCCGCCTTGGCCAGCGCGCGAATCTCCAGCTTCGTCAACCCGGCCTCGGCCAAGGGAGCCAGCACCGCGTTCTCCTCCGCCGCCCGCTGACCAGGACGATAATCCTTGCGGTCGTCGGCATTCATGCCATACGCGATGCGTTCAAAGTCCAGCGCGCTGCCCAATTCCTTCATTGCCGCAAACAGCTCCGTCTTGCAGTGAAAGCAGCGGTCAGCCTCGTTGCGCGCGTAGGCGGGCCGTTCCAATTCATAGGTCGTCACCACTCGCAGCGGCATCCCCAGCGATTCTGCAAAGGCGCGCGCCCGCTCCAGATCGCGCCTCGCCAGGCTGGGAGAATCGGCCAGCACCGCCAGCATCCGGCTGCCCAGCACTCGCCAAGCCGTCGCCGCCAGAAACGCCGAGTCCACGCCGCCCGAGTAAGCCACCATCAAGGAACCCAACTGTTCTAGCCGCGCCTCCAGCGCGCACAGCTTTCCAGCCGTCTCCGCGTCAACCTGCCACTCCGAATCCGTCCGCGCAGTAACTTCCATGACACAGATTATATGCCCATCCATCGTCAACCGGCGCTGGTCTGTTCCTTTCACCCCCAACGCTGCTACACTCGCCCTTTCAGGGAAATTTCTTTCGAGACCGCCCGCGCCTGTTTGGAGCCATCCATGCCCGATCTTCGCCCCCCCGCCTTTCAGCCCTTCGTCCCACCCGGCGAGCGCCGCCCGGAGTTCACCCTCCGCGCCATTCTTCTCGGCTGCTTCTTCGGCCTCGTATTCGGCGCCGTCACCGTCTACGTGGGCCTGCGCGCCGGTCTCACCGTCGCCGCCTCCATCCCCATCGCAGTGCTCTCCATCAGCATCCTGCGATGGATCGCCGCGATCTGCAAGAGCAGATTTGTCCAGTCGCTCCCCATGCCTAGGGCGTTGAAGAGGTGGATTGGCTCGGAAGCCTCGATCCTGGAAAACAACATCGTCCAGACCACAGGAAACGCCGGCCAGTCCATTGCGTCGGGAGTTATCTTCACTCTGCCGGCGCTTGTATTTTTGGGCTTCGATCTGGAGTACTCCCGCATCTTCTTCCTCGCCCTCATCGGCGGCTGGCTCGGCGTACTTTTCATGATTCCGCTGCGCCGCCAACTTATCGTTCAGGAGCACGGTAATCTCAAATACCCCGAAGGCACGGCCTGCGCCTACGTGCTCATCGCCGGCGAGCGCGGAGGCTCCTTCGCCAGCCGAGTCTTTCTCGGACTCGGCATCGGAGGTATTTATACCTTCTTCCAGAACGAGAACCTCTTCAAAGCCTGGCCAGGCACCCCGGAGTTTCAGCCCGACTTCGGCCCCCAGCACACACTCAAAGGCGCATCCATCAAGGCCGAGGCAACCCCTGAGTATCTCGGCGTCGGTTATATCATCGGTCCCCGCGTCGCCGGAGTTATCTTTGCCGGCGGCGTCTTCTCGTGGCTGGTGCTGATGCCGCTGATTTACTTCTTCGGCAAAGAGTTAGGGCATCCCATCTATCCCGGCACCGTGCCCATCGCGCGGATGGGCCCCAGCCAGTTATGGTCCACTTACATACGTCCCATGGGCGCGGGCGCCGTCGCCGCTTCTGGACTTATCACCCTGCTGCGCACTCTTCCCACCATCGTCGGCGCGCTCCAGGCCGGCTTCAAGAACCTCCGCCCCGGCGCGGAGGGCGGCGCCAAGCCCATCCGCACCGAGGACGACTTGTCCATGCGCACAGTGGTCGTCGGATCGCTGTTGTTGGTTGCCTTCACCTTCTGCTTTCTGCAGTTCAAGCCCGTGCCCGGAGCCTACGTCGGCGTCCTTCCCAATATCGCCGCGTCGCTCTTGATCGTCGTCTTCGGCTTTCTCTTCGTCACGGTAAGTTCCCGCATCGTCGGACTTATCGGAAGTTCGGCCAATCCCATGTCCGGAATGGCCATCGCCACACTCATGGCCACCTGCTCCGTCTTTCTCTTCAAGGGATGGACGGCCCCCGCCTTCGGCGCTCTCGCCATCACCGTCGGCGGCATCGTCGCCATCGCCGCCTCCAATGCGGGCGATACCTCGCAGGACCTCAAAACCGGCTATCTCATCGGCGCCACTCCACGCTTGCAGCAGCTCGCCCTGATGATCGGAGTAGTCGTTTCCACCGTCGCCATCGGAGTTACGCTTAACCTGATGAACTCCGGCCTGCAAAAGTTTTATGAAGCCTCTCAGCCGTGGAACCTCAGCGCCTCCCACCCCGGCATCGCTGTTCAGGCCGATGCCCAACGCTTGCCGGAGACGATCCCCGTTCTCGGCCCGAATAAGTCCTCCACAATCCACCGCAAAAGCGAGT
This sequence comes from uncultured Occallatibacter sp., assembly GCA_964565955.1. Classification (GTDB taxonomy): domain Bacteria; phylum Acidobacteriota; class Terriglobia; order Terriglobales; family Acidobacteriaceae; genus Telmatobacter. The sequence goes on from CAZMHC010000004.1 coordinate 66,286, forward strand.
ACGTCGTTCTCAACTCCCTCGGTTCTGCGGAGTTAGCCGACGGAAAGTATCTTTACTCGCCCGCGACCGGTCATATAGAAGTGCAATGGGTCCAGGGCATAGGCAGCGAGCAGGCCGCCGCGCCGCAAGCCCGTCTCATGGCCACTGTCATCAATGGCATCCTGAACCGCAAACTTCCCTGGGGCTTGGTTCTGCTCGGAGTCTTTCTCGTTATCGGCGTCGAGTTGCTAGGAGTCCGCTCACTCTCCTTCGCTGTCGGATCGTATCTCTCCATCGGCACCACTCTGGCCATCTTTGTCGGCGGAATTGTGCGCTGGATCGTCGATGCCGCGGTCAAGAAGGCCGGCGGAGAAGACTCCGAAAGCGAAATCTCCCCCGGCTCCCTCTTCGCCTCTGGACTTATCGCCGCCGGCGGCATCGTCGGCCTGCTCGGCGTAGCCTTGAAAGGCTACGAAACCACCGTCGGCAAGGGAGACATCCTCAACTTTCCGCACACTTTTCTGGATAACAACTTTGTCTCGGTAGCAGCCTTCGCCGCCTTAGCCTTCGCCCTCTACTACTTTGCCCGCAAGCCGCTGAAGAAGTAAGCCGGATTCGCCTCCTCTATAAGTCGCTCGGCGGCAAAGTTGGCCCCTGCCAAAGGGGGCATTCGCGAAAGCGTTTTGTGATAAATTTAAGTACGCGAGGTGGCGCATGAAGCACAGTAGAAAATTCACTGTCGTAATCGAACAAGACGAGGAGGGCTATCTCGTTGCCACCGTCCCCGCCCTTCGCGGATGCCATACGCAAGCCAAAAGCCTCGATACCCTGATGAAGCGCATACGCGAGGTTGCTTCTCTGTGCCTCGAAGAGGAGAAGAACCCTCCCGATGCACTTGAACTGGTAGGCATTCAGCAAATCTCTGTATGACACGCCTGCCTCGCCTCAAGGGAAAAGAACTCGTCCGCGTCCTCGAAAGAGCAGGCTTAACCGTGGACCGAAGCCGAGGGAGTCACCTATTTCTCAGGCACCCCGACGGCAGGACCACCACAGTTCCCATACATTCCGGTGAGACGATTGGGCCGGGGCTGTTGCGAGCGATTCTGCGCGATGTCGAGTTGTCTGTCGACGAACTTGCGGACTTGCTTTGAGAGGTTTGTCTCTTCGCTGTCTCTTTTCGCTCGCATACTTGGTGTACTACTTCGCCCGCAAGCCGCTGAAGAAGTAAGTGGCATAGTTAATCGGCTGGTTCCATCTATGCGTTCATCAAACGGCCAAGGTCGCTGTATTTCCAGCTAGCAGTCCCTTCAACGCATCGTCCGAAGTGCGCGCAAAGAAGGCGCGCAGATTCTCTTCGCCCTGTCGTTGCTCGAGATAGCCGCGCAACAGCCGCTCGACGGCATCCGGAACCTCGGTGGCAAGGCAGCGGTAAGCCAGTGAGCGCGTTAGACTCGCGTGTTCGCCCAACGCTCCGCCGACGGTAAACAGATACGCATCGACGAGCTTTCCATCGGCCTTGATCTTCTTTCCTTCCAGGCCAATGTCGGCGACCCAATGCTGACCGCAACTGTTGGGGCAGCCAGTTATATTCAGTCGCAAGGGCTGATCGAAGGCGGGCAGCCGCGCCTCCATCTCATCCACCACCCATCGGGCAAAGCCTTTGGTCTCGGTGATCGCCAGCTTGCAAAACTCGGTCCCGGTGCAAGCGATGGTTCCGCGCCAGAAAGCCGACCCTTCCACGCGCAGACCGATCTCCTGTAACTCTTTCGCTAACTCAATCGCCCGCTCGCTGGGAATGTTGACAAAGATGAGATTCTGCATCACCGTGGTGCGCAACTCGCCGCCGAAGCGCTCGGCAAGCCCCGCCGCCGCCACTAACTGATCGCCGCTCAAGCGCCCACGCAGAACGCTGGCGCCCACATAACTCAACCCTGCCTGTTTTTGCGCATGAATGCCGGCATGGTCGCGCAATCCATCGGACGGAGGTGTAACTGGAACGCCCGGATCGAGTTTATATCCAAGCCTCGCCTCAAACTCCGCGAGAAACTTCTCCGCAGTCCATCCCTCGCGCAGAAAGAGATGCTTCAAGCGCGCGCGGTCGCGATTTTCTCGCAGTCCCTGCTGAGAGCGGAACAACTCGGCGATGGCGGTAACTGCCTGAACCAGCTTCTCCGCCGGAACGAAGGCGTCTAGCCTGACTCCGATATGCGGATCGGCGGAAAGCCCGCCGCCAACGTAAAGCGTATATCCTATCTCATCGCCGCGCTGGACAGCGACGACGCCGACGTCGTTGATCTCCGGGTAACTGCACCAGTCCGCGCAGCCGGCGACGCTGACCTTGAATTTGCGGGGCAGATTGTAGAACTCATTGTTGCCGGAGAGAGCCTTCGCCACGGCCAGCGCGGCCTGCGACGCATCGACAATCTCACGAGCGTCCACTCCAGCCAAAGGACAGCCGGTAACATTGCGCACCACGTCGCCGCAAGCGCCCTTCGGCGATAGGCCCACTGCGGAAAGAGCGTCGATGATATAGGGCAGCGACTCAACCGTGAGCCAATGCAACTGAATCGCTTGGCGTACAGTTATGTCGGCCAGATTGCCGGCATATTTCCGCGCTAACTCGCCGACGGTCCGCGCCTGAAGAGCGGTCAGCAAGCCATTGGGAATGCCGATGCGCATCATGAAATACTCTGAAGCTACGCCCTCGCCGCCCTTGCCGCCGAGAGCGCCCGCGCCGTCTCCCTGGGTGTAAATGCCCCACCATTTGAAGTAGAATGCGGCCCACTCCGGCAGTACGCTGGCGCGGCCGTCGCGCGCAAACGCGCGTATCTCTTCCAGGGCCTCGAAGGGGTTCTTTTCCACCTTCAGCCGCTCGGAACGTTGCGCCCGTGTCTCCTTCACGTCAGCCATACCAATCATCTCCTACCTACGACCCACTTCTTGTGCCGGCGGCGGAACGAACGTGTGGATGCCGCACTCCAGTTTCTTGCCGCCCCAGCGTCCCGCCCGCGGATTTGCGGGGTCGTCGGAGACGGCCGTGCAAGGCTCGCAACCGATGCTCCTATAGCCTTGATCGTACAAGGGAAGCAAGGGGATGCGGCGTTCCGCAACGTATCGCTCCACCTCGCTCCATGTCCAGCCGACAATTGGCGAAACCTTTTGCAACAACTTGCCGGAAGACAACCGATGCTCCTCGATCTGCCGTAACTTTGCGCGGGTGGGCGACTGCTCTCGCCTCAGCCCGGTAAACCAAAGCTGGAAGGGTTCCAGCGAACGAAACAATGGCTGCACCTTGCGCAGTTCGCAGCACTGCGTGGGGTCGACCAGATAGAGTACGCCCAGCTTAGCCTCGTGCTCGGCCACCGTCGTTTGCGGAGTTACATTGATCAGATTCAGGTTCCACTCCGCAACCATGCGGTCGCGGTACTCGTAAGTCTCGCGGAAGTGGTAGCCGGTATCGAGAAAGATCACGGCGATCTCCGGCAGGAGCGGACGCAGCAGGTCCAGAACGACCATATCTTCCGCTTGAAAGCTGCAGGTAAGGCAGGCCGGCGCGCCGGGGTTGGCCTCAATGACGCGGTGAATGCAATCGTCGGGAGCCAATAGCTCCAGGGAAACGGCTTCCTGAGTTGCGTTCATAACTCCACTCCCAAATCTTCGATAAGATCGGCCAGGCTCCGGCTCTCTCCAGTCCATTCCTTCATCTGATCCGCCGCTAGGAAGCGTCGAACCTCGTCGAGCGTGGATTCCGGCAAAGCGGTTCGCGCCGTAACAGCGACCGCGCCGGCCATCTGCGCGGCGCGAATGGCGGCGGCCAGCGCGGACGCCGGGATATGCGCGTCGTCGAGATCGACCACAGAACGCCCTTGGGAGCGAAGCGCTTCGACAAACTCGTTCGCCAACTCGGGCCGCGCGGGAAGATGCAGCAGCACCGGCAGCGGGCGAACCGCCGTATCTTCGCCGCCGGTCGGCTCCACGATCATTGCCGCCCCCACCGTCGCATTGCTGAATGGGTCGATAAGAATCAGGTGGCCGGTAGCGCGATTCCGGTCGTAGGCGTCGAAAAACAGGGGGCGATTGGCTTCAAACTCTACTACGCCAATTTCATTCAGCGCCAGCGACCCCGCTGGAACCTCATCGAGCGCATGAATGTCGATGCGATGGCGGATCGCCGTAACTGTAACGCGAACTGTGCGCGTGGTGTGCTTGGCAAGATACTGCGCGCCGGGGCGAAGAGGCTCTTCATGAAGCCAGACCGCTTTGGCGGAGAACCGCCGCGAGATATGCGGCAAGTTATCCGGAGATACAAGCATCTCTCCGCGGCTCAAGTCTATCTCGTCCTCGAGCTGAACCGCAACCGCCACGGGCGCGGTGGCCGAATCCAGATTCTGATGGTATGAAACGATCGAGCGAACGCGCGATCGTCTCCGCGAAGGAAGAGCGATAACTTCACTGCCGGCGCGCAGAGTCCCGCTCGCAACCTGCCCCGCATAGCCGCGAAACAGCGCATCCGGGCGCAACACAAGCTGCACCGGAAAACGCAGCGGAGCGGCGGCCGCGCGGCTATCCAGCACCGGAACCGTCTCCAGATATTCGAGCAAGGCTGGCCCGGAGTACCAGGGCATATTCACGCTGCGCGCGACGACATTGTCGCCTGCCAGCGCGCTGATAGGGATAACTTGCACATCGCTTCGGCCCAGCTTGGCGGCGAAGGCGCGGAACTGTTCCTCGATAACTTCAAACCTCTCCCGGCTGTAACCTGCCAGGTCCATCTTATTGATCGCGGCGACCAGATGGGGGATGCCCAGCAGCGATGCGATGAAGGTGTGGCGGCGCGACTGCGGAAGCAGGCTGCCCAGCCGATCGAACGCGATGGCATCTATAAGTACGATCGCCAAGTCGGCGGTGGAGGCGCCGGTGGCCATGTTACGGGTGTACTGCTCATGGCCCGGCGTGTCGGCGATGATGAACTTGCGCCGCGCCGTCGAAAAGTAGCGATAGGCCACGTCGATGGTGATGCCCTGTTCGCGCTCGGCGCGAAGCCCGTCGGTGAGCAGCGAAAAGTCGATCGGTCCGGTGGAGCGATTGAGGCTGCCGGAGCGAATCGAAGCCAGTTGATCGTCGTAGACGGCTTGGGTATCGTGCAGCAAGCGCCCAATGAGCGTGGACTTGCCGTCGTCCACGCTTCCGGCCGTGGTAAAGCGCAGCATCTCGCGGCCCAGATGCCGGTCGAGAAACTCCTGAAAGCCGCTGTGAGTTTCAAGTGCAGGAGAAGACATCAGAAATATCCCTCCTTCTTCTTGACTTCCATGGAGCCTTCCTCGTCGTGATCTATGACTCGATTTTCGCGCTCGGAGCGGCGGAAGGATAACAGTTCCTCGACGATCTCGGGCACGGTGGCCGCGTCGGAGCGAATCGCTCCGGTGCAGGGCATACAGCCCAGCGACCTCATGCGGCATCGGACCCGCTCGATCTTTTCGCCGGGAAGCATGGGCGTGTTTTCATAGGCAACGATCAGGGAGCCTTCTCGCCGGATCACGTTGCGATCGGCGGCAAAGTAGAGGGGCACTATGGGTATCTTCTCCGCATGGATATAAAGCCATATATCCAGCTCCGTCCAGTTGGACAAGGGAAAGACGCGGATGGATTCGCCCTTGCGTAAGCGCGAGTTATAGAGGCTCCATAACTCAGGGCGTTGGTTCTTGGGATCCCACTGGCCTGCCGCGTCGCGGAACGAGTAGACGCGCTCCTTGGCGCGGGACTTCTCTTCGTCGCGTCGCGCCCCGCCAAAGGCGGCGTCGAAGCCTCCCTCGGCCAGCGCATCGAGCAGGGAGCGGGTCTTGAGCAGTCCGCAGCAGTTCTGCGTGCCCAGCGATTGCGGGTTCGCGCCCTTCTCCAGCGCATCGCGATTTTGATGAACGATCAGATTTACGCCCAACTCCTTCGCGTACGCATCCCGAAAAGCGATCATCTCCGGAAACTTGTAACTTGTATCGATGTGCAGGAGCGGAAATGGAATCGGCCCGGGATAGAAGGCCTTCTGCGCCAGACGCACCATCACCGAGGAATCCTTGCCGATGGAGTAAAGCATGACCGGGCGAACGAACTCGGCCGCGGCCTCGCGGAGAATGTAAATGCTTTCGGCCTCCAGAACGCGCAGATGATTCACAGTAGGAACGCGCGCGGACGACTCTTCGATGGCGTTGAGAACAGTGGCAGTTGAGGCCATATCTGCGGATTGTCTCCAGGGGGATCGATAGCCCCAACGATCTTCTCGCTTGAAACTTTCGTCTGGCGGTATAACGGGAAGAAGGCCCGCCGCACTGGGAATGCAAAGGATCGAGGATGCGCGCTCTCGCCTTCCGCAAGGAAACACATATACATCAACCAGCGTACCGCAGAGAGGCGGGGGACGCAACGGCTCGACCGCATACCCGCGCTAAACTGATGGATGGACAGCCCGATGCCAATGCGCCCCTGCTGGGTTGAAATTTGCACCCGCGCTTTTGAAGACAACATCCGGTTTCTCGAAGGGCTTGCGGCTCCCCATGCGGAGCTGCTGGCCATCGTGAAGGCCGACGCTTACGGGCACTCGCTCGCGTTGTGCGCTCCGGCGGCCACGCGCGCAGGGGCGCGGTGGCTGGGCGTTACTTGCGTGGAAGAGGGCGCGATCGCTCACGCGTTGTGCCCCGATGCGCGCATTCTGGTCATCGGCGGGGTCTTTCCCGGCCAGGGCGCGGAGGTGGCGCGGCACAGGCTCACCCCCGTGGCATGGGAGCCGTGGCAATTGGACGAGTTGAGGGATGCCGCGAGAGCGGCGGGAGTCTCCATCCCGGTCCATCTCGAGGTAGATACGGGCATGAGCCGGCAAGGGGTGGACTTTGACAGTCTTGCCCCGGCGCTGGAGCGGTTTGCGCCAGGGTCGCCGCTGCGGCTGGAGGGCGTGATGACCCATCTGTATGCCGCTGACGAGAGTGATGAGCGGGTAACCGAGGAGCAACTGCGGCGGCTGGACGCGGCGCTGAGCCGGATCGGGGCGGCGGGGCATTTGCCTGACTGGCTCAATGTGGGCAACTCGGCCGCGCTGCTGGCCGGACAGTCGGTTCCCATTGCGGAGTTGGCCGCCCGCCACGGGATGAAGGCGCTGTTGCGGCCGGGGCTGGCGCTCTACGGGCTTGCGCCGCGCTTCGACGCATCGCTGAAGCCGGAGCCGGAGAGCGTGGCGGCGGCGCGCGCCCGGTTGCAGCCGGTGCTGGGCTGGAAGACAAGGGTGGTTGGGGTTCGCTCGGTTGCCGCCGGGGCGGCAGTGGGCTACAACGGCAGCTTTGTGGCCACTGAGCCGATGCGTCTGGCGCTGGTGGCGGCCGGTTACGGCGACGGACTCGACCGGCGGCTCGGCAACCGCTTCAGCTTGCTGGTGCGCGGCGAGCGAGCGCCGCTGGCAGGCCGCATCAGCATGGACCAGGCGGTATTGGACGTGACGGAGATTCCCGGCGTGACGGCGGGCGACGAGGTCGCAATTATCGGTTCACAAGGCAACGAAACCATTACCGCCTTCGACCACGCCGATGCGTCGGGAACGATTCCCTGGGAGGTCTTCCTGCGCATCGGGGCGCGGGTGCGGCGGGTTCCGGTTTAGCCGGCGCGTTTTCATCGCGCCGACCTATTGCGTCTTGCGATCCCGCCGAAGCACCACAGTTCTTTTGTTATTCAACCGCTCATTTTCTTCTCCAACTCGGAGCCGCATTTTTCCCCGACAACGGAACCAAGCGCGAAAATCCTTCGTATTAACGCAATATGCAATGCGTGGGTACATTAAGCTGGAGCGGGATGGGGCTGATGGAGCCGGTCAGGCCGTCCCGGCGCGACGCGGAGGCACGGCCGAGGCCCAGGATCGAGGATGCGGTCAGCCCAGGACTGACGATTGCCGGACGAGGCAACCACCGGAATGGGAAGCTCCAGGCCCGCAATATCGAGGACGGTCCGGTCCAGCGCGAGGCGGCTCTTGCGCCCGTCGTCTGGCCGGCGCGCGCGGAGGTGAGCACCCTGGCGATCGACGGTTCGCAAGACTGGACTCATATCGTTCGCCGCTGCATGGACGGGGACTCCGCCGCGTGGGCGGAGCTGGTGCGCACTCAGCACCGGCGCGTCTATGGACTCTGCTACCGGTTTACCGGCAACGCTGCCGACGCCGAGGACCTTACTCAGGATGTATTCCTGAAGATTTACTCGAATCTGGCCAGCTTCGACACCGGGCGGGGCAGCTTGCAGGTGTGGATCGCCACCATGACGCGCAACCTGCTGGTGGACAACTTCCGGCGCGGCAAGAACCGCCGCGCCACCGGGTCTCTGGACGAGGGCTGGGAGTCTTCCGAAGAGCTGAAGCCGGTGGACCGGCTGACGGCGCGGGGGCCTTCGCCGCACGAGTCGGCGGCTCAAAAAGAACTGGCGAAGATGGTGCAGGAGGCGCTTGCGCGGGTCTCGGTGGACTTGCGCGAGGCGGTGATTCTCAGGGATTTGCAGGATTTGGATTACAAGGAAATCGCCCAGGTGTTGGGCATTCCCGAAGGGACGGTCAAGTCCCGCATCAGCAGAGGCCGGGCTGAACTGGCGCGTCTGCTGGAACGCAATCAACGGGAGGTTATGTGATGAGCGAGCACACTTACGATCCGGGTTTCCCGGCCTGCGGGCAGTGGGAGACGCTTTTGGCGGATGCGCTGGACGGGCTGTTGCGGCCCGAGGACGAAGCGGTTTTCAACGCGCACAAGGCGGCTTGCGCGCAGTGCGCGGCACTTTACGAAGAGGCGCGCAAGGGCCGCGAATGGCTGGAGTTCCTCGCCCCCGAGCCGGAGACGCCGGCCGGCCTCTTGGACAGGATACTGGCGCAGACCGGTCCGGGACAGGTTGCGGCTAGCGGCCCGATCGCCGGTATGGGCAAGGTTTTGGCAATGCCGCCGGCTTTCGTTCCAGCCTCCATTCCCGTTTGGCAGCGGTCCGGTTTTATGGGGCAGGTGGGGCGATTTGCCGAGCCGCGGCTGCTGATGACGGCGGCGATGGCTTTCTTTTCGATCGCCTTGACGCTGAACCTTGCGGGAGTGCGGCTTGAGAATCTGCGGCTGGACAGTTTGCGGTTCTCCAGTCTGCGGCCCAGCGCGGTGCGCTCGATTCTGGAGCGGCGGCTGATGACCGCCTCGACTCCAGTCGTCCGCTACTACGACCACCTGCGCATTCGCTACGAGGTTGAGTCGCGGCTCAAGGACCTGCGCCGGATGACGCGGAACGAGGAAGACGAGCAAATTCAGCGGCAGCGGCAGAAGGATGCCGCGCCGGGCGTGACGCGCCGGAAGCCGGGCAGCGAAGAAAACAAACCGGGCATGAACGCTCCTGAGCAGTCGGCCGAACCCGCGTTCGGCGATCCGGAGTATTTGGAGACTTCCCTGGAGTTTCAAGTCCGGCCAACCCGATCCGGCGGTTCTCGAACGGAAAAACGGGAAAGAGGCAGAGTATGGACTGCGTAAATCACAGTGGAATCGCCGCCGCCGCCTATTGCCAAAACTGCGGCAAGGGATTGTGCGCCGATTGCATCGCCGCTGGAGCGATGAGGAATTCCCCAAGCGGACAGATTCTCTGCGATGTGTGCATTTCGGCGTGGCACAGCGTTCAACCGCCCTTTGCCGGATTGCAACCGCAAGGACCCAATCCCACCGCAGCCGCGGCGCTGGGGCTCATTCCCGGCGTGGGCGCCATGTACAACGGCCAATTCTTCAAGGGGTTTATACATGTAGTGGTCTTCGTGGCGCTGGTCTCGATCACAGATCGCTACGGACTCTTCGGCATCTTCATCGGCGCGTGGGTGCTCTATCAGGCGTTCGAGGCCTACCACACGGCTCGAGCCATGCGCGAAGGACTGCCGATTCCCGATCCGCTGGGTCTCAATGAGGTAGGCAACTGGCTGAATCTGGGGGGACGGCCGCGCGGTCCCTGGCAGCCAGGCACGGGTCCCGCTCCGGTCAATCCCGGTCCCTCGACCTCCGCTCCGGCCGGATCGACGGGACAAAGCCCCGCCGACCCCGCCGCCTCGGGAGGATTTCAGCCGCCGCACCCCGCGGGAGCATACGGGAATCCCTGGCAGCCGCAGCCGTCCTATCCACCATATCCGCCGACCCCGCCGTGCGGCTGGCGGCGCCGCGAGCCGATCGGAGCCATTGTGCTGATTGCGCTGGGCGTACTGTTTCTCATGGGGCAGATGAATTTTTTCTCCGAAGTCATGAAATTCGCCTGGCCACTCGGCCTGATCGCGTTGGGGGTCTGGCTGATCGTCAACCAGGTGGGAAATTCGCAAGGAGGGTCAAAATGAGCCGTTATGTCATGATTCGCCGCCTGCGCGGCCCCGCGTTTGTGATCTTGGTCGGGGTCATCGCTTTGCTGGCGCAGTTCAATATCCTGGGTTGGGACAAGAGTTGGCCGCTGTATCTGATCCTGTGGGGCGCGCTGATGCTGGCCGAGCGGGCGGCGTTGGCCGCCGAACAAGGCTATCCGCCGCCTCCATATGCCGCGGGGTCATACCAAAACTCGTACCCACGCCAGTACACAGGCTCGAATCCAGCTTCAAATCCCGGTGCGTGCCAGGCTCCCAATCCGGGCCAATATCCAGGGAATCCAACCCCCAGCGCGACTTGGACGAGCGTTCCCCCCACCGGCTCGGCTGATCCCGCGACCGCATCGACGGGCACTGCCATCGTCCCGGTTCCACCGCACGACCTGGCGAAAAACCCCAATGACTTCGAGGGAGGGCAATCATGAGCGCACCCCCCAATACGCCTCCGGGCGGCGGAGCGCCGCCTCCGTTTCCGCCTTACGACCCCAAGACGCAATGGAAGGACTACCGCGCCCAGCGGAAGGCCGCTTGGCGCGCCCAGCGCGACGCCTGGAAGGCCCAGGTCAACGCCTTGAAGTATACCTACAAGGGTCCGTACGTCCCGCGCGTACCCTCGATCGTTGGCCCCATTCTGCTCATCGGCGTCGGCGTCGTTGCCCTGCTGGTCGCCATCGGCCGCATCGCTCCCGACACGTTCTGGAGCTGGTACGGCCACTGGTGGCCCCTGCTTTTGATCGCCGCCGGAGCGATCCTGTTGGCCGAGTGGGCGCTGGACCTGCGCCGGCAGGTTCCGGTACGCCGCGGCGGAGGCTTCGTCGGCCTCATCGTCCTGCTGGCAATTCTGGGCTGCTGCGCCTCTGGAAGGAATCATTCGCGACCGTGGTTTGGCCACTGGAATGGAGACGATTGGCAGCCGAATGAAGACTTTTGGAACGTATTCGGCCTGCCCGAGCACGACCGCGACCAGCCGTCGCTCTTCTCGCGGATTCCGGCCAACTCCGTCGTCGAGATCGATAACCCGCGCGGCGACGTGAGTGTGACGGCGGACAACGTATCGACCATCGAAGTGCAGGCCCACGAAGAGGCTTACGCCAACTCCGACGGCGACGCCAAAAAAATCTTCGACGCCGAGGCACCGCGCATCAACGTCAGCGGCAATGCCGCTCTGATCAAGTCCGAGTCGAACGCCGGCGGACGGGTCAACCTCACCGTCACCGTGCCCAAATCCGCGCGCGTCACCGTCAATTCCGGCAAGGGAGACGTCACCGCCGCCGACCTGGGCGCCAGCCTCGTCGTCAACGCGCGTGGAGATGTTCACCTCAGCTCCATTGCCGGTTCGGTTCAATCCCACTTCTCCGAAGGCAAGCACGACTTTTCCGCCCACCAGATCGAGGGCGACCTGACCGCCGACGGCGATTGCGACGACCTCACCCTCTCCGAGATCAAGGGCAAGGTCACGCAGAACGGCGAGATACTCGGCGATGTGCATATCGAGAGCGTTGCCGGCGCGATTCATCTGCACACCTCCCGCACCGACCTGGAACTCGCCGCCCTGCCCGGCGACCTCAGCCTCGATTCCGACGATCTCCGAGTCACCGAAGCCAAAGGCCCGGTCCACGTGGTCACCAATTCAAAGGATGTCGACCTCAGCCAAATCTACGGCGACAGCTACGTCGAGGATCACGATGGCCGCATCTCCGTCGAGCCGGCCGGCGCCTATGGCGTGGAAGCCAAGAACGGCAAGGGCGATGTGGAAGTCACCCTGCCGCCCAACGCCTCCGCCACCGTGAATGGGCGAACGCGCAACGGCGACATTGAGACCGATTTCGACCTGGCCGTCAGCGGCGCTGAGAGTAAGACCGTAAGCGGGCGCATCGGCGCGGGAGCATCCAAGATCGTGCTGAGCGCGGAGAACGGCGATGTGCGCATCAAGAAAGGCTCCGGCTTCCCCGATGCGGCGCAAACCGCGCCCACCGCCGGCTCCGCGCCCGCCAATGCGCTCCACTTGAAGGCCCCCAAGACCCTGCCCGCCACGCCGGCCGTCCAGTAGGCCGTTCGCGGACCCGGTCCTCAATACCGTTGCAGAAACTCCGGCGCCACCGGATTCTCGAACAGCGAGGCGTCGCGCGTGACGATCGCCAAGCCCGACGGAGTGACAAAGTAGCGCCGCTTGTCTTCCACCGGGTCGTAGCCGATCACCGTCCCTTCCGGAATCTGCACGTCGCGGTCGATGATGGCCTTGCGGATGCGGCAGTGGCGGCCGATGTTCACGTGCGAAAAGATGATGCTCGCATCCACCTCCGTGTACGAGTTGATGCGTACGTCCTGCGAGACCACGCAGTTCGCCACCGAGGCCCCGGAGATGATCACCCCGGCGGTTATCACCGAGTCCACCGCCATGCCCGAGCGCCCCGGCTCGGCAAAGACGAACTTGGCCGGCGGATACTGCCGCATCCGGGTGCGGATCGGCCAATCCTTGTCGTACAGGTTGAAGACCGGAGAAACCGAGCAGAGGTCCATATTGGCGTCGTAGTAAGCGTCCAGGGTGCCCACATCGCGCCAGTAGAGCGCCTGCTTCTTGTTCTCGTCCACGAAGCTGTAGGCCATCATCTTTTTGCTGCCCAGCATATCGGGCAGAATGTCGTGCCCGAAGTCGTGCTTCGAGTTCGGATCCTCGGCGTCGGCGATCAGCGCCTTCAGCAGTATCTCCGTGTTGAAGATGTAGATGCCCATCGAGGCGTCCACGGAATCGGGATTGAACGGCGAGCGGAAGCTGGTCTTGACCGGCTTCTCCTCAAATCCCAGCACCTCGCCCGTCTGGCTTACCTCTACCACCCCGAAGCGCGAAACCTCATTGGGAGCGATCGGCAGAGTGGCCAGCGTCACCTCGGCTCCGGTCTCCTTGTGCTGCTCCAGCATACGGCTGTAGTCCATCTTGTAGATGTGGTCGCCGGAGAGGATGATGATGTGCTTGGGCTGTTCGCTGCCGATCGAGTAGATATTCTGATAGACCGCGTCGGCCGTGCCCATATACCAGTTGGCCCCGGTGCGCTGCATGGGCGGCATCAACTCGAAGAATTCCCCCAGCTCCTGGGCCACGATCCCCGTCCAGCCTTCGCGGATGTGGCGGTTGAGCGAGAGAGCCTTGTACTGGGTAAGGACGAACACCCGCCGCAGGCCGGAGTTGATGCAGTTGGAGAGCGTGATGTCGATGATGCGGTAGTGGCCGCCAAACGGCACGGCCGGTTTGGCCCGGTCGCGTGTGAGCGGGAAGAGCCGTTCCCCGGCCCCCCCCGCAAGCAAAACTCCCAGCGTATCTCTCATCCCGGTTGCTTCCTGCCTTCGTCTATGCTTGCTACCTGGAGTGCGTCGTCCCGCATGGGAAAGCGCCTCTGTCGGGTACAGTATATCTTCCGTTGACACCTTATCACAGGCATCGCCAAACGAAGGTGAATATCGCGGAACAATGCCTGGAGCGCGCCTCGGAGGAAGGCCTCGCTTACTCGACAGGTACGTAGACTGTATCGTAGGCCTTCACAACCGCTCCAGCCTTGCTCACGTGATATTCGCGTTGGCCATTGCGGAGGATGAAGATCGTCTCGGGAATATCGTGTGCCGCGAACTCCGCCGCCTTGGTGATTTGCGCCAGCATTTGCTTGCCGATCATTCTCTTTCGGTCGGCTTGCAGATTGGAATTGTCGAGGCGGTTAAACTCCTGCTGAACCTGCACAACGTGGCCCGGAAGCCCCGCCGCTGTCAAAAACAGTTCGTGAATGCGCTCCTTTGCCCCGTCAAGAAAAACTTTGTCAGCTAACAGAGGCGCGCCGTCGGGAGTGATGGCGGGCGCTGGGATATGGTGTCTATCGTGAGTTCGCGTCTTCGGCGGTGCCATGCGAAAAATAGTACCATACGTTCTCTAGAGCCTGTTAACACTGCCTCGGGCGGTGGCGACGGCGGCCAATTTTTCCCGGTTCGACGCGCGAGGAGCGCGCTGTAACCGGTTACAGAAGCGACGAGCAACGAAGAAATGGGGAAAATTGGCCCCGTCCCTTCGGGTTGCGGCGAAAAATCGCCACTGGAGGTTGTGTCGCCCCAGGAGGCCATATTTCAGGCCCCCTGGAACGATGCCGAAGCCGCTTAGAATGCCGCCACCGTCTGGCGCAGGCTGTACGAACTGAGCGTCTTGATGTAGTTGCCGCGGTCGAAGGGCGAAGTATCGGGCACCGAGCGCCGGCTCAGGCAGCCGCGCGTCTCCCACAGCGAGGCGTACTCGCGCTTCTCCAGCCAATACTCCACGTCGGCCAGCACCCGCTTGATGTGCTCGATGCCGTGAATATGCAGGGCCGATGCCATCATGGCGATCCCCGCTCCGGCCATGACGCTCTTCAGCACGTCCTCCGCCGAGTGAACCCCGCCGGAGATCGCCAAGTCGATCTTCACGTTGCCGTAGAGGATCGCCGCCCAGTGCAGCCGCGGCAAAAGCTCCGAAGGAGTGGAAAAGTGCAGCGTGGGCCGCACTTCCAGCGTCTCGATATCGAAATCGGGCTGATAGAAGCGGTTGAACAGCACCACCCCGCGCGCCCCCGCGGCCTCCAACCGGGACACCAGATTGGGTACGCTGGTAAACGACCGGGAGAGCTTCACCGAGACCGGCACCTTCACGGATTCAGTCACAGCGGCCACCAGTTCGAGTATCTGCGACTCCAGGTCCGCCGAGGTCACGCCTCGATCCGTGGCCAAAGCGTAGGTGTTCAATTCGATGGCGTCCGCCCCGGCTTGTTCCACATCCTTGGCGTAGCGCACCCAGCCGCCCGTGGTGGCGCCGTTGAGGCTGGCCAGGATCGGAATCTTCACCGCTTCCTTGGTCCGCCGCAGGTGCTCCAGATAGACTTCGTGGGTCATGCGATAATCGCGCAGGTCGGGCAGATAGCCGAGCGATTCGGCGAACGAATCCGTTCCCCGCGATAGGTCGTCGTCCAGGGCCTTGGATTCCAGGATCAACTGCTCTTCGAACAGCGAACAGAGCACGATTGCCGACGCGCCCGCATCTTCCATACGGCGAACGTTGTCGATCGATTCCGAGAGCGGCGTGGACGAGACGACGATGGGGCCGCTCAGCTTCAAGCCGAGATACTGCGTGGAAAAATCGATCATTCCGCACCTCCGGCAGCCGCGGCCGCCAGTTTCTCTTCCTTCTTCTCCAGCGGAGCGATGTTGGGCGTCTCGCCGCGGCCCGGCATGGCGGCCCGCCCCGAGTAGACGCGCCATTGGCGCTCCACGTCGTCTTGCGCTTCTTCGAGCAGCTTCGCCGCCAGCTCCGGATTGCTGCGCGCCAGCATCGTGTACCGCGCCTCCCGATAGCTGTATTCCTTGAGCCGGATCGCCGGCGCTTTGGAATCGAGTTGGAAGGGATTCTTGCCTTCCTCGCGCAAACCTGGATTGTAGCGCATTAGCGGCCAGTAGCCCGACTGCACGGCCAATTTCTGTTGCTCCAGCCCATGCACCAGATCGTATCCGTGGGCGATGCAACTGGAGTAGGCCAGGATAATCGACGGACCGTCGTGCGCCTCGGCCTCCTGGAAGGCTTTGACCACATGACTGTCATTGCCGCCCAGCGCCACCCGCGCCACGTAGACCGAACCGTAGCTGACGGCTTCCATGGCCAGGTCCTTCTTGCTGGTGCTCTTGCCGCTGGCGGCGAACTTGGCCACCGCGCCGCGCGGAGTGGACTTGGACATCTGGCCGCCGGTGTTCGAGTACACCTCGGTATCGAGCACCAGGACGTTCACATTCTTGCCGGAGCCGAGCACGTGGTCCAAGCCGCCGAAGCCGATGTCGTAAGCCCATCCGTCGCCGCCCAGAATCCAGACGCTCTTGCGGACCAGGGTGTCGGCAATGGCCAGCAGGTTGCGCGCGTCGGAAGAGCCGTTGCCGGCCAGTTTCTCGCGCAGTGCCTTGATCCGCTCACGCTGTTGGTCGATCTCGGTCTCGGTCTTCTGCGATGCGCCGAGCAGTTCCGCAACCAGTCCATCGCCGATGGCCGAAGCTAGTCGCGTAACCAGAAGCTCCGCGAAGGCCTTCTGCTGATCGAGCGCGATGCGCATTCCGAAGCCGAACTCGGCGTTGTCTTCAAAGAGCGAGTTGGCCCAGGTCGGCCCGCGCCCTTCCGCATTGCTGGTGTACGGAGTCGTCGGCAGGTTGCCGCCGTAGATCGACGAGCAGCCGGTGGCGTTGGCGATATAAAGCCGGTCGCCGAAGAGCTGCGTGAGCAGCTTGATGTACGCCGTTTCGCCGCAGCCGGCACAAGCGCCGGAGAACTCGAAGAGCGGCTGCAACAGTTGCAGATCCTTTACCTGGCTATGCGAGAGTTTGGAGCGATCCACTTCCGGCAGGCTGAGGAAGAAATCCCAATTGTCGCGTTCGCTCTCGCGCAACGGAGCCTGGGGCGCCATGTTGATGGCCTTCCTGCTAGCGTCGCTCTTGTTCTTCACCGGGCAAACCTCGACGCAGACTCCGCATCCGGTGCAGTCCTCGGGGGCGATCTGGAGCGTGTAGCGCTCCTGCTCCATGCCCTTCCACTTGGGCTTGGCCCATTGGAAGCTCGCCGGAGCCTTGTCGGCAAGCTCCGGACTGTAGACCTTGGCGCGAATCACGGCGTGCGGGCAGACCATCGCGCACTTGCCGCACTGGATGCACAGGTCCTTGTCCCAAACGGGGATGAACTGCGCGATATTGCGCTTCTCCCACTGCGCGGTGCCCGTGGGGAATGCGCCGCCGGCCGGGAATGCGCTGACTGGAAGCAGGTCGCCCTGCCCGCCGGCAATCTTGCCCAGCACGTTGTGAACGAATTCAGGCGCCTTGGCGGAGATGGCTCCTACGATGTCGAAGGCCGAATCGGAGGCCGCCGGCAACGCCACCTTTTCCAGATGCGCCAGGGCATGATCCACGGCGGCGTAGTTCTTCTGCACCACCGATTCGCCGCGCTTGCCGTAAGTCTTGTAGATGGACTTCTTGATCTGCTCGATGGCTTCCTCGCGGGGCAAAACACCGCTGATGGCGAAGAAGCAGGTCTGCATGATGGTATTGATGCGCGTGCCCATACCCGCCTCGCGCGCCACCTTGTAGCCGTCGATCACATAAAACTCGATCTTCTTGCGCAGAATCTCCGCTTGGATGGTCTTGGGAATGCGCTTCCAGACCTCGGCCGCCGAGTAAGGCGAGTTAAGCAGAAATACCGCTCCCGGCACCGCCGCCTCCACCACATTCATCTTCTCCAGGAAGCTGAAGTTATGGCAGGCCACAAAGCTGGCGCGGGTAATCAGATAAGTCGAGCGGATTGGGTTAGGCCCGAAGCGCAAGTGCGAGGTGGTCATCGATCCGGATTTCTTCGAGTCGTAGACGAAGTAACCCTGCGCATAGTTCGGCGTCTGCTCGCCGATGATCTTGATCGAGTTCTTGTTGGCGCCCACGGTGCCGTCGGAACCCAATCCATAGAACAGGGCGCGCACCGTCTTGGGGTCTTCGGTCGAAAACTCGGGGTCGTAACTCAGGCTGGAGTGCGATACATCGTCGTCGATGCCGACGGTAAAGCGGTTTTTCGGCGCGGGCTTGGCCAATTCGTCGAAGACGCCCTTGACCATGGCGGGCGTGAATTCCTTGGAAGACAGGCCGTAGCGCCCGCCCACCACAGTGGGCTTGGCCGCAAAGGGCAGCGCGGCCTCATTTTCGGAGAGCACGGTTACGATGGCCTGATAGAGCGGTTCGCCGTTGGAGCCTGGCTCCTTGGTGCGGTCAAGAACGGCAATCGACTTCACCGTCGCGGGCAGAGCCTTGAGAAACGCCTTGGCGTCGAAGGGCAGGAAGAGGCGAACCTTGAGCAGTCCGATCTTCTCGCCGTTCTTCACCAACGCATCCACGGCTTCCTCGGCCGCTTCCGCGCCGGAACCCATCAGTACGGCGACGCGCTCGGCATCGGGAGCGCCGTAGTAGTCGAAGAGATGATAGGCGCGGCCGGTCTGGGCGGCAAAGCGGTCCATAACCGACTGCACGATACCGGGAACCGCCGCGTGAAAGGGTGTACAAGCCTCGCGGGCCTGGAAAAAGACATCGGGATTCTGCGCCGTGCCGCGGATGATCGGACGGTCCGGGCTGAGTGCCCGCTGGCGATACTCGATCAGAAACTTGTCGTCCGCCAGGGCGCGGATGGTCTCGTCGGAGATCGGCTCGATCTTCCCCACTTCGTGCGAGGTGCGGAAGCCGTCGAAGAAATGAATGAATGGAATGCGGGATTCTAGCGTGGCAATCTGCGCCACCAGCGCCATGTCGGCCACTTCCTGCACCGAGTTCGAGGCCAGCATGGCCCAGCCGGTCGTGCGGCAGGCCATCACGTCCGAGTGGTCGCCGAAGATCGACAGCGCGTGGGTGGCGATGGTGCGCGCCGTCACGTGCATGGTCGCCGGGGTCAGTTCGCCGGCGATCTTGAACATATTCGGAATCATCAGCAGCAGGCCCTGCGATGCGGTAAAGGTAGTCCCAAAGGCCCCCGCCTGCAACGCGCCGTGCAGCGCTCCGGAGGCGCCGCCCTCGCTCTGTAGCTCTTCCACAATGGGCAATGCGCCCCAGATATTCCTCTTCCCCTCCGAAAGCCACTGATCGGCCCACTCGGCCATCGGCGACGAGGGGGTAATGGGGTAGATGGCGACCACTTCGGAGAGTCGATAGGCAACCGAAGCGGCAGCTTCATTCCCATCCAAAATTACCGTTTTCTTTTCACTCATTCTTTTAGCCTCATAGCGCGCCGGGCGCGACACAGCCGCTACACAAGTCTCGCCGCCCAGGGGGGTGAAGCCGCTGTGATGCGAAACACAGGGCGGCCGCCATGTACCGTATTATGGATTTGGATTCAACAAATGCTCTATGTGGCATAATCGTTCCATGAGTTGCTCCACCGCCTTCCATCCGAAGTTCTAGGCCGAGCACGAAGAGATGTCCGAGGCGGTGTAGGACGAGTTTGTTCCGTCTCTCGTACCGTTGCGGAAGTTTGGACCGTCTTTGGGACGTCCTGACGTAGATACGCTGAAGGATTCTCGCTACGCCAACATGAAGGAACTTCGCTTCAGAGCCGATCGAGGCGTTTGGCGGGTTGCCTTTACCTTCGACCCGAGGCGAAACGCAATCCTTCTCGTGGCCGGAGACAAATCGGGCGTGAGCGAAAGGACATTTTACAAGACGTTGATCGGCAAGGCAGACAAGCGATACAAGGAACACCTCGAAAATCTTGAGTCGAAGGAGTAGCTGCAATGTACAGACCTATTCCGGTTGAGGAAGTGATTGCCGCCATGCCTAAGAAGCGGCAGGAGGCCATTGCCAAAAGGGGCGCTGAGTTGGTGGCCAAGGTGCGGAGGCGCATGACCCTGGCCGAACTGCGCAAGGGGCGCAAGATCAGTCAGGCAACGGTGGCGGAGGCGCTGGGAATCGGCCAGATGCAGATTTCGCGGCTGGAGAAGCGCAAGGACCCGCGACTTTCCACCATGCAGCGCACGGTGGCGGCAATGGGAGGCCATCTTACCCTGATTGCGACCTTCCCCGACCAGGAGCCGGTGGTGATCGTCCCTTCCCGACTCGACGACAAGCCAAAGCGGAGCGCGAAAAGCATCTGATACGGAGCCTTGCGATCCCACCCCGGTTGCAATAACAAAGACGCGGCGAGGCGCGGTATCTTGCGCTTCGGATTGAATGCAGCGAAGACGGCGGCTCACGCATCTTCTCTACTGAGGGGGCGGAATGATCTATCTGACGCGGCGGGCTACGTTTTCCGCCTCGCATTACTACTGGAACGAGGCTTGGACGGCCGAGAAGAACGAGCGGGTCTTCGGACGATGCGCCAATCGCAACGGGCACGGGCACAATTACACGCTCGAAGTAACAGTGGCCGGCGAACCCGATCCGACGACCGGATTTGTGGTCGATCTGAAGCGGCTCAGGGACGCCATCGAGCGGGAGGTGTTGGAGGCCTACGATCATCGTCATCTGAACCTGGAGGTTCCCGAGTTCGCGCGGACGATTCCGACCGCGGAGAACATCGCCATTGCCTGCTGGAAGCGGTTGGAACCGGCGATTCAGACCGTTGGAGATGCCCGGTTGAGTCGGGTGCGGGTCTACGAGACGCCGGAGATCTTCGCCGAATATCGGGGGGAAGCGTGAAGGCATATTTTGGACGCCGTTATGCGATTTCCGCCAGTCATCGTCTGAACGCCGACGCGCTTTCACCGGATGAAAACCGGGCCGCATACGGCAAGTGCAACAATCCCCACGGCCACGGCCACAATTACGTGCTGGAAGTGCTGGTGGAGGGCGCGGTGGATGCGGAGACCGGCATGATCGTGAATATGTCGGCGCTCGACGAGGCAGTGCGCGACCGCGCGATCGACCGATTCGATCACGCCAACTTGAATTTGGATCCACTCTTTGCGAATCGCGTACCTACGACGGAGAATCTCTGTAGAGCGGTCTTCGAGTTGCTCGATGGATCGCTGCAACCAGCAAAACTGGCGAGGGTGCGGGTGGAGGAGACGGAGAACAATTTTTTCGACTATGAGGGCGAGTGAGCAAGCGCCCACCTGGTCGCAAGAACAAAGACGCGGCAAGACGGCACCCGGCATTCATAGGGGGCAAGAGCGAAATACAAAAGCAGGTCTTTCGGCTACAGTCGCCGCGGCGACCTTCGCTCAGGAGGAGGTATGAGAATCATGGCACAGCCAATTGCAGTGAACAAGCCGATTCGCAGGGCTGTAGAGATCGACGAAGGACTGAGCGAGTTTAGCACCCAGGAGATTTATCGCGAGTTGTTGAGCCGGTGGGGCGAAGACCCCGACCGCGATGGCCTGCTCGCCACGCCTGGGCGAGTTGAAAAGGCGATGAACTTTTTGACCAAGGGTTACAACGAAAACCCGACCGAGATTCTTGGCGGGGCGCTCTTCAACGAAGACTACGATGAGATGGTCATCGTCAAGGACATCGAGATATTTTCCCTCTGCGAGCATCATATGCTGCCCTTCTTCGGCAAGGTGCACGTTGCCTATGTGCCAAACGGAAAAGTGATCGGGCTGAGCAAGATACCGCGATTGGTGGAGGTATTTTCTCGGCGCTTGCAGATTCAGGAACGGCTCACCCGCCAGATCGCGGACGCCATTCAGGAGGCGATCGCGCCGCAAGGGGTGGGGGTGGTGGTCGAAGCGCGCCACCTGTGCATGATGATGCGCGGAATAGAAAAGCAGCACTCCTCCACGGTGACTAGCGCCATGGTCGGCTGCTTCCGCCAGAAAGAGACCCGCGCGGAGTTTCTCTCCCTGGTGCGGCAACCCGGCACGGGCGGAGTGTGAGGCGGGAGCAGCCCGATTCGGCCAGACCGGTTCGACTACACAGGCTGCGGAAAAACCCCTGATTTTCGCCTGACTGCGTTCTGGTAGCGGATTTTTTGCCGTTTTCGGCCTATTTTGCCGCCGTTTTCTCGTTTCGTTTTGCCCCTGGAGGCCGTTTTACCGGCCTCCAGGCACACTTCGGCCCTAGTGCGCCAGCGCTTCAATCGGAATCAGCCTCCGCATCCGCACCAGGTTATGCGCCACCACGGTCATCCGATAAAACCAATCCACCCGATCCAGTCCGCGCAGCTTCACCTGACGCAACGGACGGTCCAACTTGCTCCAGCCAAAGACCCGCTCGATCAGCTTGCGTTTGCGCTGGCTGATCGCACGCCGCTCGTCGGCCCGCTCTGACTCCGTCAAGCTGTTCTTGCCCATATTGCTGCCCCCTTGCGTGTACTCGCTGACGTGCGGTGCCACCGCGCGCTGGCGCAGTGCCTCGATAAACTTTTCCTCCTGATACAACGTGTCGGCGCCCAGCGTGATCTCCAGTTCCGCATCGCGATCTTGCTTCGGTGCAACCGTGCGGTCCAGCATCCTGAGCGCCGACTCGCGCTCGGCCGCATTGCCTGCCTGGCTCGCCTCAGCCGCCACCACCAAGCCGTTGCGGTTCTCCGTCAACGCATGACCTTGGTAGGCTGGCACCGACTTGTCTGCCGTGGCCTTCTTGTACAAACGCGCATCGGGGTCGGTGGTTGACTCCACCCTGTCGCGCAGCAGCAACGCGCCTTTGCTGCCCGAACCGGAGCCGGGCGCGGGCGGATCGGACTTCTCCTTGAAGCTGCGCGCCGCCGCCCAAGCCTGAATCAGCGTACCATCCACGGTGAAATGTTCCTCGCTGAGTAAGTTATGCTCACGCGCCTCGACCAGCACCGACTCCAACAACTGCTGGCTGATGGCACCGGCAATCAGGCGCTCGCGGTTCTTGGTGAAGACCGTCACGTCCCAGATCGGGTCGTCCATCTCCAGGCCGACGAACCAGCGAAAGAGCAGGTTGTAATTCATCTGCTCCATCAACTGCCGCTCGCTGTGGATGGAGTAGAGAATCATCAACAGCGTGGCCCGCAAGAGGCGCTCGGGGGCGATCGACGGGCGGCCCGTGTCGGAATACAGCTTCTCCAGTTCGGCATCCATGCGATCAAGGGCGCGGTCCACCAGCGCGCGAATCTGCCGCGCCGGATGGTCCATCGGAATCCGCTGCGCCAAGGTTATATAGCTGAACATCGCTTCCTGCTTCTGATCGTTTCCACGCATACTGATTGGATGAATCCGAACACGGAAAGATACCTTAACCCCTGCAAAACTGAGAGTTTTTCCGCAGCCTGTACAGTAGAGAAGTGAATGGACTGCTCGTGATCGACAAGCCCGCCGGTATGACCAGCCACGATGTGGTGGGGTGCCTGCGCAAAATAACAGGCGAGCGATCCATCGGCCATCTGGGCACGCTGGACCCCATGGCCACCGGCGTTCTGCCCCTGCTGCTGGGAAAATTCACGCGGCTTGCACAGTATTTCTCCTCGGCTGAAAAGAGTTATTGCGGGACGATCCGCTTCGGATTCGCCACCGACACATACGACGCCGAGGGCGATCCTGCCGGGCCGGACTCGGCGCCTGCATTGACGCTCGAACAGGTGCGATCCGCGGCGGCGCGTTTCCACGGCGAGATGCAGCAGATGCCGCCGCCCTTCTCCGCCAAGAAGATCGACGGCACACCGGCCTACAAACTGGCCCGCGAGGGCAAACCGGTAGAACTGAAAACCGCGAGGGTCCATATTTCATCTTTTGAGATCGTTGCGCTGGAAGGCGCGGAAGCCCGCTTCACGATGCGCATCAGCGCTGGAGGCTACGTCCGCTCGGTGGCGCATGAACTCGGCAGGGAACTAAGCTGCGGTGCGCACTTGAGCAGTTTGCGCCGCACCCAAGCAGGAGTCTTTACCCTCGACGAGGCGTATGCGCTGGAAGAACTTTCTTCCTTGTCTGGAAATCTTGTTGAGTTAGAGATGCTGTGCATCCATCCGCGCGGCATACTGCCGGAGATGCCCGCCGTCACAGGCGATGCGCTTGCGCTAGGGCGGCTGCGCAACGGCGCCCAGGCCAATCTGCCCGAGTTTTCCCGCGCCCCGATGGTCAAGGTCTTTGCAGGCCAGCGGGAACTGGTGGGGATTGCGCAACGGGTAGCCGGAACGCTCTTTCAGCCGGTATTGGTGATGGGGTGAAGACAGGGATCAGGGGTCGGAAAAGCAATTTCGTGCGCCGTTTTGACAAACACAGAAGCACGTGGTTTCAAAGAAACAACTGATCTCCGATCTCCGACCCCTGGCTACTGGCCTTTGCGCAGCAAAGGCGCCAGCACCGGCAGCAGCGTCCGCGCGACAATCTCGGAGCCTTTGGCGGTGGGATGGATACCGTCGGACTGGATTGCGCCGGGGACGTTCACAAGGTCTTTGTAAATCATCGCCACGTATGCCGCGCGGTGCTTGGCTTCAAGATCGCTGAAGACCTTCTCGAATTGCCTGATGTAATCCTGGCCGTAGTTGGGCGGCAGGGTGATGCCGGCGAGCAGGATTTTGATGTGCGCGTTTTCCAGAACGGTGAGAACCTGATCGAGGTTGCGGCGGGTCTCTTTCAGTGGAATTCCGCGCAATCCGTCGTTGCCGCCGAACTCGACCACGACGATCTCCGGGCGCAGCAACAGAATCGAGCGCACTCCCGCGACCGCGTCCTTGGTGGTGGCGCCGCTGGTTCCTCGATTGCTCACTTGGTAGCGGTAGCCGCGGCGGTCAAGGTCGCGTTGCAGCGCATCGGAAAACGATTGTCCGGCATCGAGGCCGTAACCGGCGGTAATGCTGTCTCCGTAACAGACGAGCAGGGGGCGACCGGCGGCCCCAAGCGGCGCGGCCAGCAAAATCGGAGACAAGGAAACAATCAGCCAGCGGAGAACATACACAGGGACAGTGTAACCGGGAAGTGCGGAGAACGGATCGCGGATGGGCGGAGTGAGGAGATAGCTCCGAGTGGACGAGTTCCGTGCTACATTTCCAGTATGCAGGTCACGGTGGAAATCCCCGAAGGAGTGGCCAGTTCGCCACCGCCGTCCGAGCCTGGGCTTTGAATCATTTTCATCAAGTTATCTCCACCGAGGACTCATTGCTCCATGAAGAACTCCAAAAGAATTTCGACCGTGATCCTTGCCCATGCAGGGTTGATGTTTGCGGGGGCAATATCTTGGCTTCTGCTTGTATTTCTTCTCAGAATGTTAAAGAATCAGGACTTTGTTCGCCTCCCGTTGGGGATATTGGGGCCAGGATTCTTTTTGGGATTTACACTCGCGTTGTATTTAGCTATCTTTGAACGATTTCGTGGACCAGCCAGAGCATTCGTTTTCGTTGTTGCTTGCACATTGTCCTTACCGATCTCGCTGATTTGCTGCTATTGTGCGATTGCGATGGGTTTATTGCATTTAGACTTTAACTTCGGTGGAGGGCCAACTGAAATCCCTGACCTTTTCCCTTTTATTGCGGGCTACGTAGGAGCATTTATTGTTCTTGCTGCGGGAAGTTTATCTTACTGCCTGGAACAGTGGGACATACTGACAGCCGGAATGATATTTATCTCATCTTTCGTCGGAGGATTTCTGGGCGTTCTGGAATTGAAGTTTATTGCTTGCTCAAGTCATGATATTTACCTTTCGTTTGCGCCTTTGGCCTTCATTTGGCCCACCGGCGTCGCATTACTACTTGGTCTGCTGCTGCATTGGGAATGAAACGCTAAGTCGTTGCACTCATGACAATTTCAATAAGTGTGATGATACTTCCATACATTCTCATCTACGTGATCTTCACTTTTTAATCTCTGACAAGAGATGTTAGTAACATTGATCTACGGGTTGCTGATGCGACTTAGATTTCAAGGAGGCGGACGGGTGATCGAAGTTCGGGATGCGCGGAAGTGGATCCAAAACGGCGCGCGGCGGGTGGAGATTCTGAAAGGCATCACGCTGACGATCCCCGCCGGGCAGTTCGTGGCCATCGTCGGTGCCAGCGGCAGCGGCAAGAGCACGCTGCTGGGCCTCTTGGCGGGCCTGGATACGCCCAGTTCCGGAGAGATTTGGCTGGACGGTGTGCCCATCCACAATCTTGCCGAAACGGAGTTGGCGGCGGTGCGCGGGCGCAAGATCGGCTTCGTCTTCCAGTCCTATCAGTTGATCCCCACGCTCACCGCGCTGGAAAACGTCCTGCTCCCCTACGAACTGAACGTCGCGGGCAGCGGCCTCGCGCGGGCGCGGCGGTTGCTCGATGAAGTTGGACTGGCCGAGCGCGTGGATCACTACCCGGTGCAGCTTTCCGGCGGCGAACAGCAGCGCGTGGCGCTGGCGCGGGCCTTCGTCGTCGAGCCGCCGATTGTGATGGCCGATGAACCCACCGGCAATCTCGATTCGGCCAACGGGCGCTTGGTGCTAGATCTCTTGCTGGAGCGCAATCGCAAGGCCGGCACGACGCTGGTGCTGGTAACCCACGACCCGGAGGTGGCCAACCGCGCGGATCGCAAGATCGTGCTGCGCGATGGGCTGATCGTGGAAGATTCCCTGCCGTTTTCTGCGGCGGACGCGGTTGCCGAGCAGGCCGCAAATGGCTAAACGCGCCTTGAGTTGGAAACGCGCTGCTTCCATCGCCTGGCGGGATTTGAAGTCCGCGCCGGGCAAGTTCGGCTTTGTGGCGCTTTCGGTTGCGGTTGGCGTCGCCGCGCTGGTGGGGGTGCGCGGCTTCAGCGATAGCTTCCGCCGGACGCTGACCGTCGAGGCGCGCTCGCTGATGGCCGGCGACCTGAGCGCCCGCATCTTTCGTATGCCCACCAAAGAGGACAAGAGCAAGCTGGCGCCCATCCTCGCGCAAGGCGGCGTTGCTTCGACCTGGGTCACGGAGACCGTCTCCATGGCTTCCGTTTCGCCGGACCCGGTGCCTCTTTTGGTCTCGCTCAAAGCCGTGGACCCCAGCCAGTACCCGTTCTACGGCAAGGCCGAGTTGGAGCCGGAGATGAGCTTGCAAAAGGCTCTGGAGGGCGATTCGGCGGTGGTGGCCGACGAATTTCTCATACGGATGAATGTTACGGTGGGCCAGAGCCTGCGGCTGGGCGGCAGAAGCTTCAGGATTGCCGCCGTGCTCAAGCAGGAGCCGGACCGCATCGCCGCCGGCGCGGGCTTGGGGCCGCGTGTGATGATCTCCCTAGCGGCTCTGCAGCGCACCGGCCTGGTCGTTCCCGGCAGCCGCGTCAGCTTCCGGCTATTGTTGAAGTTGCCGCCGCAGTCCGATCCGGCCGCCGTGCGCAAGCAGGTGGAAGCGGCGCTGCCCGATGCCCAAACGATGGACTATCGCGAGGGCAATCCCGGCCTGACCCAGGGCCTCGATAACGCAACCGCGATCCTCAGTCTCATCTGCCTGGTGGCCATGGTACTGGGAGCCATCGGCGTGGCCATGGCCATGCACGCGCACCTGGAACAGCGCATGGATATGCTGGCCATTTTGAAGGCCGTGGGCGCCGGTTCGGGCGATCTGCTGCGCATCTTTCTCTTGCAAACGCTGGGCCTGGGGCTGGCCGGAGGTTTGCTGGGCGTGGTCGCCGGGGTGGGCCTGATGGCCGCGCTGCCGGCGGTCTTCGGCAAGCTGCTGCCGGTTCACCCAACCCTCGAATTTCCATGGCAATCCATCTCGGCCGGGCTGGGCACGGGCCTCTTGACGACTCTGCTTTTCTGCCTGCCGCCGCTGCTGGACGTGCGAACCGTGCGGCCTGTCCTGGTGCTGCGCAGGCTGGTCGAGCAGGGGCCGGAGGGCTTTGTCGCATGGCTTAGAAGCTGGGCGGCGCGCTGGTTGCAACTGCTGATTTCCGCTCTCGTGATTCTGGCGCTGGGAGCGATCGCCTGGGCGTTGTCGGACTCGGCGAGGATCGGCGGTTGGTTTGCCTCCCTGTTTACCATTGCGTTAATAGTGCTTCTGTCACTGGCGGCGGCGGCGCTGCGAACGCTGCGTTTCCTGCTCGATCGCGCCCGGCTGCGGCTGCCTTCGTCGCTGCGTCACGGGCTGGCCAATCTCTACCGGCCCGGAAATCAGTCGGCCGCGGTGCTGGCGGCGCTGGGAACCGGCGTGATGCTGATTCTTGCCGTCTTCCTGATGCAGGCGGCGCTGTTGCGCGATCTCCATGAGACCGCTTCGCCCAAGCTCCCCAATGTCTTTCTCATCGATGTAACCGCCGATGAAGTCGCCGGGGTGCGGGAGTTCTTTCGGCATCGGGCCGGAGTCAGTCAGTCGCTCGATCTGCTGCCGGTGGTGCTGGGCCGCTTCGTTTCGCTCAATGGACGAACGCTGGACCAGCTTCAAGGGCAGCACTTTCCCCGCCGGATGCTGGAAAGCGCAGAGTTAAGCTGGGCCGATGCGCCGCCCGACGGCGACAGGATCACGCTGGGAAAGTGGTGGAGCGACGCGAACGCATCGCAGTTGGCGATCGCCGAAGGCGTGGCGCAGCGTCTGCAGCTGAGCGTAGGCTCCTCCGTTGTGCTGGAAGTCGGCGGCGCGCCCCGAACGCTGAAAGTGGCCGCAATCTATCGCGCCGACGGGCAGCATTTGGGGGCGCGCGTCCAGTTCGTGCTGCCCTCGGGACTGCTCAAAGATCGACTGGCCACCTGGTACGGAGCCGCGCACATCGATCCCAAACAAGTGCCGTCGATGGAGCGCGCTCTCTTCGCCGCCTATCCCTCGATCTCCGTGGTGAACGTCGCCGAAGTGCTGGAGCGGATCGAGAAGGTGGTCGATCAAATCACGTTTGTGGTGCGCTTTTTGGCCGGTTTCTCGATCTTCGCGGGGCTGACGATTTTGGCTGCGAGCGTCGCCGGCACCCGCTTCCAGAGGATGCGCGAGGCCGTCGTGCTGAAGACCCTGGGAGCTACGCGGATGCGCATCGTACGCATCTTCAGCGTCGAGTTCAGTGTGCTGGGTTTGCTGGCCGGATCGGTGGGCGCGGTCTTTGCCAATCTGCTGACTCGCGTACTCCTTCACAAGCTCGAAGTGGCATACCGGATCGAGTGGCCTGCGGCGCTGGTTGCATTGGCGGGAACGGCCGCGCTGGCCACGGCGACCGGATGGATTGCGAGTTACAGGATTCTCGGCCTGCGCCCGCTGGAAGTGCTGCGCGAGGAGTAGTGGAGCGCGCATTCGCCGAAACTCCCGTATCTCTGGCCTTGAGCGCCGGTTTATCCTTCAATCAAAGGGAGCTTGGGAGGCGTGAGTGAAAAGTCATACGGAGTATCTGGTATTCGAGACGCGCAAGAGACGGGAGATGGTGCATATCACCGACGAGGTGGAGCGGATCGTGAGCCGCAGCGGGGTGCGGGATGGGTTGTGCTTCGTCTCGCCGATGCACATTACCGCGGCTATCTATGTAAACGACCTGGAAGACGGACTGATCGAGGATATCGGCAAGTGGCTGGAGGAACTGGCTCCGGCGCGGTCCGACTACAAGCACCACCGCACCGGCGAGGATAACGGAGACGCGCACTTGAAGTCGCTGCTGCTGCACCACGAGACCACGCTGCCGGTGACCGGCGGCAAACTGGACCTGGGCACCTGGCAGCGAGTCTTTTACGCCGAGTTCGACGGCCAGCGGCGCAAACGAGTGATTGTGAAGGTGCTGGGCACGGAATAGGTTTGGAATTCCGTTGCAGGCGAGGGCGAGGACGCCGCCCTGGAGGGCGACAAAATGACGAATTGAAAGACGCAATCTCTTTCCAAGAAGCAATAGACCCGCTGTCAAATGCGCGCGCCGCGGAAAACTGGCGTTTCATTGGCCAACAGCGGCATTTGATACGATGTATTTCAGTGTTTCGCGGCCTTCAAATGGCATAGGTGCGCTATGAATTGAGGATGCGCTATGAATGAGGATGTTGCGCGGAATCGGCGTAGACTGGATTGGGCATGGGGAACTTGGCCCGATACGCCAAATTGGCATCGGGCGGATCGTATAATCGTCGGGTTCTAGACTAGCGACACGAAGTTTTGGCAAGTGACAGGAGCGCAAGAACACATGGCAAAGAGCGTCAACAAAGTCTTCCTTTTAGGCAACGTCGGCAAGGATCCGGAAATCCGTTCCACCCCGGGCGGCGCCATCGTTGCCAATTTCACCCTTGCGACCAGCGACCGCTTTCAGGATGCTCAAGGCAACTGGCAGGATCGAACCGAGTGGCATACCCTGGTCACCTTCAAGCGCACCGCCGAGATCGTCCGCGATTATGTCAAGAAGGGCACCAAGCTCTTCGTCGAGGGCAAGCTCCAGACCCGCAGTTGGGACGACAAGGAGTCAGGCCAGAAGCGCTACAAGACTGAAGTCGTGGTCTTTGAACTCTCGCTGCTCTCCGGTCGTGAAGAAGGATCGAGCGGCGCGGGCGGATACAGCCGCACTGCCGGTTCCTCGACCGTCCCGGACCAGCGCGCTTCGGCTACAGCCGTTTCGGACGACTACTCTCAGTCCGCCGAGATCTCCGACGACGACATTCCGTTCTAAAGTGCTGCGGCCAATTGCAAAGTTTCCCGCCGTCTTTCGCTCGTTGAGAGGCGAAGAGACCATCATCGCGTCGCTGGTCGGAGACTGCCGTGAAGAACGCCGGTTCACTCTCCCCCAACCCTTTTATCTGCCGTTCAACCTACTGCCTCTCCAGATCGATGCTCTCGTAAGCGCGGCTGGCGATGGCGGCGCGAATTTCGGCCGGAGTCTTGCCGGCCTTGGTCTGGCTGTAGGCGAAGAAGGCTTCTTTGGCGCAGGTTCCGCACTCGGTGCCGTGTGCATTCTCGTAGCAACTGCGCAGGCTGGTGTGGCCCAGCGAACGGTCGCAGCGGCAGTTGCAAGGAAGCTGATACAGCACATTGCCAATCTTGGCTGCCTGCTGGTAGACGTGAACCTGCCAGGGAAAGCGGAAGTTCTCGCCTGAAAGTTTGGAGCCGGAGAGGATCGGCGGCAGTGCATCCACCTTGAGCGGGGCGGAGGGGTGGTAAGCGGGAACGTCGTCGCCCGGGTTCGACCACTGCGCATAGCTTGCCGCGGTGACGGCGAAGATGGCCAATCCAAGAATCCAGCGGCGCTTCATCCAATCGCTCATGGCGAACTCCCTCCACATCATTTTAGACCGAAAACGGCATCCGTTGGTATCCGCGCCGGGGAAGGCGGATTGAGGCGCTGGATTTGCCACAAAAAAGACGGCACGAACGTTTCCGCTCGTGCCGGGAGGCCAGTGACGCAAACTATATTCCATCTCGGAGGCGGTGTTGACCGCGTCCCAATCTGGAATATATACACCATAGCATAGATTTCAGTGAAGTCAAATACTAAAAACAAAATTATTTGCAAGGCAAGCGGCAGCCGATTGAGACCTCAAACCACCCATTTTCGCGACCTGATTTGTCGGTCCCGATGCCGATCCGGCTTACCGCGGGGGCATATCATTGATAATAAGCTATTATAAATCTTTAACTTCCAAGAATCGTCCGGAGGTTGCCCAAGGGTCCGGTCGGAGCGGAGTGGGAACAAGAAAAGCTGACCGGAACCAACGGCCAGTGTCAGCCGGTTGGCGAAGCACAGTTAAGGCCCTTCGCAAAGCACGGCGAAACTGAAAATCCGGCACCCCGTCAGTTCAACTTGCGCCGATCCGCTCACGCAGCCGCTTGAGCACGTTGGGCGGCACCAGCCCAGTCACGTCGCCGCCAAAGCTGAACACTTCCTTCACCATCCGCGAACTGATGAATGAGTAGCGCCCAGCCGGCTGCAGGAAGACGGTCTCGATCTCCGGGGCCAACCGCCTATTCATCAGCGCCATCTGGAACTCGTATTCGTAGTCGGAGATGGCGCGAATGCCGCGCAGGATCGCCGACGCACCCTGCCGGCGCGCAAACTCGACCGTCAACCCGTCGAAGGAGGCCACGGACACATTCCCCAGCGGCCGCGTAACTTCTTCCAACATCTCGACGCGCTCCGCAACCGCAAAAAGCGGATTCTTGGCCAGGTTGTTGGCGATTGCGACGGTGAGATGACCGAAGAGTTTGGAGCCGCGCTGAATCAAATCCACATGACCGTTGGTCGGCGGATCGAAGGTGCCGGGATAGAGTGCATTCACGCTCATGCAAAAGGCTCTATGCGGATTTTAGCAGCGGGGACGGAGCGCACGAATTGTCAAACTTGACTACAGATTAAAGAAGCGAAGCGCACCCAGCGCGAGCAGCCACTGAATCACCTGGGCAGCCAGAATAGGCCAGGCCTGTTTCAGCGTTCGCCAACTGATGGCGACATAAAGCAGAATGATCGGCACCGCGAGGACCATCAGAAGCTGAAAGAGATGCGCCTGCCAGCCTTCGTCGGCGGGTGGATGGCTGCCGAACTCGAGATGGCCTTCGATGACGATGGCCAGGGCAGTGAGCGATAGGGCCATGGGGGCTACGGCTGATCCGCGTTTGACGGTTTGTGAGTCCATATTCCGTCTGCTCCTTCACGGGATAGATGGCCGCGACGTTCGATCGGTTGCAAGAATGGGGTTCTAGCAGCGGAGGAGAGAGAGCGGATCGCCCGCCTGCCGTTCTCGCGGAGGACGCAACTGAAGTCGCGCCCTGTCTCTAATAGGCGTTGAAAACACGTAACTTGCTGATATGTCAATGTGCGAGATAGCCAGAAAGTGCGAGATGCGCATATTGTTAGCACAAATTAGCACAGTTTGAACA
>CAZMHC010000005.1:0-91584 GCA_964565955.1 uncultured Occallatibacter sp.
ATCTCATACTCAATCACCGCCGTCTTGCCCAGCATCTTCGAGACGGAGCAGTATTCATCCATCGAAAGCCTCACCGCTTCCTCCACGGTCAAAACCCGGGCCTGAGTTAGTCGGCAACGGCGATCGCTAGCAGGCTTTGTCCTATGGGCGGTGCGCAGATGCGCGATTCGAAGCCATGGACCAAAGGAAAGATTCTCCGGTCAAACAACCGTACGGCCGCCACATCGAAGGATCGTTTTTTCAGCAAGCGGAAACTTACCAACCAGGCAAAATAGCCGACGAAGTTATAATATCGCAATTGGACAATGGAAAATCCGGATTGCTCCAGTTTACTTTTCAATCCATCGCGACGATAGCGTCGAAAATGTCCGAAATCCGCGTCGATAGGAGCATATATCTCCGGCCGAGCCGGTACAAACAGGCATAATGCACCGCGCGAAGATCTTAATAAACGGTGATAAAAAGCTAGCTCCTCCATGTCCATCTCTATATGTTCCAAGACATTCACGCTGAGGATGGCATCCCAATTTGTATCCACTGGCAAATCACGAGTAGTTCCCTCAAGCAACTCGGCATGGGGGAAGCGGGCGCGGAATTGTGTACAGAAATCCGTGTTCGGCTCAACGCAGCACAGTTTTTCGATATTTTGCAGCCTCTGAAGCTCGGCGGTTACCTGACCAACGCCAGCGCCGCCCTCAAGCACGTTGCCGCGGAGGAATAACTCGAAATCGCGCACCAGGGCATGGCGATAGTTCCTTGCCACGTTCAGGGCGGCAAATTGAAAATTCGCCGACTGCTCCATTTGATCCGTCTGTTCGCTCATTTGCCCCACAGGTTGTACTTAAGGATGCACCACAGCGCGCGATAACCGTCCTGCCAGCTTACTTTCTTGCCATCGGCGTAGGTGCGGCCGGAATAGGATATTCCTACTTCGTAGATGCGCGCTTTTGCCTTTGCGACTTTGGCTGTGATTTCCGGCTCGAAGCCAAAGCGGTTTTCCTGGATATGAATACCTTGAATAACTTCTCGACGAAAAGCTTTATAACATGTTTCCATGTCAGTGAGATTCAGGTTCGTGGCCATATTCGAGCACATGGTAAGAAAGTTGTTCCCGACCGAATGCCAGAAATACAGGACCCGACTGGCATCGCTGCCGCCGCGAAATCGTGAACCATAGACCACGTCCGCTTTGCCGCTGAGAATCGGCGCGATCAGGCGATAATACTCTGCCGGGTCGTATTCCAGATCAGCATCCTGGATGACGACGATCTTCGAGGTCGCAAGCGCGATCCCGGTGCGCAATGCCGCGCCTTTGCCCTGGTTCACATCGTGCCGGACAAGCAAAATGCGCGGTTCGTTTTGCGCCAGCGGCTGAAGCTGTTCCCAAGTGCCATCCCGCGACCCGTCGTCCACGATGACCAGTTGACGAACGATGCGTTCGGCCAGCACTGCCCGGACAGCCGTGCAGACAGTCGGGGCCTCGTTATAGACCGGCATCACGGCAGTAAGACAGGGTTCTATCTCGTCGCTATTCTTCATCTCAGGCATCCTGACAGTTTCAAGTCAAGTTACAGGACTCCGGCAAAGCCTTATTCAGCGATCACCAATCCCTGTGTAGAATATAATTCATTCACCGATGAACACACGCGGCTCTTAGAACGGAAACAGAGAGAGGTTCAAGATGACCAGAGCGCGGCAGGATGGCCGGATTCTGATTCTGATGGGGAGTCTGTTGTTTCTTCTCTTCGGATTTGCCTGCACGTTCGCTGATCCTTCGCGGTTAACGGATTTCAGGGCGCTCTATTACCCCGCGCGCTGCATCCTTCAACACCATGACCCGTATCAGACGAGCGAGGTGAAGCGCATCTTTCTGGCGGAGGGAGGAGATCGTCCAACGGATAACGCAATGACTCTCCAGATTGCAACGCAGAACAATTACCCGCCGACCACTCTTTCTTTCTCGGTGCCCTTCGCGCTGCTGCCCTGGGGGCCCGCGCAGATACTTTGGATTGCGACGACCTTTGCCGCTCTCATCTTTGCATCGTATCTTATATGGTGTCTCGGAGCAGATTACTCGCCTATCCTCTCTGGCGTCTTGCTCTGCATTCTTCTTGCCAACAGTGGAATCCTTATCAATACCGGCAACGCCGCGGGAATTACCATCAGCCTGTGCGGGATTGCCGTCTGGTGCTTTCTGCGGGAGCGGTTCATCGGGGCCGGCATCCTTTGTTTAGCAGTAAGTCTTGCCATCAAACCGCACGATGCGGGCCTGGTTTGGCTCTATTTCTTGTTGGCGGGCAGAGTATTCAGAAAACGCGCTCTGCAAACCCTCGCAGCAACAATTGCCATTAGCCTGCCCGCGGTCTTGTGGGTTTGGCGTGTGTCGCCCAACTGGATGCAGGAGCTGCGCTTCAATCTACTGGCGTATTCGGCGCATGGCGGCACCAACGACCCGCGATTTGCGGCCCCGGGGCCCAAAGGCGTACTCGACCTGCAAGTGGTTGTCAGCATCTTCCGCGACGATCCGGGCTTCTACAATTCGGTCGCTTATCTTATCTGTGCCGCGCCTCTGCTTGTATGGGCATGGGTTACCTTGCGGTCCAGTTCCTCGCGAGACAGAGTGTGGCTCGCGCTGGCCGCCATCGCCCCTCTTTCCCTGCTGCCTGTCTATCATCGGTTCTACGATGCCAAGCTCTTGATGCTAACAGTTCCCGCTTGCGCCATGCTTTGGGTCGAAGGAGGACGTAGCGGCCGGCTTGCGCTGCCGATAACTTTCGCGGGATTGCTGATGACCGGCGATCTTCCCTGGCTGATCTTCCTTAACCTTGGCGGCAGACTGCATCTGCTCTCGCCGGGATATATAACCTCGTCTCCGCACCCGCTGCTGGTCTCTTCCGTCCCGCTTGCCTTGCTGTCGATGAGCTTATTCTATCTGTGGATATATCTGCGAAGAGATACCGTTCACCCCGCAACAGGCTGCCGGTGATGCGCGATCATCGAGGACTAGCGGCACCGAGCCGATCGCCACCGAGCGGAGGATGCATCAGGCGAAGAAGCTGATCAGATTGTTCAAGCTGTCTTCTACCTTGGCGACGGTCGAGCCGACCACGCCTACACCGGGCAAATTGGAAACCCTGGCCTCGTACTGGGTATCCAGCGGCTCGATGCTGGCCCAATAGGTCTTGCCGGCCACGCGAGCCGAATACTGCACTCCTACAACCGGTTCCAGCGCGGCATTTGCCGGCTTCGAGGCGGGAATCTGCGTCGAGCTTGTGCCGTTTACGGAATTCACTTGCATGGTTCCAGCGCTCCTTCTCTAAAGATTTCCTCTGCACGCCGAAATCGACTGGAAAGGAGAAAACTTTAGCGGATTTCATGGCGGATTTTGTCCGATTTCTAGACGGGTGGCCGCGATGCCTTCTTTGAGCCGGCAGTTCCAACGTGGAGTGCCCCGGTCAACTCCATATCGGAACAGGCGTCGGGGAAAGTCGAGGCAAACCATGAAAGCCGCTCGGGCGGAGCGGCGATCAAGTGCGTGCGATGAGGCCCAGGTCGGTGAGTCCATTGACGAAGAACTGCATGGCCAAGGCCACCAGCAAGAGGCCCATGATGCGCACCAGGATGCGGATGCCGGTCTCGCCCATGAAGCGGCGCACGCCGTCGGCGGCGGCCAGAACGCCATAGCTGACGAGGCTGGTGAGGGCGATGGAGCCGAGAATGGCGCCCATCTCCCAATGGAGGAGCGATGGGACCTGGCCGACCAGCACCATGACGGTGGAGATGGCCCCCGGTCCAGCGAGCATGGGAATGCCGAGGGGGACAATGCCGGCGTCTTCCTTGGCGGCTCCCTCTTCGGTATCGCCCGATGTCTCCTGGGTGGGGGAGCGCTTGGCTTGTAGCATATCGAGGCCGATCAGCATCAGAATCAGGCCTCCGGCGATCTCGAAGGCGGGGAGGGTTATGCCGAACATTCTAAAGATCAATTGTCCACCGAGGGCGAATCCGGTAAGGACGATGAAGCAGGTGAGGGCGGCTTTGCGGGCCATGCGCTTGCGGCGGGCCGGTTCGGCGCTTCCTGTGATGGCGATAAACGATGGAATGGCGGCAAAGGGATCGACTAGAAAGAATATTGAGCTGAGCGCAAGCAATGAAAAGCGCACCAGGGGCGCCTTGCTCAACTCGTTCAAGGCGATCGCGGCTGGGTTGGTCAAGAGCACAGATAGAGGCTAGACGATTTGCCGCGCCGCCGCCAGTGGGTCGGAGATTGGGAGCCGTCATGCCGACTTTCAGGGCGACTGAGAGAAGATGCCGCAAAGCGCGAGACGGAGCCGTTCATCGCCGCCGGCGACAACCTCGCTTTATTGATATGGACATTTCATTCAGCGTCAGTCCAATGCTTTCGCTTCCATTTCCGGACCCTCCGTGCTGGCTTCGAGAATATGCCCGGCGCCGCGCATCAAATACCAATCTGTTCCTGTTTTCTCTTCTGGCACTGCTCCATTCGATATTCCGCCGATGGAAAATATCCGACACTGACCTTCCCAGTGAACGAACTCCTTCGTTCGCAGCCGATTGGCGCGCGATCTTGCCACCGCATATACATATGCTGTAAGATACAGCAATAAGGGGAAACCGAATGCCAACGGCGAAGAAAGTCCCGCCCCGACCGAAGCGCAGGATCGTCGCTCCCGCGGAGACGCGCGCTCAACTCCGACTGACCGTCGATTCCAAATTCACCAAGAGCAATTTCAGCCAGCTCTTTGCGGTGTTCAAAATCCGAAGAAAGAACGCCCTGGCCGAGCACATCGTCATGAGTTTCAAGAGCAAAGCCGCGCGGACGCGGCTTCTCGCCTTCTACAAAGACCAGTGGCTTAACATTCCATTTCAGGGCATCGACACCGCATTCGTGTTTCCATTGACCCACGAGATCGCCGAGGAGCTGGATAGAGTAGGCGGCGAGATTCTCGGCGGCGTGAATAGGTCCAAGACGTTTCGCGTGATGGTGGCTTATTTCGCCTTCGTCCACAAACTGAAGGATTGAGCACATTCCATCCTTTGCGGGGGCAAGCCCAAGCCCTGTCGGTTCGATCGGCGCGGGAAGAGACCGATCCCGCCGCTCTGGAGCGGTCCGACCGGAACCATGTCCACCGGCCTTTTCAACGATTGGCCGAGCGGCAACGATCCGCGCTATAATTCGCTCCGCGAAGGGGGATTTCCCAATGCGGATGAAATGGTTTGCGGCGCTTGTCCTGGCCGCGGTATTGGGTGGCGCGGGCTGGGCGCAGACGACGCCGGTCAACCCTCACGCAACTTCCGAGGCGCGGGCACTGCTCGCCTTTCTCGATTCCATCTCCGGCAAGGCGATCGTCTCCGGCCAACACAACTATCCGAACGACGGTTCGCGCTGGACCGACCTTTCCTACGATCTGACCGGCAAGTATCCGGGCATCTTCGGAGGAGATTTCGGCTTTTCCGGAGGCAGCGACAAGGACTCGGCGCTTTCCCGTCCGGCCATGATCGCCGAGGCCGAACGACAGTACCGCAATGGAGCGATCGTCACCCTCATCTGGCACGAATTGCGGCCCACCGACGACGAGCCTGTCACATTTCACGACAGCGTACAAGGCCATCTGAGCGACTATGAGTGGCGCCAGTTGCTCACCCCCGGCACTCCCCTCTACAAGCGCTGGTGCGCGCAGGTGGACGTGGTAGCGGGCTACCTGCGGCAACTGCGCGATGCCCACATACCCGTGCTGTACCGTCCCTATCACGAGATGAACGGCAACTGGTTTTGGTGGGGAGGCCGTCCCGGCAAGGACGGCTCGGCCGCGCTCTATCGCCAGCTTTACGACCGCTTCGTGAACATCCACCATCTGGACAATCTGCTGTGGGTATGGAACGCGAACGCGCCCAGTGGCGGCGCCCAGCGGCTCGACGCCTACTATCCCGGCCCACAGTACGCCGACGTGGTCAGCATGGACATCTACGGCGAGTTCAAGCAGGAGTATTACGACAAGTCGATCGCCCTGGCGGCGGGCAAGCCCATCGCGCTGGGAGAGGTGGGCGACCTGCCCAGCCCGGAGGTTCTCGACAATCAGCCGCGCTGGACTTACTTCATGGAATGGAACGAGTGGATACAAACCGATAATTCGCTCGACCAGGCCAATGCCGTCTACCACGCCCCGCAAGTGTTGAGCCGCGACGACGCGCGCCTGGCCGCAGCGATGGCCGCGATCCGCAAGGCAGCCGCTGGAATGGCGCCGGACGCCGAGCCGGTAACCCCCGGCGCGACCCGCGAAGCGAAGGCGCTGCTGGCGCGCCTCCATGCCGCTCCCGGCGAGGCCGCTCCCATCGGGCAGGAGAACGATCCTTCCGCGCCGGGCGAGGAGACCGCCGCGATAGTCCAGTTGACCCAGAGGCAACCGGCGATTTATGCCTCGGATTTGGGTGGATCGCTGGAATCGCGGCAGGCCGTTTTGAAGGAGGTTTTGCGGCAGCGCGCGAACGGAGCGGACATCTATCTGAGTTGGCATCCCGTCTGCCCTTCGGACAACACTTATTCCTCCAGGCGCCATTCGGGGGTTCCAACCGAGTACAAGCACAGCCAGTTGAGCGACTTCGAGTGGAACGAGTTGCTCACCCCCGGCAGCGCCCTCAACGATCGCTGGATCGCACAGGTGGACGAGGTGGCCGCGACGCTCCGCGAACTTGAAAAGGCCGGGGTTGCCGTCCTATGGAATCCCTATCCAGAACCCAACGGCAAGGGTTATTGGTGGGCGGAACGCAAGGGCATTCGCGGCTCCGGCGCGCTCTATCGGATGCTATTCGACCGCCTGGTCGATGGCGATGGACTGCGCAATCTAGTCTGGGTATGGGAAACGGAGGCAGGGCAAAGCCAGCCCAACAACGATGCGGGAGAGCCGAGCGATTTTTTCCCCGGCCTGCTTTATATCGATGCGGTGGAAGCCGGTACAGGGAGACTCGATCCGCGTATGTACCGAGATTTGGAGAAGATGGCTTCAGGAAAGGTTCTCGGCATCGAGCTTACCTTGCAAATTCCACCTCCGCGGTTGTTGACCGACAGCATTGGCTGGGCATGGTATTTGGCCGGCCCGCGGATCGATCTCTCGGCGGATTCCGCTACTCGCGGCGCCCGTGAGGAGGGTTTGCGCCTGCTTTACCGCGACCCGCGTATCGCCTCGCTCGCCCCAGCGCGATGAAGGCGTGATAGAAAGATAAGTTAGTGCGAGGTCGCCAATCCCGGCCGCAACTCCCGGATGCCGTATCGCAACAAGAAGCGTGAGCCACCATGCCTAGCGACGTGAAGGTTCTGATTGTCGAAGACGAGCCTCATGCGCTGATGGGGCTGGCGGAGCTGATCTCCGGCTGGGGCTACCGCACCGAGACCGCGCGCGACGGGATCGAGGGCTGGGAAAAAGCGCAGGCGTGGGATCCGGGCATTGTAGTGACTGACCTGAAGATGCCGCGGCTGGACGGAATCGGCCTGCTGACCAAGCTGTCGGAGGAGGGTTCTGGCCTAAACGCCAACCTGGCCGTGGTGGTGCTAACAGCGATGGGGTCCATCCAACTGGCCGTGGACGCGATGAAGCTGGGGGCCTACGACTTCCTGCAGAAGCCGGTGGACCCGACCCGGTTGCGGACGATCCTGGCCAACGCCACGCGCCAGCGCGAGACGCAGATTGAGCTGGAGGTGGCGCGGCGGCGGCTGCGCGAAACCGGCGTGCTGGGCGCGATGGTGGGCAACTCGCGGCCCATGCGCGAGGTCTTCGGGCTGATCGAACAAATTGCGCCCTCCAACGTCTCGGTGCTCATCACCGGCGAAAGCGGCACGGGCAAGGAGTTGGTGGCGCGCACCCTGCACGAACTCAGCCCGCGCAAATCGCGGCCCTTTGTCGCGGTCAACTGCGCGGCTATTCCCGAGACGCTCATCGAAAGCGAGATCTTCGGCCACGAAAAAGGCGCGTTTACCGGAGCGGCGGAGCGGCGGGCCGGCTGCTTCGAACTGGCCAACGGCGGTACGCTTCTGCTGGATGAGATCGGCGAGATGCCGTCGGGAACGCAGGCCAAGCTGCTGCGGGTTCTGGAAGAGCGCAAGCTGCGCAGGCTGGGCGCGCGCACCGAGCAGGAAGTGGACGTGCGGGTGCTGGCGGCCACCAACCGCGACCCCGCCCAGGCGGTCGCCGACGGCCATCTGCGCCCCGACCTCTACTACCGGCTCAACGTCTTCAATGTGAATATGCCGCCCTTGCGCGAACATATCGAAGACCTGCCGGCCATGGCCGAAGCCATGCTGGCGCAGATGAATGCCAAACACAACCGGCGGGTCTCCGGACTGGGCGTGTCGATTCTGGAGCGAATGATGGCATGGAATTGGCCGGGCAACGCGCGCGAGCTGCGCAATACCATCGAGCGAGCAGTGATTCTCTGCCCCGACGGCGCGCCACTTGATGCGGTTCACCTGCCTCCAGCCTTCGGCAAAGTGCAGATTTCCGCCGCGCCGGTCTTCGACGCGGGAACGGTTCCGGTGCGGGTAGGATCGACTGTAGGCGAGGGTGAGCGACTGCTGATTCTGCGCACACTGGAGTCCACCGGGCAGAACAAGACGCGCGCTGCCGAGATTCTCGGCATCAGCCTGAAGACCCTGCACAACAAACTCAAGGAGTACAGTCATTCCCACGAGGAGCAATCTTCCTGAAAAGCTGTTGAGATCGCTTGGTCTGACAAATGCCTGAGAGTTATCGAGTTCGAGGCTGGAAACGCGCGTTGTTCTGTCAAATTCCGGCACTTGTCCGAAACCTAAAATATGACATACGGTGAAAATGTGTCATAATCTTTCAGGAGGCGATATGGAGGTCGCAGTCGGGAATGTCCTGCGTGCCAATGCCCGTTTGAATGAAAACGGACGTGTGGTGATTCCGGCGGAAATGCGGAAAAGAATGGGGCTAAGCGCAGGAGATACGCTTTGCTTGAGGGTCGTGGACGGTGTGCTGACGATGGAATCGCATCGCGCGCGCATTCGCCGAATTCAGGAGAGTATGCGCCAGCTTATTCCGCCCGGTCGCTGCCTCTCCGACGAACTGATCGCCGACCGCCGCGAGGAAGCCCGGAGCGAGATGGAGGAGACGGTTGAATAAAGCCGTGGTTCTGGATGCCTCCGCTTTGATGGCTG
Organism: uncultured Occallatibacter sp.; assembly: GCA_964565955.1. Classification (GTDB taxonomy): domain Bacteria; phylum Acidobacteriota; class Terriglobia; order Terriglobales; family Acidobacteriaceae; genus Telmatobacter. The sequence goes on from CAZMHC010000005.1 coordinate 9,191, forward strand.
TGTTGCATGGGGAGAAGGGGGCGGAGAGAGTGATCGCCTGCTTGCCATGGGCTATTGTGAGCACGGTCAATCTCGCCGAGGCGCAGACCAAGCTGGTTTCCGTTGGGATTGAGGAGCAACTTGCCTGGAGTCACATCGCCGAACTCGGATGCGCCTCGGTTCCATTCGATGAAGAGCAGGCTCGGATCGCGGGCAGTTTGGCGAACCTTACCCGCCCTTACGGACTATCGCTGGGAGACCGGGCGTGCCTTGCGCTGGCCATTCAGCGCAAGGCCACGGCCTGCACCACAGACCGCGTGTGGAAGAAGCTCTCGCTGGGGATAGAGATTGAAGCGATTCGATGAAGTGCCGCCCTATCTTCCGCTCTTTATTTCCCGTTTTCAAAGACTGTTCCTTGACAGGTGTCGGAGATTCTCAGGAAACTATGCTCGACGAGTTTTTGAAGCGATGTCGATCTTAGGCGATTCCGACAGCCGCCGGATTGTTGAAACTCCACAACGGAACGAGTGCAACGGAGGAAGTAAGTGAATAAGTGAAGTGGATGGCCCGCTCATAAAACATTGAGGGTCTATTCGTTTGATCCTGTCAGCCGTGCCGAACGCTCGGAGCCGGATTTCGCTTGCCTACCTGCAGAACCGATCGCTATACTCATCGGTTATATCCGCACCAATCTTGAAGGAAGGTCTCATGGCCTCGCCCACCGCAAGTCAGATACTGTACGTCAACCGCACTGGCGACGACGGTTGGCTGGAAGTCAAACCAGCGAAGCTCGGACCCTTGGCATCCATCTGCAAGTACACTCAGCTAAAGGTGCTCGGCTCCGCCGCTGGCCGGACCTCATTGCTCATCATGGATGGCCCGCTCAAGGGACAAACCGTCAGCCTGTCGGATAGCAACGTTCGTATGTACCTGGGTAAAACGGCTCCGATCCAATCCCTGGCCCACATCGAGGTCACCTACGGAAAGTATGTTCCGGGTTGGTACTCCGTTGCGCGCGAACAGCATCTCGACCAACAGATGGCTACCTTGAAGATCGGGGGGCTGACGGTCGAAACCACCATGAACTCCGTCTGGAAGAAATATACGCCCATACCCGCCGGCTCCTACACCGTCCTCGTTCCGGACGCTCCGCATGACAAATCAATGACCCGTTTCTACCGCGCCGTGGAGCCCACACTCAGATCAGATCAGGTTTGGTTCCCTATCCGATACGGCGACAACAGCCGCTACGTACACGTCGGCAACCTCTCAGAAGGCTGCACGACGGTGTTGGATCTCGCTCGCTGGGCGGATGTTTGCGAAGCCATCCTCAGTCATCGTGGCCCAGATGGGATGAGCGTCGCGCATCTCGTCGTGAAGGGAACGCCGGAGAAATCATAATGTCCACTATTCTCAATTCGCTCCTCTTCCTTGCCCTGCTGGCCTGCGCCTTTGTCCCCGCCTGCGCCTCAGGCCAGACGCTCTCGCCAGAAACACAAGACACACTTGACGCCATCGCCGCAAGACAGCCGAAACTCACCGCAGCCGACCGTGCTGCCGCGCGCGAGCTAAACGTCAAGGGCGATCGGGCCTACCGTCATCGCCGGTACGATGCCGCTTTTACGGACTACATGAACTCTTACCCAAATGCTCCCAACGCCTACGCCTACATCATGTCCGGCGACACCTATTGGCGGGGTGTCCTTGAGTATCAGCAATCGCAGTCCAAAGGAGCCTCAGGGTGCCCTCTGGACAACACGGATTTTGTCCACATCCTCTCGATGAACCTGAACCAAGAACAAAAGGTAGGTCTCGCCCTCGTGGATCGCCATTTCCCGGGGACTTCGCTGAGTCCCGGCTTCGTGCAACGCGCCCGAGAAGAAACCGCCTGCCTCCAAGCGATGGCCCAGAAGTACGCCTCCTTGCCAGCTTCCTCGTGCATTGACCTGAAGCTCCTCGAACACTGCCTCGGAGCTCCGCTCATCCAGTAAAGCGGAACGGGTGCCGGGTACCTCTGGCCGAGATTGCGAGCCAAATCGAGTTCGAGGTAAAACTGATCGAAGCCGGAGAGTTTGAGGCTGTATGGAAACGCGCAACGGCGCAATGACCATCCGCTACATCGTAGGAGACGCGACCGACCCCATCGGCAGTGGCAGGAAGATCATTGTGCATATCTGCAACGACATTGGAAAGTGGGGTAAGGGCTTCGTGCTGGCCATCAGCCGCCGCTGGAAGGAGCCGGAGCGGGTTTATCGAGGAGCGTTCAAAGAGTCTTCTCCGCCCGCTCTGGGAGACGTTCAGTTCGTTCCGGTTTCGGATAGCATTGCAGTGGCCAATCTGATTGGGCAGCATGGCATTGTCTCCCGCGCTGGCGGGGTGCCTCCTGTCCGGTATGAGGCCATCCGCGTCGGGCTGATGAGGGTGGCGGCACAGGCGCAAGCCGAAGGAGCATCGGTACATATGCCGCGCATCGGATGCGGTCTTGCCGGGGGAGAATGGACTAAGATTGAGCCGATTGTCGCCGAAGCGCTTGTTGGCCAGGGCGTCGAAGTTACGGTTTACGATTACTCGCCGCCTGACTGAGCGCTCTTCGCACAAACCTGGAGGGTGAGCGCGAGCGCCTATCATAAGAATTGCGAGACTCTCGCCCATGCGCCTGAAGACCAAACTCGTGCTGTCCATCACGGCCCTGGTTTTTGTCATCTCCGGGGTGCTTTCGCTGGTCTACGTCAGTCAACTGCTGCACGCGGCCGTGCAGCAATCCTGGGACACCAATCACATGGTCGCCGATCAGGTGCGGTTTGCCGTGCAGAACGCATTCCAGACCGAGTTGCGGGACCGCAAGGTGGACCCCAACAATCCGGACGAGTTGCGTTCTCTGGCGGCGGAGGCGGTGCGCGACAACGCCGCGCTGCAAGCCGTGGTGGACTCGATCAATCGCTATTCGTTTACCGTCTACGACATCAACATCGTAGACAGCCAGTCTCGGACCTTGCTGAGCACCAACCCGGAGAACGAAGACAAGCCGATGCCGGTCCGCCCCAACTACAAGCAGCTTGTCGACGCCAACCCGATGCAGTTCATGAAAGAGGTTTTCGGTCCCCCCAGTGTCTTCGATGTGGCCGTACCGTTGGAGCGCAATGGCGAACCGTTTGTGACCGTGCACGTGGGGGTGCGCACCACATTGTTGCGAGCCGTCTACGAGCCTTGGCTGCGGTCGGCGATTACGCTGATGGAGTTGGTGCTGGGCACGGCGCTGATCGCGGCTTTCCTGCTCAGCAATCTGGCCCTGCGCCCCCTGGAAAAGATCAGCCGGCAGTTGGATTACTGGACCGCGGCCAGCGAGGCGGAGGTGGACAAGCAGGCTCCCCGGCAGGATATGGAGGCCCGTGTCTCCAGCAAGATCGAGATCATCGGCCAGCGTATGCGCAATGTGGAGGAGGTCTTCTCCGCGTTGAAGGAAAACATGGATCAGATTCTCGCCAACCTCCAGGACGGAATTCTGCTCTTCACCGGCGATGGGCGAGCGGTGCTGGTCTCGGAGGCGGCGCGGCGATTGCTCAACGTGGAAACAGGCAGCCTGCTGGGGTTGCGCGCTCACGATATCTTCGACAGCGCAACGGTGCTGGGGCAGACCTTGCTCAAGGCTTTCGATGCCGGCTCATCCCTGGTCAAGGAAGAGATTCTCACCGAGACCTGGCGCCGCATCGAAGTCTCTCTGGATTTTATCCACGACGACCGCACCGGGCAGGGGCTGGGCGCGCTGGTGACCTTGCACGACCTCGAGTCGGTGGAGCGGATCGAGTCCGAGTTGGAACTCTCGCGGCGCATGGCGGCCATCGGCAGGCTCACCTCCGGGGTGGGGCACGAGGTGAAGAACCCCATCAACGCCATCGTGGTGCATCTGGAGCTATTGAAAGCCAAGCTGGGCGCCGCCGGGGTTCCTGCCCACTCGCACTTGGAGGTGATCGACGCGGAGATTCACCGCCTGGACCGCGTGGTGCAGACGCTGGTGGACTTTTCCCGCCCCGTCGAGTTGCAACTGAAGGAGCAGGATATGCGCCCGGTGATCGGCGATGTGCTGGCGCTGGCCACTGCCGAGCTTTACACTCGCAATGTAACCCTTATCAGCCGTTTGCCGTCTAGCCCCCTGGTGGCAAATCTGGATGCCGACCTCCTCAAGCAGGCGGCGCTCAACGTGATTCAAAACGGCGCGCAGGCCATGCCTCAGGGCGGCACGCTGGAAGTGATTCTCGAAGAAGATCGCAAGTCCGCCCTGCTGCGCATCTCCGACGAAGGAACCGGCATTCCCGACGAGATTCGAGAAAAGATATTCGAGCTCTATTTCACCACCAAGAGCGAGGGAAGCGGCATCGGTCTGTCCATGGCCTATCGCATTCTCCAGTTGCATCATGGCAGCATCGAAGTACAATCGAGACAAGACAAAGGCACAGAGTTCCAACTGCGCATTCCTCTCGCCGCGGAGGGTGGGCGTCGGCATCCTCAGCGGGTGAGCGCTGAAATCGAGAAAGGGCTTAGGGCATGAAGTTGCCTGCCAAGAGCGTTGCGTGGTCGCTTCCGTTGCTGTTGCTGACGGGTTGCATCCACAAATCCCATCAAGTTCAGCCGCAGCCGCTTGCGCCTCCCATCGAGGATACGCCTCCTCCCAAGCCATCGCCGTCGCCAACCGACCTGCCGCCGCCGGTGGTAACGGTCCCCCCCACTACGGCTCCGCCCGTCGCGCAGACGCAACCGGAGCCTACGCCTCCCGTCAAGCATCGCAAGCGGACGTCCAAGCCTGCCCCGCCTGCCTCCGACACGACGCAGGTGGCATCCGCGGAAAGCCCAGGCGTCAGCGCTATCGGCCAGCTCTCCTCCGGCGACTCCTCGGACGTCCGCGTCCAGACGGCGAACTCCATCGCGGGCACCGAGCGTGGCCTGAGCGGCATCGGCCGCAAGCTCAACGATCAGGAGGAAAAAACCGCCGCCCAGATCAGGGAGTTTCTCAAGCAGGCCCGCGCTGCGCTGAACTCCGGCGACCTGGATGGAGCGCGCACCCTGGCCGCCAAAGCCAAGGTGCTGCTGGGGGAGCTTACACAGTAGCAACTTCTCTTCGGTCCCTTGCGGAAGTCGATCTTGTCATCGTGACCATGGGGGAAGCGGGTCGATTGCCGAATGGCCTGGCCGCACAGCCCAAGAGCGATTTCTAGCGCAATCGACTTACCGCGGTTTCCGTGGCGGATCGTCGATCCACACTTTTAGCGAAGCATCCCGACGTAGACTTCATTCGTTCCGGGAGGCGCCGGAACCCATCCATCTTTAACGTGATCGTATCCGGTTTCCGAGGCCAGGGTTGCCAGTGAATTTCCCGCAAACCTACGCTCGATGAGGGGCGGCGCGTATCTTCGTAAGCCGATCGACCGCGTCTGCCATTTTCATACCTATGGTCATGGGAGAATTGCCTATCAAGCAACGTTGTATTTCAAAACCGGCATCCCGATCGGGGGATATTGTTCAGGATGAATGGTTTCAGACTAGTCCACAAGGCAGGTCAAGCTCTGCGTTGCAAGCCGCCCATTGACGAAACGCGGTGTTATGCGTATAAAGAGGGGCTGAGCAGCGCAACTCTGCCGCGCGTCATTCCAACCGGATTTATTCGGTCGGACCCTGCCGCAAGGGAAGCGCCCTCCCGGCAAACCCATGATGCAAGAGGATCGATTGGTTGCGCATAGCCGAAATAAGACTCCCACTTCAGCGGCCAAATCCGGCGGCCAGGCCGGCACAGGCGCCGGACCGGCTTTTCAGCACTTTCAGGCCGCTGTGCTGCTGCTGCAGCAGGGCAAGTACGAGAAGGCTCTGGCCGCCTTTGAAAAGCTGCTCCCCGCCGCGCCGCCCACCATTCTGGAACGCTGCCAAATGTACATCAACACCTGCCGGCGACAATTGGAAAAGCCCAAATTGGACTTTCCCACCCCGGAGGAGCACTACGACTACGCGGTCTCCCAGTTGAATACGGGAGACTACGAGGAGGCGCGCGATCAGTTCAATAGCATTCTCGCCTCCCATCCAGAGGCGGATTATGCCTTTTACGGTCTGGCGCTGCTCGATGCCATTACCGGACATTCACTCGATTGCCTTCGCAATCTGGCCCGCGCCATCGAACTGAATCCAAAGAATCGGCTGCAGGCTCGCGTGGATAACGACTTCCAGAGCATGGTGGACGATCCTCGCTTTACCGAATTGCTGTATCCTGAGATTCCATAGGGCTATTTGTGAATTTTGCAACCGCAGAGACCTCGTCATGCTCGGCCGCAGACCTTTTGCCCGCGTTCCCCGGCGATGCATCGGTCTACCTCGGCGACTCAGGACCGGCCATTCGCGTTGTGGCCATGGGCGGCGGAACAGGTCTGTCCACTTTACTGCGTGGGCTGCGCCGGCACGTGAGCGCCCCCGGCCGGGAGGAAACCGCGCCCGGAGCGATCGCCGATCTTGCCGCCGTGGTTACGGTTACCGACGACGGCGGTTCCTCCGGTCGGCTGCGCGAAGATCTCGATATGCCGCCGCCAGGCGATTTGCGCAACTGCATGGTCGCTCTCAGCGAGGAAGAGGACCTGCTGGTCCGGCTATTTGCGCATCGCTTCCAGAAGGGCGATCTGCAAGGGCACAGCTTCGGCAATCTTTTTGTAGCCGCTCTCACCGAGATTACCGGAGACTTCGCCCGCGCCATCCAGCTTGCCTCGAAGATTCTGGCCACCCGCGGCCGCATCTATCCGGTCACCGCCGCAAACGCCACGCTGGTGGCGCGCATGGACGACGGATCGCTGCTGCGCGGCGAGACTCGAATCAACGCCAGCCCGCGCGGCATCGCCGAGTTGATGCTCGACCCTCCCGAAGCCGCGCCGCTACCCGAGACCCTCGAAGCCATCGAGCGCGCCGACCTTATCACAGTAGGCCCCGGTTCGCTCTATACCTCGCTGATCGCCACTCTTCTGGTGCGAGACATCCCGGCGGCGCTCGGATTGACGCGCGCTGTGCGGGTTTACGTGTGCAACCTGATGACCGAAGCCAACGAGAGCCTGGGCCTGACCGCCTCCGAGCACATCGAGCGGATCTACGAGCACACCCGCGCGCCCATCTTCGACTACGCGCTGGTGAATACCGCGCCCTTTTCGCCGGAGGTATTGGACCGTTACGCCGCTGAAGGCGCAGAGCCGATCGAGGCTGACATCGGGCGCATCGAGGCTCTGGGCGTACGCTGCATCGCCGGAGACTTCGCCAGCGCTGGGAGCCTCGTCCGCCATGCCCCCGACCGCGTCACCGCCGCGCTGCTGGAACTGGGCCGCGCCGCCTTGGCCGACCGGGACTGAAAAGTGTTTCTTTGCCGGAACCGCTTCACCGGCATACAACGAAATGGCGCGGAGAGATGCCGCGCGATCCACAGGGAGGTTTCATGCGCAAGACTCGAATTTGCATCGCGTTGGGTTGTTGCCTGTTCGCCGTGGCGGTCTTAGCCGTGGCGCAATCGGTCAGAAAGCCCGGTCTCTGGGAGATGACCAGCAACATGAGCTGGCAACGATCGCCTCTTCCCCCGGGCATGAGCTTGCCGCCGGGCGCCAATTCGCCCTTCGGCGGCGGCCCTCGGACCGCGCAGGTTTGCCTGACTCAGGCCATGATCGACAAGTACGGCGCGCCGGTGCCTGCGGCCCAACGCGACTGTCAGGTCGTGAACGTGGCGCTGAAGGCCACCGGCATGACCGCGGATATGGTGTGCAGCGGAAAGATGAGCGGCAAGGCCAGCCTCGAGTCTTCGTGGGCGGGCAGCGGCAACGTTGCCAAAGGCAAGGTGCATTTTGTCGGAACCATGCAGATGGGGCCGAACTCCACGCCGGTGGAATGGACGGTGGATTCCACTTCGGTTTACAAAGGTCCAGACTGCGGCAGCGTCCAACCCGTCGGCGCGGCCGGAAACTGAGACGCAACGCGCTCTTGGATTGCTCAGGGCGCGGAAACACTTGATCCATGGATACCGCCTTTTTTGGCGAAGGCGGGGAATGCGGGCACAGGAACACAGTTTCTGTGTTCCTGTGGAGCGTACTGTTGAAAGTTATTGATTATAAGTAGGTTAGCATAGGCTCCACAGTTTCACAGTTTCTGTGTTTCTGTGTTTCTGTGGAGGGTGGCCACGGAAAGCATTGATTATGTGGGAGTTATATAGGCCTCCACAGTTTCACAGCCAAAATCGCGAATATTTCGGTGTTTTCGGTCCAGTCGATTTTGGGCAAACGGTTGATGGGACGGTTGTTATCGAACTCGAAAAAAGCGCTTTTCGTGACATAGAATGCGATAGTTGCGGGACGGCTTCACCAGGGGTCAGGGGTCAGAAAAGCGCCGCTCCGCCGACTACTTCAATTGTGCGCCGACATGAGGCAATTCTCGGCAAGAGCGGAGAAAAGATGCTTCGATCCCCGGTCCCCAAATGCGAGGGACCGGGGGCACCTTCAGCGTGGTTGGAAAAGATCACCGGGACCGGGGGCACCCGCGGAGAATATGAGGCTTCGATCCCCGGTCCCCAAATGCGAGGGACCGGGGGCACCCTCAACTTGGTTTGAAAAGGTTAGCGAGAGCAGCGAACCGGCTCACCCGCCCGCTCATCGCGATAAAGCTGCGATGAACGGGGCACAGGCTTCGATCCCCGGCACCCTCAGCGTGGTTGGAAAAGATCACCGGGACCGGGGGCACCCGCCTGACTCCTTACGTGCAAATTATCATTGTCTTGGCACCGGCACGGCGGCAATTACATCGGCCAGCACACGGTCGGCATCGAAGCCTTCCAGTTCGGCTTCGGGTTTGAGTATGACGCGATGGCGCAGCACCGGCTGGACGGCGCGCTTCACGTCGTCGGGGACCAGGTAATCGCGGCTATCGAAGGCGGCGGCGGCCTGGGCTACAAGCATCAGGCTGAGGGCGGCGCGGGGGCTGGCGCCGAGCAGCAGCGTGGGCCATTCGCGAGTGCGGCGGGCCAGCGACAGAATGTAGGTGTATAGCTCCGGCTCAATGCGTATGGCGCGGACTTCGGCGCGGGCGGCGGCCAGCAACCCTTCGGGGATGGGCGCGATGGAAGCGTCTTCGAGCAAGCCCGCGCCCGACCCCGCATGGTGCCGCTCGAGGATTTGCAACTCCTCTGTTTCGCTGGGGTAGGCGACGCGAATCTTGAGCAGGAAGCGGTCCAACTGCGCCTCGGGCAAGGGATATGTGCCCTCGAAGTCCACCGGGTTCTGGGTGGCGAAGACGGTAAACCAGCTTGGCAGCGGGCGACGGGCACCGTCGCTGGTGACCTGGCGCTCTTCCATGCACTCCAGCAGCGCGGCCTGGGTGCGTGGGGGCATACGGTTGATCTCGTCCACCAACAGTAAATCTGTGAAGACCGGACCGGCGTGGAAGGCGAAGGAGTCGGAGCCGGGGCGGAGGATCGAGGTGCCGAGAATGTCGGCGGGCATCAGGTCCGGCGTGGCCTGGACGCGCTGAAAACCGAGACCCAGCAGCCGCCCAAGGGCTTTGACGATCAGCGTCTTGGCGATGCCGGGAACGCCTTCGAGCAAAGCGTGGCCCTGGCAAAGCACGGCGATCAGCACCTCTTCGAGGACCGCGCTTTGGCCGGCGATCACCCGGCCCAGTTCGGCGCGGGAGTGGACGATCAGTTGGTTGGTTGCGTACAACGATTGCGGGTAAGGATTCGCGTCTTGGTCGGTTTCCTGGCTCATAAGGCCCTTTCTTGCGGTTTGCTAAGAATGTTCTCAGATTGGGCGGCGATGCCGCCGGGTTTTGCGGCGGCCAGCAGCTTTTTCCGGCGATCGTGCAATAGCTGGATCAGCCGGAGCGCTTCGCGGGGGCTGGCGGTTTCGCCCCGCGCGGCCTCTTCGCAGAGGGCGAGATCGGTTTCCAGGCTGGGATCGGTGGCGGGAAAGCGGCGGCGAATGGCCGCTGCCAGTTGCGCCGCGTCCATCTTCGCGGCGCGGAGTCCGCATAGCCGCAGAGTCTGTCGCCGGAAGCGTTCCCAGGCGATGGAGACCGCCGTGGAAGCGGCCCCGGCCTTGCGATAAAGCGAACCGAGCGCCTCCAGAAACTCGATGGGCGTGGCGCGGGGGGGCGGGGGCAGGTCGCGCACCGGCCCGCTGCGGCGGCTGAAGCTGAAGACGATTAGCAGAGCCAGAGCGACCAGACCGACCCACAGCAGGGTCCACGACGGGCCGGAGGCGTAGCTCCAGGTGGAGCGAATCTCCCCGTGCAGCGACTCGTCCCAGTAGAAGCGGTGGCCTTCGCGCGGCCCCAGCGAGTTGAGCAGCAGGTCCAGATTGTGGGCGCGGGCCAGCGAGCCGTTTTCGAGCGGCGTGGAGCTGGCCCACCAGACGATGTGGCCTTTTTCCCAGTCGTAGGCGACCACCGCCGGCTGGCTGGCGCAACTGTATTCGACGCGATGCGCCGGATTGCCCACCTGCCAGGAAGCCGTCGGGACCATCCATACCTGGCCGGAGTTGGAGAGCGAATCAAGCCCTTCGGGTTCCAGTTGGCAGGCGGCGAAGTCGAAGTTCTTGGCGGGCGCGCTGGCCGCGCCGGGCAGGAGGATGCCGCCTCCGAGTCCGGTTGTGAGCACACGGCCGCCGCGCGCGAGAATCTTGTGAACGGCCTTGATGTCCTCGGCCTCTCGGGAGTAGGGCTGGGCAGAGATCAGCACCGTCTCCGGCCCGGCGGATTCGGCCAGTTCGCTCAGAGGCCGTTCCCAGCGCTCGATCGGATAATTGGCGCGCAGCAGCGTCTGGTAAGCGGCGCGGGCGCCGTGGCGGCCGGATAGATACGTCGAGGGCAGCGGATTGTCCTTGTCGTTGCCTCGCGGCGTCAGAATGCCGGTAAGGATGGCCAGCGTCAATCCGATGCCGACAAACCAGAAGAGCAAGCGGCGGTCGCGGGCGTCGAGCGAGGAGAGGAAGTTCATCCGGCGCCGCCTGACGAAGCCGCGCTTCCTGAGATCAGCCCTTCGGCCAATGCTTCCGCTTTGCGATAGTCGCCCTCGCCGGCCGCGCGCCCGCCGTACCAGATGCGCTCAAAGCTGCCGGTGAGGGTGGCCAATCCGGGGCGGCGGGGGTCCTCGGCGGCGACCAGCGCCAGATACTCGCGCGGGGTGCGGGCGCGGTCCGCCGGCCACAGCCGCTTGGATTCGAGGCGCGAGATCGCCGCCCAGTAGACGAAGTGAATCGCCTCGCGCCAGTGCTTGGCCGCGGCGGCCTTGCGCGCGTCTTCGAGCCACAGTTGCCAGTCGCGGGCGGAAGCGGCCCCGGCCCCTGGCCCGTCGCTCTCCGGCACGAGGCGGATGCGCCAGCGGCGTTCAAGCTGGAGCAGTCCCCAGGCCAGCCCGACGCAAACCGCCAGAATGAATCCCCAGACGATGGTTTGTCCCACCCAGGCCGCCGTGGCCTTGATCTTCGCGGCGCTCTCGAAGAGCCGGTTGAGCCAATTGCCTATCTTTTCCAGCAGCGTATCGGTCGGCGAGGGCTCTTCCAGGTTGCGGAAGTCGCGTCCGGCGAGCACCTTCGCCATGGTCTCGCGTTCCAGGGCGTACGCCGGAGCGGGCGTGGCCGCGGCTCCGGCCTGGGCCAAGTCGTTGGCCAGCCGAGCCGCCGCGTCTTTCAATAACTCCGTTGCAGTGCGCTTGAGCGGAAGAATGCTCTGGGCATCGGGATCGTCTTCCGGCGCATTGTCTCGATCATTTTCGGAGTTTTTTGGGCCGGCATTCGCGGGCGGCTTCTTTGCCGGCTCGACGGTATCCTTTTCCCGCGCCTGGACGAACAGCGCCCTCAGCCAGTCGTAACGAATGCGCCGCCTCTCGGCCTTCGCGCCTTCGCCGATGGGCACAAGATCGTCCGGCCCCGCCAGCGCCGGATCGCAAGCCTTGGCGTCGCGCGCCTGAGCGCAGGCTTCGACCAGTACGGATAGGTCTTGCAGGTGCTTGCGGCATTCGTCCATCGAGGCGTCGCGGGCCTGGATGGCAATGGGCGGGGGTGGGGCGGCAATGGGCAGAGCGGCGCGCGCCGGAGCGGTTATTGAAAGAGACGCGAGTGCAACTCCCGCAAACAGGAAGCATGATTTCATGCGCTCTCTCCGGCAATGAGCGGCGCGACCGACGGCCCGTCCTTGCGCAGGCGCTGGTCGCGGTAGAGTACGCCCAGGGCGGTGGTGAGGCCCGCGTAAGAGAGCAAGCAGGTAACGGCCAAGATCAGTAGATATCCGAGGACGCCGAGGCCGATCAGGACGAAGAATGCCGGCGATCCCTGCGTCACGTGCGCCGCCATCGCCGCGAAGAACCCCAGCGCGCCCACCGCGAACAGGACCGCCATCAATACCATGTTGACCACGTAAGCGATCGCGTAGATCAGCAGCAGAACCAGAAAGATTCGGCCCTTTGCGCCCTGGGTAAGTTGGGCGCTGCGCCGCAGCGACTCCCATGCCGGACGCTCCTCGACCACGCATACGGGATAGGCCAGCGAGAAGCGGAGCATGATTACGATGTTATAGACAGTTACCGCGCCGTAGAGCAGGATAATGAGTGGAACCAGAAAGAGTCCCATGGCGGAATCGCCGGCCGCGAAGTGCAACAGGACCGCAAGCAGGGCGATCGCCAGGACGCACGCCAGCAGCGGCGCGATCACGTAGAGAGAGCCGAGAAACATCAGCCAGAGATGGCGGCCAAAGCGTCGCCAGGCCACGCCGAACGCCTCGCTCACGGTCGCGGGAAAACCAAGATCGGCCCGCGTGACGGCGTAACTCGCCGCTGATATGTAAAGCGCGAAAACCGCTGGAAAAACCAGGTAGCCGATGGCAAAGAGAACCCACCCGATAGCGAAAGGGACCATCCGCGGCGGCCCGGTCTCTCCGCGCATCAGCGGGGCGAAGGCGATCAGGAAGAAGGCTGTCGCGGGCAGGAAGACGGCTACGATGGCCACGGCCGGAACGGCGGCGATGCCCAGAAAAAGCCGGAGGTTGGCGCGCATGAGCTGGATCGTTCGGTCGAGAATCCGGCCGAAGTTCATGGGGACCGCGGACGCGGGGCCGACTGGGGCGGAATGTGCGGAGGCGTTCATTGGGATTCCTCGTGGGCGGCTTGCGAAGGCTGGTTTGCTGGCGCGGTTTCCCCAACTGGCGGTGGAGGCGCGACCAGTCCGGCCCGCTGCATCATCCTCTCGATATCGTACCCCTCCAGGCGTATGCGCTGATCGTAGTAGAAGAGGGTCAGCGCGATGCCGTAGACCGGACGGGTAAGCGTCTGCACGGCAAAGCCGCCGCCGTAGAGGACGATCATAAGAACGGTCGAGAGGGTTTGAGAAGACTCAGGTTTGTTTGCACCGATGAGTAGCGCCACGAGAATCGTCAAGGGCAGGGTAATGGCCATTGAAAGCAGCGAGTTGAGCGCCGCCACCAGCAGATACATCAGAAAGATGCGTCCGCGCGTTCCTTTGCTGAGCGAGACGCTCCTTTTGAGCGCGGTCGTCGCGCCCATCCTCTCAACCACGCAAGCCGGGAAGGCCAGCGAGAGCCGCAGCAGCATCCATAAGCCGTAGGCAACGAGGGCGACGACGACCAGAATCGCCGCCACGCCGAAGAGCGCATCGTCGGGCGCGCCCGCGCCGGCTCTCTTCGCCAGCGCGATGAGGGCGGCGGAGAGGATCAAGAGCGCAAAGAAGACGGCGAAGGGCGCGATCCAGGCAATCAGGGCTTGCAGAAGGTAGAGCCAGATGTAGCGCCAACCACGCTTCCAAGCCTCGGCGAAACAGCCGCGAATGGAGATCGCTTCCGCCTCGAAGGAGTGGGCCGCCGCATGGCTCATGGCGGCCGTGCCCAGCGCCACGGCCGCCAGGAAAATCGGCAGGGCCACTAGAACCAGGAGAACTAACACCATCACCGCAACGGCATCGGTCAGTGCCGGATAGCCCAGGCGAGGGCCTGCGGCGCCTGCCCCGGCAACCAACAAGGCAATCCCGGCCGCGAAGACCAGAGCCACACCTGCCGGAAGCGCTGCGATGCCTAGAAAGACAAGGAAGCGCGAGCGGTAGATATGCGCGGCGCGGTCCAGGATTTCGCCGAAGGTGGAAGGGCGCGGCGGCTCGCTCATGCGGGCTTCCCCGCGGCGTCATCGGCGGCCGGTTCGGCAGTCTCTGAGAGCGACTGCAGCGCGGGCGGCGTGAGTCCGGCGGCCTGCATCATCCACTCGATGTCGTAACCCTCCTTGCGCACCCGCTGGTCGTAGTAGAGGAGGGTAAGTCCGGTGGCCAGGATGGGGCCGAGGAAGGTATTGGTGAAAAAGGCGACGATCTGCGAGAGAGCCGTGATTCCCGGTCCGAGGGGCTGGCCGGGGTGCTTGAAGGCCGCCACAAAAACGAACGCCTGGGAGATCATAACCAGTCCGGTCCTGATGGCGACGATCAAGAGCGCGAGAAGGAAGATGCGCCCCCGCGCTCCTTTACTCAGTTCGATGCCGCGCCGCAGCGCCGGGCGGGCTTTCAGGTCTTCCACCACGGCGGCGGGCATGGCGAGGGCATAACGCAAGCCCATCAGTATGGTGTAAACGCCGGCCGGAATCATGAGCAGAACGAAGATCAGCGAAGCGACGCCGAAGATGGCCATGGTGCGCGGATTGGAGAGGGCTGCCTGCTGCGCGGCCGGGTCGGTTGCGAAGCCTTTGACGTAGTAAGCCATGATTCCGAAATATCCGCCGTAGAGCGCCGCAACCGGGGTGAGGACGATCAAAGCGACGATGGTCATGAGCCACAGATAACGTCCCAGGCGCGGCAGGATGCTGGCGTATGCGCTGCGAATGGTGGCCGGCTTGCCGAGATGAACCCAGGCCACGGCGCGGCTGATGGCGGCCACGGCCGCTCCATAGAGGAGCAAAAGGATGAGCACCTCGACAGCCCCCGCGGCCATTGCGATCCATATCGCCGAAGCGGCCATGCGCGGCGCTTTCAGCGATGTTTGCAGGCCGAGCAGCAGGAGATTCAGCGCCAGGGCCACGCCGGCGTAGACTGAAAAGATTCCGGCAAAGAGCCAAAAGCGTTCCCGGTAAAGTTGGGCGGTGCGATCCAGTATCTCGCCTAGAGCGAGCGGGCGAAGGTTGGTTTGCATACGGGCTTCCTCGCAAAGGTCCGTTATTTGCTTGCCCGGATACTAGCATAGCCGCTGGAGCGCACGCTCTCGGCCCAGGCGCGGAGGGAGAACGACAAAAGATTAACTCCCGCCGCGTCTTTGCGATAGACTGGAATCCCGCACATATGGTTGAAATCGAAGTATCTGTAAACGATCTCGCCAAAGCCTGCGCCCGTTCCTCCGATGCCGCGGAATGGGGCGAGTTGATGCGCCGGTGCGCTCCCTTGACGGCCATGGTGGTGGGGCGAGTGGTCCGGTTATGGATGAGCGGATCGTCGCCGGCCGTGGTGGACGACATTGTGCAGGAGGTCTTTCTGAAGCTCTGCGACCAGGAGCGGCGCATACTGCGCGAATTCGAGCCTCGCGGCGAGGATTCCTTCCTCGGCCTACTGCGCACTATCTCGGTCTCGGTGGCCAACGACCACTTTCGCCGTCGCAGCTCGGCCAAGAGGGGGGGCAACGTGGTCACCATGTCCATAGCCGAGGATTCTCCGAGCGGCAAGGCGGACGGCGCAATCCAGACGGAGAATATGCAGCAGTCGGTGTTGATTGCGCAATTGGACAAGAAGCTGCGTTCGGCACCGGAGACGATCAGCGGGCGCGATCGGGATCTCTTTTGGCTCTATTATTTGCAAGGACTTACAGCCGAGGAGATTGCCCGCGTACCCAAAGTGGGGCTGACCGCCAAGGGAGTCGAGAGCGCCCTGCGCCGTGTGGCAAGCTGGCTGCGCACGGAGGTGAAGAAACGAGGTCCAGAACGCTAATTTTCGCCAAAGCCGGCCGCGAAATCTTATCGAAAAGGAATTATCCCCGCATTTGCGGTAAATAGAGTGAACAGCCATGAGAGACGAATTCAATCCGAGCAGGTCTTCGGACTCGACCGAAGACGGAGCCGAAGAAGCTCTGGAAAGAGCATTGGAGGCGCTGATCGCGGGGCTAGCGCCCAGCGCAGAGGACGCCCTCGCGGAGTTGGCAGGCGGGGCGCATTCGAGCGGGGAGAGAGATTGTCCTCAGCCGGACGCTTGGACCCGGCTGGCAAGCGGAGAAGCGCCTGGGGCGGAAGTGGACGCATTGCTCTCCCATGCGGCGCATTGCCGCGGCTGCTCCTCGCGATTGCGGATGAGTCTGGATCTGTTTTCCACGGAAGCCTCGCCTGAAGAGCTTGAGCAAATCGGCAATCTGCAGTCGGTCACTGCGGATTGGCAGCGCGAACTTGCGGTCAAGCTGGCCGGCACTCCGATCGCAGTCCGAAGCGGCAAGATTGCCAAGATGCTGCTGTGGCCCGGGGCCGGATTGGCGGCCACGGTGCTTCTCACCTCCGGTTTGACTTTGTGGTGGCAGCATCTGCATACCCCGGAGCGGCTGCTGGCCGAGGCCTATACCCATTCTCGCGGCTTCGATCTGCGCATTCCTGGGGCGGGTTTTGCCGCGGTTGCCCCGCAAGATCATCTCCGCGGCGGCTCGGCGCTTCATGAATCCTCCGAAGTTCTGAAGGCTCGCGCCGGCATCGAAGACCGGCTTCGCAGCGCGCCGGGCGATCCGCACTGGCTCCAACTCGAGGCCAGAGCCGACATACTGGAAGAGAAATACGATCCGGCCATCGGGATACTGGATCGCTTGCTGGCTTCGGGTCCGGCCACGCCCAGCCTGCTGGTCGACGACGCCACCGCCTACTTCGAGCGCGGAAGCTGCTCGGGCAGCGGGGAAGATCGCGCCACGGCTCTCGATCGCCTGCGCCGCGCCGACGAACTGGCTCCGGGCGACTCGGTAGTCCTCTTCAATGAAGCGGTCATCATGGAGGATTGCGGCCAGGCCATGAACGCGGTGGAAACCTGGAACCGCTACCTGCACTTCGAGCGCGACCCGCGCTGGCAGGCCGAAGGCCGCAGCCGTCTTCAGGCGCTGGAAGAAAAGCTGAATCAGTTGAAGCCCCGCGCCAACTGAAACTAGGCGCGGCCGACAAGGTTTTGCAGTCAGGGAGAAGCTCTTCGTCCCATTGGTCGCTGGAAACCCCGTTTTGCCATGGCAGTTGCACAACTGACCCTCGAAGTTCGCATCGAGCACGCCCGGTCGCTCAAGGACCGTCGGCAGGTGGTGCGTTCGCTGAAGGATCAGCTTCGCCAGGGCTTCAACGTCTCCGTTGCCGAACTGGACGAGGCGGTTACCTGGCAATCGGCGACCATCGGCGTGGCGGCCATCTCCGGCTCCCGCGATTACCTGCGTGGGCAGATCGAAGAAGTGGAACGCGCCGCTCGCCGCATGGTCAACGAGCTGGGCGCGGAGTTGGCCGATTCCTTTTGGGAGTACATCGAGAGTTAAGTCGCCTCACTCGCCTGACATCGATCCGGTAGAAGAGGCATGGTCGAAGCGCGAAGGACTCTCCGTTCCGCCAAGGTCGGAAGCCAAAAAAGTTCGCCGCTACCGTGCATCCAACTCGAACGCGGCGGGGTAGGCGGCGGCCGAGTTAGTTGGACGCGAGGTGGAGTTATACCTCGAAGAAGAACCGAAGGTCGATGTGGACGGAATGGAAGGGCAGTCGGCGGAGAACAACAGATATGCGGCTGTCGTTCCGCGCGGTTGCCGCGCGAGCGACCAAATTGGGGCAGTGGCATACGTCAAGAGCATATGCTCGCGGAGAACTTCATCTGCCAAGGGGAAACTCCTTTTGGTTCAACCTAACACGAAGTGTATCCATTGCGGATCGGTTCGGCAAGAAAACGATCTCGATCTTTGCGGATGAAGCAATGACCGAGACTTCCTGTCAAGGGTCCGTTTTCCACCTCGAAATCTGGAGCGCCGGGCGGGAATTGAACCCGCGAATACAGGTTTTGCAGACCTGCGCGTTGACCGCTTCGCCACCGGCGCCTATAAGAAACCGATCTCTAGTACTTCCGGACGCTCCGGTCCACGCGATCCGACCAGGCGTGAATTCCGCCGGTCAGATTCCAGACGTGGGCAAAGCCGGCGTCATGCAGAACCTGGGCCGCCTTTTTGCCTCTCGGTCCCATCTTGCACACCGTTACGATGTTGAGGTTGGCATCGAGTTCCTTGACGCGCTTCGGCAGTTCAGGGAGGGGAATCAACTGCCCGCCGATATTGGAGATTTCGTACTCGGACTCGTCGCGCACATCGAGCAGGAATAGATTCTCGCCCGCATCCAGCCGCTGTTTCAGTTCTTCGACCCGAATTTCTTGAACGTTCATCGTTTCCCTGACCTGAGGCTTCTCTTTACGAGCAGGCCCCAATTTCAACCCAAAAACAGAAAACCCACCTGCCAGTTCGATCTCCGGCGGTGGGTCCAAACGAGGCGGCGGCTTGTAACTTGCTCTAGCCCATCCACTTCCTCACGCCGGAATGCTTTTGCGCACAGCACATCGCTGGACAACAACACATTGCGGCGGTCATGGACGTGAATTCTTTCACGGATTGAATGTAGCACAGGCAGCGGCGGAGCGCAAGCCGATTTTTTTGAAACGCCGAAATCCGGTGCTGAGTTGGCCGTTCAGGCGCGGAGGGACAGGGAATCTCAAGCCCGGCGAGGGTGTTTTTCGCGGCTGCGAATTCGACCGAGTCGTCAGGCCTCCCATCAGCAGAAGATAGGGCAGAATCATCGCGCCATTGAGCAGATTGTCGAAGGCGAGCATGAGTATGACCGCCGCCAACGCCTGACGGATATCCGACTCGCCATGGTTGCCGTCCGAAGAAGACCAGGCTGCGCTGACGACGGGCAGAAACAAGATGGCCCCGAGCGCCAGCAGGCCAACCAGCCCATACATTCCAAGCGCCAGCAGCCACAGACTCCAGGGCCGGAATTCGCCGCTTTGCCACCAATTCCATTGGCCGGAACCGAGGAGCGGGTAACGAAGCGCCAGCCTCATATCGCTCTCCTCGCGAGCCAACCGCCAGGCGAGCGAATGCCGCCCCATTTTTGTCAGGGCGGTGAAGATGGAATGAGCCGCTCGATCGTTTTGCGCGAGGGCGCGCAGAGAAGTGCGGTCCATCATCTGGAACAACGCAAAGGCTACGATGCCGAGAACCAGGATGCCCACCGATGCGCGGAGGAAGACGCGGCGCCTGAGCAGGGCCAGCGGCAGCAGGAGCGCCAGCAGGAGAAGACTGCCGATCGACTGGCAGAGCAGCGTGGTGGCGGCTAACCCGGCCGCGCCCCATGCCGAGGGCAAGCCGAGGATGCGCGACGCGGAGCGGCGGACGGCGAGGAATATGGCAATAAGGGTGGCGGCCGCCATCCAAATGCCGAGTTGATTTCCGTCTTCGAGCAAACCGACGGGGCGAAAGCCGATGTACCGCTCGGCGCCCACCCAGCGGTACGGCTGATAGCCATAGATGAATGCGTAGAGATGCGGCCCGGCGCAAATTTCCGCGAGACAGATAGGCAGATAGCAGACTGCGGCGACAACGAAGGCCTTGGCGGCCAGAAGCAGCGAATCGCTCTGGGAGAAGTAAATGCGTCCCAGCACCCAGGGCACACCCCAGGCGACGGTCTGGTATGCGGCGCCCAAAAGTCCCTGCCGAAGCGTACTCCAATGCGTGGCCGCGGACAGAAGAGGGACAGCGCACCACAGAGCCATGGGGATGTCGCGGAGGCCGGGCCGGAATTTCTTCAAGTCGGCGGAGTGAAAGAAGATCGCTCCGGCCAGAGCGGCCAGGCCGATAACAGCGGCTTTGGTGAGAAGATAGTTGGTGGGGAGACAAACGCCGAGAATCCAATAGGGAAACCCGTCGGCTGAAGGCGCGTAGTTGGCGCCCGGCAGCACGGCCCATCCGCCGAGGAAATTGGCGAGAATCGCAATTCGCGCGGGATAGCGGCGGAAGAGATAGAAGCCAAGCGGAATCCAGCCGATGAGGGCGGCTATTGGGGGCAGTTGCATATTTTTCCCTCGGCTCTTTCCTCGTCGGTTTCTCCATTGGGCCTGGATAATGAACGACAGCCAGGATAAACGAAGCCCGCGGCCATCATAACAGTCGCAACTCGCGGACGGGGAGATGAGGGATTGCATGAACGCTGTCTTGCCTCCGCGAAAGCTGCCGGCATCGGTGGTCGAAGTATGGCAGTTCGATCTCGATATGCGGTTGCATCCCGGAATCGATCTGGACAGTATCCTGTCGGTCGAGGAGCGCAGCCGCGCGGACCGCTACGTCTTTGCCCGCGATGCAAATCGTTTTCGGCTTTGTCGGGCAATGCTTCGGCTCGGTCTTGGCTGGTATTTGGGAGCGAATCCGCGAGAGCTGGCTCTGACAGTGAACGAGTACGGCAAACCGCGCCTGCGCGAATCGTCCGCCGCTCCGCACTTCAACGTGACGCATAGCGAGGGACTGGGGCTGATTGCGTTTACGGGAGTCGGGGAAGTTGGGATCGACGCGGAGGCGGTTCGGCGCGAAGTCGATGCTCTGGAGGTCGCTTCCGCCCACTTCACTGAACGCGAGGCGGCGATGGTGGCGGCGGCGATGCCGGAAGAACAGGCGGGAACCTTTCTGCGTCTGTGGACGAGGAAGGAGGCTGCGTTGAAGGCGGCCGGAGTTGGAATAGGGCGCGGCTTGAGCGCATTCGACGTGTCGCGAACGCCGGATAACTTGGCGCGGCTGAGCGGCGGGTCGGAAGGAAGCCATGAAACTTTATGGATGGTGAGGGACATGGAAGTTATCGACGGGTTCGTTGGGGCGGTTGCCGCCGCGGCGGGAGATTGGTCGATCCGGCAATGGCCCATTCGTTCCGAAGATGCGATCGACAGTTTGATAGCTCAATTCGATAAGTTGTTGCAATATGCGGCGCGGTCGCGGCCGCCGCGGCACAATGACCGCAACGGCAAAGGCGGCAAACTCCAGAGTATAAGTCGAGAAGCGGACGCGCCGCCGCTAACATAGGTCGAAGGAAGCGTAACTTTCGCCGATGGGAGGCGCATCGGAGGAAAACGCGATGCGCGGCGCCCCGACGATAGATGCGAGGGTTGGGGAAAGGCCGATCGCACTCATGGAAAGGCTCCGGATTCATTCGGCGCTTTCTCGCGGAGGGCAAAAAAATCGTTGTCGAATCGGGAATTTTGAGCCGAATTGAGCACCATATTTATAAAGATTTCGGGTTGAAAGGACGACGGAGAGCGACTGGGGCGCGGTATATAAGTCGTTTACAATCTATATATTGAAAACATGGGATTCACGGTAACAGGCATAAAACTTACCGTAGTCACACGAGCGGTTACTAAAAAACAGTAGCAATTTGTTGCTCAATGCACTAGAGTCTTCTCAGAGAGGGTAGCATTTCAACGGGGAGCGCGATGTGGCAGCGATCACTCAAGCGAAATGGAGAATCGGCGATGCGGAACACGGCATTCGTCACGATGGGGCGAAGGAGAGATGCATCTACCCCAATTTGAAATTGAGCATCTATACCGCGGGCATACGCCAGAATCAGTTAGCCAAGCAGCTGGGTATAGATGAGGGCTATCTGAGCAGGATACTCAACGGAGTTCGCGTACCTGGAGAGCAGATACAAGTTCAGATAGCGAACGCTTTGGGATGCGATGCGGAATGGCTGTTCAAACACACCACCGTCAAAGCTGTAGGACGCAAGTTTATGGAAGACGCAAAGATCGGTTAAGAGACGTTTTCCTCAGTGAACGCTTGAATTTTTTCAACGATGGATTTGCGCTGTTGCTTTGGAGCTGCGATATTCGCTCCTAAACTTCCCCCGACCCTTTTGGACAGATCGACGCAAGACTGAAGTTTTTGCACTCGAATGTGAGTGACATAGGCGAAGCCCGCTCCGATTCGATTTTCCGATCGGCGCGATGCCCAAATCGGAGCAATTTCAATCCGACTTCGCATACGGAGCGGAATGTCGCCGGGTTAGCTGTACGCAGGGATGAACCCGGCATCAAAAGGAATTGCTATCGGTCTTCCGTTACTCATGGATGAACGGTTGCGTTTTCTCCGAACTGTCGGCGCAGCCGGAATCGGCTCATGCACACCCCCCAAGCCGCATGACAGGTTAACCGAAAATGGACAGCGCTCGAATGTGAGTGACAGGGGCGAAGCCCGCTTCAAACCTGACAGTGAAATGGGGATGGGACGGATTCATTTGTCGATGCCGCGGCCAGCGAGCTGCAAGCTCCCTCGCCGACCGTCAACCGTCCATATGGACAAAGCAAGGCCGAATTGTCAGCGCGTGTATGGAGGCGAAATGGGCGCACACAGCCTTAACTCGAGTTTTCAGACCGGAAACAAGCAGGTTCCGGATGGTTTCAATCCGGCGTGGTATGCGGTGCAGACCGCCTACCGCTGCGAGCAGCGCGCGGCTACGAGTCTGACCGCGAAAGGGATTGCGACCTATCTTCCGCTGCTGCGGGAGGTTCACCAGTGGAAGGATCGCCGCAAGGTCGTGGAAGTGCCGGCCTTCAGCGGCTACCTGTTCGTTCAATACGAGCCCAGTTTGCGCAACCGTGTAAAGGTGTTGGAAACGAGCGGCATAGTTCGTCTGCTGGGGGGGAATCATGAGCCGAGCCCGGTCCCCGAAGTCGAGATCGAAGCGGTTCGGCGCACTCTGGACAGCAAGGCGCCGTGCGTCCGCTGCGACGCGCTTACGCCGGGGACCGCGGTACGGGTCAAGTCCGGTCCGCTGGCCGGCGTTCAAGGGCGACTGGCGCGAATCAAGAACAGTTTCCGGCTGATCGTCACCATCTCGGTTTTTTCTCAAGCCATCTCGGCCGAGCTTGCCATGAACGACGTGGAAGCGGTCCACGATCGTTCCTCGCTTCAACATTCGGTTTGGGAGCAATCCGCTTTTGCGAGCTAATCTCGCTTCCTTCCTCTAACCGCGGGTCCGGCGACTTTTCGCATCGAACTGGAAAAGCGAGCGGGTCCATCTCTGAACGAAGAATCGCGGAGGGATCGCCATGCTGAAATCGAAAGCGCCTCGAGTAGCAATTCTAGGAGTGGCCGTCGACAACCTGACGATGGACGAAGTTCTGAACGCCGTCGAGGAGAAGATCGCGGAGGGCGGCTTCCATCAGATAGCAACGGCCAACGCGGACTTCCTCATCAAATCGATTCACGACGAGGAACTGTACGAAACCCTGACCCGCTGCGACCTGGTTCTGGCCGACGGAATGCCGCTTGTATGGGCATCGCGGCTGTTGGGAACGGGTCTGAAGGAGCGCGTCGCGGGAGCCGATTTGGTGCCTCAACTGGCAAGACTGTCTGCCCGGCGGGGTTACCGAATCTTTCTTCTGGGGGCGGATGAGGAGAGTTCCGCGGGCACGGCGGCGTGGATGGAGAGGAACTATCCCGGCGTTCGCATTGCCGGCCGCTATTGCCCAAGGCATTCGCCTTTGGAGGAGATGGATCACGAGGAGATACTGTCGAGGATCGAGGAGGCTCGGCCGGACATACTTCTGGTGGCCTTTGGAAACCCCAAGCAGGAAAAATGGCTGACCATGCATCGGCAAAGGCTGGAGGTTCCCGTGTGCATCGGAGTCGGCGGCTCGTTCGACTTTTTGAGCGGGAAGACCTCGCGCGCGCCGAGCTGGATGCAGCATAGCGGGATGGAATGGCTGCATCGGACGATGCAAGATCCATCGCGGTTGGCGAAGCGCTATTTGAGCAACGCCGTGGGTCTTTTGCGCTATCTTCCGGTGCAGCTTGCGGCCATGGCCATGCAGGGGAAACCGCGTCAAGGGGCGCGGATTACGCGGGAGAGGATGGGCGCGACGACCGTTCTGAGCATAGCGGGAGATTTCACCGGGTCGTTGTTGCCGCGGTTCGAATCCGACGTTCGCAGCGCGGTGCTTTCCGGCTCTCACGTGGTGCTCGACATGAGCCAAACGGCATACATCGGAGCGGACGCGATCGCCTCTCTGATTTACGCGATGAATGTCACTCGCAGTTGGAAGCGGGAACTTTGGCTGGCGGGGCTGGATCGGTTTCTGGCTCTGGTGGTGGGCGCATCGCGGCTGCGGCTCTTCTTTCGCATGGCGCCGAAGGTTTCGGAGGCGTTGCGTCGCATCCAGCCGGAGTCGATGCCGGTTCCTCGGTTCGGCGAAGACTGGGCGTATTGCCGCATAGGCGGGCAGATGGTGCCGATTCACGTCCATGAAGTGCCGGATGTGTACCGTCAGGTAAGGCAAATGCTGCGTCGGGAGTTTGCGGTCGAGACGATTTCGGTCTTGTCGTCAAGCGGTCTGGACAGGGACAAATTGATTCACGATTTGATTCCAGCCGATGCCAGATAAGTTGGACGGCGGCGCGGGGATGCCCTGGGATGGAGTTTCCCGCGCCGGCTTCCATGCAACAGCGGTTCGGCGCCATCGAGGGGAACGGAGTCGCGATTCATGCTTCCGCACCAATTGTTCGGTCTGTTCGGGTTGGTTCTGACGCTGGCGACGCTGCCGCTGGCGGTTGAATTGCTGGTTCTGACGGCGGCGGCTCTGTTGCCGGCGGCGCGATCGGGTTCGAAAGATCGAGCCGCCGGAGAAGAGGCGTTTCCGCTCACGGTTCTGGTTCCGGCTCACAATGAAGAGGCTCTGATCGGGCGCTGCGTTCGCGGCTTGACGGAGTCGGCGGGTTGCGGCGCGGAGGTGCTGGTGGTGGCGCACAACTGCACCGACGGGACGGCGGCGGAAGCGGAGGCCGCGGGAGCGCGGGTGCTGAAGCTGGACGATTTGGATCGGAAGGGCAAGGGGTGCGCGCTGCGTCATGGGTTTGCGGCGGCGCTAGCCGGGCCTTCGATGGCAGTGCTTGTGGTGGATGCGGATTCCGTGGTTTCCCCCGGCTTGATAGCGGCGGCGCGGGAGAGATTTCAGCGCGGGGCGCAGGCGCTGCAATGCCGTTATGAGGTGAACAATCCGCTGGGGAACCAGCGCACGGAACTGATGGCGCTTGCGTTTCAGGGGTTCAACGCGATCCGTCCACGCGGCCGCGAGCGACTTGGCCTCTCGGCGGGAATTTTGGGCAATGGCTTCGGGCTTCACCGGGAAGCGTTGACGCGGGTTCCATACGGAGCCAATTCGGTTGTCGAGGATCTGGAATATCACCTGGCTCTGGTTCGCGCCGGGATCCGCGTCGAGTTTGTCGATACGGAGGCGGTTCGCGGCGAGATGCCGGTTTCGGATCGCGGCGCGCGCACGCAGCGCGCTCGCTGGGAAGGCGGGCGTCAGCGCATGATGAGGCATTGGGCCCCGAAGCTGATGGGCGATGTGCTGCGCGGACGAGCGAGGCTGATCGAGCCGCTTCTCGATCTGCTGTCGGCGCCGATGGCCACAGAGGCAATTCTGTTGCTGGTTGCGGCCTGTCTGCCCGTTCCGTGGCTCAGGCTGTACGTTCTGGCAGTGTTACTGGTTCTGATCCTACACGTAACCGCCGCAGGTGCCAGCGGTTCCGGTTTTTGGCGAACGATGAGGGTTATGGCCGCCGTTCCGGGCTATATTGTATGGAAGATATGGATTCTGCCGGAGACATGGCGCGCTTCCCGCAAGGATTCCGCATGGGTGCGGACGGAGCGCGATTCGCCGGCGGACGCTCAGTGAAGCGCGCATTCGATCCTTTCGCAGTCAAAGCGTCATGCGTTTCCGAAGCCGCGGGTCGCGCAAGCGCTGAAGGAGCATTCAGTGAATTCATCGAGTCGAGGTTGGAGGCCGGTCGTTTGCGGGATTGTCATTCTTGCGATCGGCATGGTTTGCGCGCCGGGCGCGGGAGCGAAGCCGCCGGATAGCGCGCCGGTGGGCAGCGACATTGCGCAGACAACCCAGGCGACGGGGGCATCGGTCGCGGGGAACCAGCAAGATCCGAAGCTGAAGTTGAGCCCCATCGAGGCCTTGCGCAGGTTCGAGCCGTCGGCGGACGAGGAATACACTCTGGGCGCGGGCGACGAGATTTCCATTCAGTTCCCTGGACGCTTGGAGTTGGCCAGCAAAGACGTGATCGGTCCGGACGGACGCATAACGCTTCCTCTTGCGGGTCCGATCAAGGTCGCCGGCCTTACCCGCGAAGCGGCCGGACAAAAGATAGCCGAGGCGCTATCGGTTTACTACACCAACCTGACGGCGACGGTGCAGGTGGAGAAATACGGATCGAATCACATTGTTCTTCTGGGGAGCGTGAAGAATCCAGGAGTGATGGATTTCGACCAGACGCCGACCCTGCTGGAGGTGCTTTCGAAGGGGGGCATCGAAACCCGTCCCGACGGCAACCTTCCCGATCAGTGCGTGATCTATCGCGGAGAGCAAGTGTTCTGGGTTGATCTGGAGGATTTGCTGGCGAGCGGAAGCCCCCTGGCGGATCTTCGGCTGCGCCGGGACGACGTGATCTTCGTTCCCGCATTGTCGACCAGGAACGTGACGGTGATGGGACAAGTGCAGCATCCGGGCGAGATCGCGCTGCGGCACGACTCGACTCTTTCCTCGGTTCTGGGCGAGGCGGGCGGCATCAGCGATGCGGCGGGCAACAACCCGGAGCTTCAGATCGTGCATCGTTCCAAGGGGGGCACGACTCAATATGTCCGCTTCAAGGACCTTCTGAAGCCGACGGGAGGACTTGAAGTCTCGCTGAACCCCGGCGATATCGTTTACGTGCCCAAGAGCGGACTTTCCAAAGTCGGCTTTGTCATGCAGCAACTGGCGCCGTTCTTGACGATGGGCAGTTTCGCGGCGCTTGCCGTTCATTGACTTTGAAAGGTTGGATATGCTCGATTCAGCGCTTGACAATGCGCCTCCCGGAAGTTACAAGAACTCGCCGTTGCCGGCGCGCCGGGCGGGGAGTTCCTCCGAAGCGCCAGGTCCGACCGTCAACCCGATTGGCAGTCTGCGCCGCCACTGGCCGGTGGCGGCGGCGTTGTTTCTCTTCATTCTGGGCGGTGGGGCATTCGTGCTCTGGAAGAAGGAAAAACCTGTTTACGAGTCGCAGAGCGTGGTCTACGTTTCGCCGAAGTTTCCCAAGATGCTGGCCAACGACCCGGAGGTGGAGCTTCCGTACGACTCATACGTTCAAGACCAGATACAGACGGTGACGCGGCACGATATCATCGGGGACGCCATCTCGAAGCTGCCGTATTCGGTGCGTCACCGGAGCGGACCGGCTCTTCCCTACGAGATTGAATTGCTGCAGAAGCGACTGCAAGTGAAGCGGGTCGGTTCGACCTACGAGATGACCATCGGCTTGGACAGCCCCACGCCGGATGGTTTGGCGGAGGTCGTCAACACGGTCACCGACACTTACGTTGGGAGAACGAAGAACGAGGAGTTTTACGGTCTCGACGAGCGCCTGAGCACGCTCCGTCAGGAAAAGGACCGGCTGCAGAAGGAGATGGACGATCGCCTGGGCGAACAGGCTCATCTGATGGAACGGCTCGGCGTAGCCACGATTACGTCCACGGAGGGCGCGTCGAATCCCTACGACTCGACCTTGCAGCGGCTGCGTGAGCAGTTGAGCGCGGCGCATATGCAGAGCGAAGCGGCCGAAGCGCAGTTGGCGACGGCGCTGAAAGGGGGAGGGGAGAGCGTTCAAGACGCGGCCGCGGATCAGGCGATCGCATCGGATCCCGGATTGTCCGCGATGCGGAGCAGTCTGAACACGCGCCGGGCGGCGCTGATCCAAGAGATGAGCGGCCTGCGTCCGGATCATCCGATCTATCAGAAAGACAAGACGGAGTTGGCATCGATCGACGGGCAGATGAACGACCTGAGAAGCAAGTCCGGCGAACAGCTTGCGGACAAGCTGCGACAGGACGTGGCGCGCACGCGCATGATCGAGATTCAACTGACGCAGGAACTCGCAGAGAAGACGAACACGGCCACGTCGGCGGCGCCCAAGATTCAGAGAGCCGCGGAACTTGGGCCGGAGATCGACAGCCTGCAGAAGGCATACGGGGCGGTCAGCGACCGCATCCGCGATTTGGAGTTGGAGAGCAGTTCGCCGGGGTCCATCCACGTATCCTCGAAGGCGCTGACCCCGTTCAATCCGGTACAGAGCAAACTGAAGCTGTATATTCTCGCCCTTGTATTGATAGGCTTGGGGTGCGCCACGGCGGTTCCGATCGGGATCGATCTTTTGGACGGCAGAATCTTCTCCGCCCCCGATGTCGAACGGGTGGTAGGCTTTCATCCCCTCGGTGTGCTTCTCGACAACCGCGAGTTTCGTCGAGAAACGGCGGGCGAGTATTATTTCCGCCTGGCGGCGAGCATCGACTTCGCCGTGCGCAACGCGGGAGCGCGAACCTTTCTGTTTACCTCTCCCGCGCATGGCTGCGGGACGAGCACCATCGTGCGAGAGTTGAGCGTTAAACTTCGCAGCCTCAATCTGAGAGCGCGGACGATCAACGCATCTCGCTCCGAAGGGATCGATTTTGCCGGCGAGGGCGTTCCCTGGCGGTCTCAACTGCTACTGGACAAACGGAGCAAGACGGAGGAGATTCAGCCCGCGACGCTGGCTCCGATCGCACCCGCACACGAGCAGGCGGAATACCGTCGGGGACGGGAAGCCCCGGCTCACAGTGGAGCGTCGCGCGGCCTGCATCGCGCGAACGAGCAGTGCGATGTGATTTTGATCGACGCAAACCCGCTGCCGATCTCGGCGCAAACCGAATACCTGGCGCGGGTTTCCGATGTAACCGTTCTGGTGGTGAAGTCCAGCGCGACGACCAAGCACGAACTGGAGAGATCGGCGCGGCTCCTGGAGCGATTGGACGTTGCCGGTGTGGCCGTGGTCCTGAACAAGATGAATCTCGACCGGGCGGACCGCGACCTCAAGAGAGAACTGCAAAGGTACGAACAATCGTTTCGTCAGCGTTGCGAGGAATCCAAAAAGGACTCGAGGCGCGACAAGGTTCGCGCCTGACGGCGGGCCGGCGCAATAACCTGGACCGGCGCGAGCGGCCTCGAATGGAGGACAGTCCCACGACAGTACGCCCGTGATCGATCTATGCGCCCACTGGAAATTCTTCTCGTATGCCTGATTGTCGGTGCTGCCCTTTGTTCGTTCTTTGTCCGCTGGGCGCGAACTGGCCGGGCAATCCTGGCCGGCGCCCTGATCGCAGGGGTCGCGCACGGGATTCTGGAAGGCGCGCACTGGCAGATGATCCCAGCGTACGCGGCCGCCGCAATCCTCGGCCTGGTTTTCCTGAAGCCCGGCGGAAGCCATTCACGTCTTCGGAAAATCGCGGCATCGGCGGCGCTGGCGTTCGCGGCGGCAAGCGTTTCGTTCTCGATTCTGCTGCCGATATTTTGCCTGCCCAAGCCAACCGGGCCTTATCCGGTCGGCACATCGATCCTGTACCTCAAAGACGCGACACGCATCGAGGATGCGGCGCCTGGCGGAAATTCCGCGAGAGAACTGGCGGTCCAGCTTTGGTATCCCGCCCAACCTTCGCACAACCGACTCGCCCGTTACCGCGAACCGAGAGAGACCGACCTGCTCAGTTCCTACCAGAGCGCGGTCGCCACCAATTCACGGATGGACGCTCCGGTGGCGCGCGTGGGCGGACCGTTTCCGATCGTTCTTTTCAACCATGCGTGGCGCGGCAGACGGACCAACGACACCTTCCTGACCGAGGAACTGGCCAGCCGCGGCTATGTCGTAGCCAGCATCGATCACACCTACAACGCCAGACTGGTTGCATTTCCGGATGGCCGAGTCGCGCATGGAATTGCCGCCAACGACGTGGACGATCCGGAGATCGGCACCCCGGAGAGCGTGAGAGCGGACTGGAACAAAGAGTTGAGGAAATGGGTGGCGGACCAGCGATTCGTTCTCGATCGCTTGGAAGAGATGAACCGCACGGCCGGTTCGCGGTGGTTCGGAAGCCTGAATATCGCCGCGGTCGGCGCGATGGGACACTCGTTCGGCGGAGCGGCGGCGACGGCGGTATGCGCCGCGGACACGCGGGTTCGCGCGTCGTTGAACATGGATGGATGGTTCTTCGACGCCATTCGCGCGCGAGGACCGAGGCAGCCGTTGCTTTTCATGGACGCCTACACCGATCGAATTGGGGAAACTCCCGGTCCAAGCGCAAAAGTGGAAACGACTCTCGACGAGACCGACTTCGACGATGTGGAGGGATCGCTGCGCAGATTCGGCGGTTATCTATTGTCGGTGAAGGGCGCCTCGCACGAGGACTTCACGGATCAGCCTCTCATCTCGCCGCTGCGCGCGCTGTCGCGTCGCGGAACGATTCCGGTCCGGCGAATTCAGGAGATTGTGCGGACTTATGTGGACGCATTCTTCGACAAGACGCTTCGAGGCGGAAACCCCGAGATTCTTCGAGCGCCCACCAGCCCCTATGCCGAGATCCGGCTCGACGCTTGGCCGCCAAACTGAATGAATGGCCGCAAGGACAACCTTGCCAACCGGCGACAAGCGATTCTTCAACGCCTGACCGAATTCTCCAAACCCTCGTGGGTATGGGAGGACCAGATGCCCGCATCGTTCGATCGAATCATCCAGTGCGCCCCCGACGTTTTTGCAAACAATCTGAACAGGCTGCCTCACGAATTCGCGCACAGTCTGGCCGGCAACAAGCTTTTCGAGCTTTCGATGCTCGTCGATCTGGCGGAAAAGGTGGCAACGCGCGCGAACCCGCATCTGCCCGGCGGAGACGTGTATTTCAATAAAGGGCTGATCGAGGCGGGCGAAAAGCCGTTGCGGCCCGATATGCCGCGCACCGCCGCCGTCGATCTGATTAGGCGCATCGATAGCGAAGAGGCATGGATTATTTTGAAGCACGTGGAACGCGAGGCTGGATATCGCGATGTGCTGGAGAATTGCATCCGCGACATTCTCGAATTGTCGAAGAGCCAACTGCTTCGCAAGATCAAATGGTTCGAGGCGATTCTCTTCATTACGTCGCCCAATCGCGTGACGGAATATCACCTCGACCGCGAGGTATCCTGGATTCTCCAGCTTCAGGGCGACAAGGAGATTCACGTCTTCGACCGCGCCGACAAGGACATCGTTCCCGACGATGAGCTTGAAACGTACTGGACCGCGGACAATCGAGCGGCGCGCTACAAGCCGGAGTACGAATCCAGAGCGTTCGTATATCAAATGCGGCCTGGAAGCGGGGTGCACATTCCCATCAATTCTCCTCATTGGCTGCGCAACAAGAACAATATTTCAGTAACCTTGAACGTCAATTTCCAGTTTCACGACAGATATTGGGCAAACCTCTATCGAGCGAACTACTATCTTCGCCGCGCGGGCATCGAGCCGTATCCGCCCGGCATCCACCCAGTGTCGGACGGTTTCAAGAGCGCGGCATTCACGGCGATGCAGCGAGTGAAGCAGGCAGTGAAGGGGCGGCCGCACATCCCCGCCGAGGCGCGCGAGCAAAACAGGAGAATTGCCGCAATGACCGGGGCGCTCTGAGCGCCGAGTGCGCGGCGAACGTCGGCATTGACGGGGCTCCAACCCTAAGCGGGTGGATGAAGCGCCGCTGAAATTGGAATGGGACTATCCTCCGAATGGGAAAACAGTTCCTCCAGGGTTGCCGAAATCGTTTGCAGCAGTGGGGGATGGGAATAAAAATGCCCGCCGGGAAATATCCGCATTTCAAAGCGGCGGCTGGTCTGGCGCTTCCAGGCAAGCAACTCGTTCCAGGCGACGCTTTTGTCCTTGACTCCGGCGAAGACCGCGATCGGGCAGTCGAGCGGTTCATCTTGGCGGAAACGATAACTCTCCACCACCGCGATGTCGGCCCTCAGAATCGGCAGGAAGAGTTCCATAAGTTCCGGGTCTCGCAGCAACTCCTGGGGAACTCCGTCGTAGCGTCGGATCAACTCTTCCACGAATTCGCTATCGGGAAGCGATTGCAGAGGATTGGTGTCGCCGGCTATGTCCGGCGCGCGACGGCCGGAAAGAAAGAGGCAGACAGGCATGGAATCTCCGCTGCGATGGACTCTGCGCGCCCACTCGAAGGCCAGCAACGCCCCCATGCTGTGCCCGAAGACGGCGTAAGGGATGTCCAGCCAGGGGCGGAGTTCCCGGTCCAACGCGTCAACCAGCGTTTCCATATCGGAGCAAGGCGGCTCGGAGAAACGCCTCTCCCGTCCGGGCAGCAGGACCGAACATACCTGTACAAAAGCGGGCAGCGAGTCGTTCCAGGAATGAAATGCGGCGGCGCCTCCTCCGGCATGAGGGAGACAGAACAGGCGTACGCGCGGATGCCCGCCGGCCGGGCGGCACTGAAGCCAGAGAGCGCTCCTATCCAAGACGGCATTCCTCCGGATTCGATTCTACGCGATTCATGCGCGCGATGAAGTTTTCGGACTGGTAAGTCGGGTGCGGAGCGGGCGCGGCGAGAGCTACCGCATTCGAGCCGGAGATTTCCGGCGGAAGTCAGTCTTCATACTCACCAAAATACTTTGAAATCGCGAGGTCACGACAATGGCGACATCCGAATTGTGGCAAAGAGTTTCCGCATCCAAAGCTTCTTCCCATGAGTGGGCGGTAAGAGCGGCCGCGGGCTCGTCGCGCAGGCCGGGAGGAATGACCGCGCTATGGATGGTCCTGGACGGGATCACGATTCTGGTATCCGCAATTCTGGTTACAATCCACGAGCAGCATACGGGACCGATCGCCGGCGCGAGGAACCTTTGGCAAGCATACCTCATGCACGGCCGTTCGCTGGGACTGCTGTTGGCGGCGCTGTGCGGATTCACCGTCGCGCTGATCGTGACCAGCCGACAACTGTATCTGTATACGCCCGCGCGCCTGGGCAGTTTTCTGCATGAGCAGAGGCTTAGCGCGCAGGCCTGCTTCACCTCCGGACTCTTGCTGACGGGGGCGCTCTATATGGTTCACGCCGAGGAGATTCCGCGCGGAGTCGTGTTGATCACGATAGGTCTGGTCGCCATTGGGCTTAGCCTGCGCCGGGCAGGTTTCCGATTTCTGCTCTACAGTCGCTTCGATCGCGGGATCGGCACACGCAATGTGCTCATCGTCGGCACCGGACCCGAGGCGTATGCGCTGCGTCATCATCTGGAGAGCATCCGTCATCTCGGCTACAATTTCAAGGGTTTTATCGACTTTCCATCGGAAGGCTCCCGCTCCGCGGCAACCTCCAGCGATGTGGTCGGCACTCTGGAAACTCTCTTCCAAGATGCCCGCAAGAAGTTCGTGGATGAGATATTCTTCACCGCTCCCGGCGAACAAAGCGGCGTTGTCAAGGACGTGCTGGAGAAAGCCCGCGCCCACGGCGTGGACCTGCGCGTGGTTCCCGATATGTACGACGGGTTGGCATGGAACAGCCCGGTCGAGTACATCGGCCAGTTTCCCACCATTCCGCTGCATTGCGGCCACGTGCCCGAATTCGCTTTGATGCTTAAACGAGTCTTCGACATTGCGCTCTCCAGTCTGATTCTGATTGCCATTTCGCCGCTGTTGCTGGCCATCGCCGTCGCCATCAAGCTGGATTCGCCGGGGCCGGCCTTTTACCTCTCCAAGCGCATCGGCAAGAAGGGCCGTGTCTTCCGCTGCATCAAGTTCCGCACCATGGTTCCCGACGCCGAAAAGCGCCGCGAAAGTCTGTTGCACAAGAACGAGCGCGACGGCGTTCTGTTCAAGATCGCCGACGATCCCCGCGTCACCAGACTGGGCCGTGTGCTGCGCAAGTATTCGTTGGACGAACTGCCCCAGTTTTTCAACGTGCTCAACGGCGACATGAGCATCGTGGGGCCGCGTCCGCCCATAGCCAGCGAGGTGCGCGAGTACAATCTCAGCCATCTGCGCCGTCTGGATGTAACTCCGGGCATTACCGGTCTGTGGCAGGTGCAGTCGCGCCAGGACCCCTCGTTCGATAGCTATATCTCACTGGATGTGACTTATATAGAAAACTGGAGCTTGTGGCTGGATTTCAAGATCGTGATGCGCACTGTAGGCGTAGTTCTTGCCGGAACCGGTTCCTAAGCCAACCTCTGCCCGCCGATCGGCGGGCAAGCGGGGTCCGACGAGACGCGAGCGTCAATTTCTTGCAACGATCCCCGGCATCTTGCATCGAAACTGGCAATGAAGCGGTTGTTCCGCACCGACAGGTGGGAACGACAGGGGCGAAGCCCGGCCGCGCGATTTTCGGCGCCAATTCATCGTCTTAGCACTACAGTTGTATATCTGGATTTCGGCTGAGATTGGCAAAGGCCCGGGCCTAAAGGCCCAACATTTTGGTATCAATTTCAGAGGCCTGAAGGCCTCTGCTCCCTCCGATCTCGCAATCTACAACTGTAGTCTTAGGGCCTGTTAACACTGCCTCAGGCGGTGGCGACGGCGGCCAATTTTTCCCGTGCGAAGGAGTTCTCATGGCAACGGCATTCCATCCTGTTACAGAGCCGGCCGTCTTCCCCAATGCGATCGAGGCCGGAAAAATCTTTGCGGCCAACTTCGACCACCACCCGTTCGAGTTCCGCCACAGGCTCGATACGATGGAAATCTTTCAGATGCCGGCGCTGCTGGACCTGGCTGAACGCTGTATGCGGAAGCGTGAGCACAAGAGCCACTACGAATCCGGCGAGCCGATTGCGAACGGCTACTTCGGCAGCAAGCCCGCGGATGCGACTTTGGTGCAGGCGCTGGAGAGGATTGGGGAAGGGAGCAACTGGATCATACTCAAGCGCATACACGAAGAGCCGGAGTATCGGGAAGCCCTGAAGTCATTCATCTCCGAACTGTCGGAGCTGACATCCACGGATTTGCGCCGCCGCTATCGCGATCCTATTCTGACGATATTCATCACCTCGCCGAACCGAGTTACGCCGTATCATCTGGATGGCGAAGCCAATTTTCTGGCGCAGGTGCGGGGCAGCAAGTCGGTGTTTCTCTACAATGCGCACGATCCGCGGATTCTAACTCCAGAGGAGATGGAGCGGTATTGGACGGGACACCTGTTGGCTCCCCGATGGCACGACGAATTGTCGGAGGGGCAGTGGCGTTACGAGGTATCTCCGGGCGTGGGCGTCTTCAATCCCGCGACTTTTCCGCACTGGGTGAAAAACGCGAACAACGTTTCGGTTTCCGTCAGCATCAACTTCAAACGGGCGCGAAACGACGCGATCGGGGCTTACCGAGCGAATTACTATGCGCGAAGACTTGGCTTGCGGCCCACTGTGCCGGGGCGTTCTCCGGTCCTCGATCGCTTGAAGAATCTTACCTTCGGCAAGCTGTACGAGGGAGCGCACACGGCGCGGAGCGCGGTTCGGGCGCGCTACGGGATATAGGGCGCCATGGCGAAGGCTCATTGTCGGGAAGAATTGCACTCACCAGCCGAGCGAACGTTCGCCGGCTGCATTCAGGAGCGAGAGATTGGTAAGTCCGATTGCCGCAATCGTACGCCGCATAGCCTTTCGATGGGGCCGCTGCAAAGGTCTGTATCTGCGCATTTGCAAACCGGGCGCGCGGGAATATACGCGATTCATGAAACTGCATGGCGGCTTTCATGCGATAGGGGAGCATTGCAGCATTCTTCCCAGCACGAACTTTACCGATCCCGCCTATGTGAAGCTGGGGAATAACGTACATTTCTCGAACTGCACCCTGGTCGGTCACGACGGCGCGGTGACGATGTTGAATCGGGCCTACGACGCAAGACTGGATTCGGTGGGCAAAATCGATATCCGCGACAATGTGTTTATCGGCTACGGAGCGATCGTGCTTCCCGGCGTGACGATCGGACCGAACGCCATCGTTGCCGCCGGCGCGGTCGTCAACCGGGATGTCGCTTCGGGAGACATTGTCGGTGGAGTTCCGGCGAAGCCCATCGGAAAGGTAGACGATCTTGTCGCCAGGCTCCAGGCAAGAACGGACGGCCTGCCGTGGAGCGACCTGATTCGGAAGCGCGGGATCGATGTCGATGCGGAGATGGAGGAGGAACTGGTTCGGCGCAGGGTCGAGCATTTCTACGGGCAACCGCGGGACCGGGACTGAAGATTGCGGTCGACATTTAGTCCGCATCGGGGCGGCCGCGGTTGGAACCGCGAATTGGATGGCAACGTTGCGATGTCCGAGTTCCATACAAGGAGAATTGCCGCCGAATATGCTAGGATGTATTCGCTTTCACGACGAAAGAATCCCGATGAGAATTGTATTCTTGCTCCCCCAGGAAGGATCGCGGCCGGCGGGCGGATTCAAGGTTGTGTACGAATACGCCAACCGATTGGCCAAACGCAACCATACAGTCCAGGTGGTGCATATAGCGCAGTTGTTCCACCGCGGCGCGCGCCTGAGTTTGAGAGACAGATTGCGCGGGTTGAGATATGTGCCATTCGCCCTGAGCGGCAACTGGAGACCGGATCGCTGGTTCAAATTCGACCCCAGGGTGAAGCTATCGTGGATGCCGACCATGTCCCGTCTCTTTCTTCCGCGGGCGGATGGGTACATAGCCACATGGTGGACGACGGCGGACCGTCTTGCGTCTCTGCCCGACTTGCCGGGGAAAAAGCTTTACCTGATTCAACATCTGGAAACCTGGCTCGGCTCGGTCGACGAGGTGATGGCTACCTGGAAGGCGCCCCTTGAGAAGATCGTGATCGCGCGCTGGCTTGAAGACGTGGCTCACGGGATGGGCGAGAGCTGTCACTACATACCGAACGGGCTGGACTTCACCAAGTTCGGTTGCGACCTTCCGGCGGAAAGCAGAGATCCAATGCGGCTGGCGATGCTATTCAGCCACGGATTGCCGTGGAAAGGTTCCTTCGATGGACTTTCGGCGCTTGTGGCTCTGAAAGACAAGCGCCCCGCTCTCGAAGCCGAATTCTTCGGCATCGATGAGCGTCCGCGAGAGCTGCCTTCCTGGATCGTCTACCACAAGACGCCCACCCAGGAAGAGCTGCGCCGCATCTACAACCGCGCGTCGATCTTCCTGGCTCCCAGCCACAGCGAGGGATGGGGCCTTCCTCCGTGCGAAGCGATGATGTGCGGCGCGGCCGTGGTTGCAACCGATATCGGCGGGCACCGCGAGTTCTGCACCGACGGGGAGACCGCGTTGCTGGTTCCCGCCAAGAATCCCGGAGCCATTGCCGAGGCGGTCGACAGGCTCATCGAAGATCCGGCGTTGCGCCTGCGGGTGGCGCGGAACGGTCACCGAAATGTCCAAAGATTCACTTGGGAGGTCGCCTGCGACGCATTCGAACGTGTGTTGCTGACGCCTCTTGCGGACTCCGCAATGTCCCACATCTGAAACGGGCGAAGGACTCACAATTCACGAATTACTTTCGTTTGCATCCCTGACTCCTCGCCTCGATCACAATAAACATACCAATACCCGAGGGCACTTTGATCTCTGACGCTACAGTATCGACGCTTGAGATATGCGAACCGGAATCGGCGCCTGAAGACCGCGCCGGCGAGGAGCGGATCGCCCAAGAGAAGCTGGAATCGACGGCCATGCGGGCGACGTTCTGGACGGTGGCGGACTACGGATGCGCGATGGCGCTGCGCGTGGTCAACAGCATGGTTCTCACCCGCCTGCTGATGCCGGAAGCCTTCGGTCTGATGACGCTGGTTACAACGCTCATCGTGGGAATCAGCCTGGTCTCCGATATAGGCCTGGGACCGAGCGTGATTCAAAACCCGCGCGGGGACGACCCCCAGCTTCTGAACACCGCTTGGACCTTGCAGGCGCTGCGCGGCCTGGGCATCTTCGTCGTTTCGCTCATTCTGGCCTGGCCGATGTCGCTGTTCTACCATGAGCCGCGTCTGCTGGCGCTGCTGCCGGCGCTGGGCGTGAATGTGGTCATCGGCTCCTTCAACAGCACCAATCTGCTTTCCATGTCGCGTCACATGGGGGTGCGCAGGTTGTTTCTGCTGGACTTCACCACGCAGCTTGTCTCGCTGCTGATCACGGTGGGATGCGCATTGGCGTACAAGTCGGTCTGGGCGCTGGTTGCAGGCGCCATTCTAAGCGCGGCATACCGGCTGTCGCTCAGTTTTTACCGGCGACTGATCCCCGGCATCCGAAATTCCTTCTGCTGGCACCGGGAAAGCGTGCACAGCCTGGTTCACTTCGGCAAGTGGATTCTGCTGGCCACGGCTTTCTACTTCTTCGCGTCGCAGGCGGACCGGCTGATTCTCGGAAGACTGGTCAGCTTCAGCGTACTGGGCGTTTATGGCATAGCCTTCTCCGTCTCCGAGATTCCTAGATCGATCATCAACGCATTCGCGCAAAAAGTCGGCTATCCCTTCATCGCCAAAATGTCCCATCTGCCGATCGCCGAATTCAGGAAAGTCTTCTTGCGCTACCGCTTTGGAGCTTTGCTAGCGGGCGCATCCATGTTATGCCTCATGGTGCATCTGGGCGGATTTCTAGTAACAAGGATGTATGACCGCCGTTACCATGAAGCAGGGTGGATGGTGCCCATACTTGCGCTTGGCCTGTGGCATACTCTGATGTATGCCACAACCATGCCGGCGCTCTTTACGCTTGGAAAGTCGCGGTACGCGGCGATCGGCAATGCGTCCTACTGCATCGCGGTGGTATCGGCCATTCCTATAGCCTTTCATTTCTTCGGTTTGATCGGCGCGGTGGTGGCCGTGGCCGGCGGGGATTTGCCGCTCTATTTCGTCACTGTTGCTGGAGCCAGCCGGGAGGGCGTTTCGACGTGGAGGCAAGACCTACAAGTAACCGCAATCTTTCTTGCCCTTCTGGGGCTCGGTCTCGCTCTGCGGATTTCTTTCTTCGGCTGGAAAGGACTTTCCATCTAGTATTGCGTTATAAACAGTGAGTTCCAATTTTCAGCGATATCTCCATCGAAATCAGGAAATTGCAATGGCCACTGCGGAAACGACGCAAAGCGCATGGGAGATCGCCCCGGAGACAACGGAGCGGGGGCAGGACGGCGAGGCTCAACTTGCGCTGAAGCCGTTATGGCAAACCTTCGACGAAATCGCGGCAAAACACGCCGAGCGGGTCGCGTTGAGCTTTGTCGGAGGGCAGCTTACTTATCGCGAACTTGAGGCGCGGGCCAGCCAACTCGCTCGCCGTCTTCGCGGCCTGGGGGTCGGCCCGGAATCGCTGGTGGGCATCTATCTGGAGCGGTCGGCGGAAGCGATCGTAGCGCTGGTGGCCATTCTCAAAGCCGGGGGAGCGTATCTGCCGCTCGATCCAGCCTATCCGGGCGAGCGGGTAGCCGCCATTCTCGACGATGCCCGGCCCACGGTTCTTCTGACCCAAGAGCGTCTTCTCGACAAACTGCCCGCGCACGGCGCGCACACCATTTGCCTCGATGGAGAGAGCGTGGCGAATCGCGGCGCGGAGAGCGCCGAGGTCGAGGCGGAATCCGGATTGGATCACCTGGCCTATGTCATCTACACTTCGGGGTCGACGGGAAAGCCCAAGGGCGTGATGGTGACGCACGCCAATGTGGCGCGGCTGTTGAGCGCGACCGAGGAGCGGTTTCACTTCGACGAGAACGACGTCTGGACGCTCTTCCATTCCCTTGCCTTCGACTTCTCGGTTTGGGAGATATGGGGATGCCTGCTGCACGGCGGAAGACTGGCGATCGTACCCTTCACGGTCTCGCGTTCGCCGGAGGAGTTCCACGATCTGTTGGAGAGGGAGCGGGTTACGGTTCTGAATCAGACGCCGTCGGCGTTCTATCAGTTGATGACCGTGGACCACGCGCGGCGGTCGCCGAAGCTGGCCTTGAGAACGGTGATCTTCGGCGGCGAGGCGTTGAACTTCAAGACGCTGCGGACGTGGTTTGCGACCCATGACGACCTGAAGCCGCAGTTGGTGAATATGTACGGCATTACCGAGACCACCGTTCATGTAACTTATCGGGAGATCACGGCGGCCGACGCGGCGGATGGGGCGCGCAGCCTGATTGGCGTTCCGATTCCGGATTTGCAACTTCACCTTCTTGGCGACGACGGCAAGCCGGTGGCGGCAGGCGAGGTGGGCGAGATATGCGTGGGCGGGGCGGGCGTGGCGCGCGGTTATCTGAACCGCCCCGAACTGAACGCGGAGCGCTTTGCGGCGGATACTTTTTCGGGGATTCCGGGCGCGCGGCTGTACAAATCCGGCGATTTGGCGCGTCTTTTGCCGAACGGCGAAGTGGAGTATCTCGGCCGCGGGGACGCGCAGGTAAAGATACAGGGATTTCGCATAGAGCTGGGCGAGATTGAAGCCGCTTTGACGAGCTATGGGCGGATACGGGAAGCGCGCGTGGTTGCCCATACGGATGAGGCGGGGACGAAGCGGCTGGCGGCGTATTACGTGACCCAAGGGGATGCCGCTCTTCCCACGCGCGAATTGAGCGCGTATCTGAGCGCCAAGCTGCCGCCCTGGATGATGCCCTCCTTTTATGTGGCTATCCCGGCCTTTCCACTGACTCCTCACGGCAAAGTGGATTACGCCGCGCTGCCGGAGCCGGCGACGGGATCGGCGCGCGGCGGCGGGGAAAGCGAAGGCACGGACCTGGAGCGGAAGGTCGCCGGCGTATGGCGGGAAGCGCTGAGCGCGGATCGCGTGGGGCTTGACGACAACTTCTTCGACATCGGTGGAACTTCGCTGCTGCTGGCGTCTGTCCATCTCAATTTGCAAAGGCTCTTCGACAAAAAGATCCCCATTGCGGACCTCTTCGCGTACACCACGGTTCGCGCGCTGGCGGAAAGGCTGGGAGGTTCGGTCCAGGATTCCGGCGCGTGGCAAACGGCGCAGAATCAGGCACAGAAGCGGCGGGCGGCATTTGCGCGCGCCCGAGCGGGAAAGAGGACGGCATTATGAGCGGTCCGGAAAACGAAAATCGACTGGAAGGCGTTGCGATCGTCGGTATGTCGGGCAAGTTCCCCGGCGCGCCGGACCTGGAATCCTTCTGGGCAAACGTCTTGGCGGGCACGGACACCATCACTCGCTTTTCGCGCGCCGAGTTGGAAGCGAGAGACCGCGCCTCCGTCGAGTTCGGCCCGGACTACGTGGCCGCCCACGGCGTTTTGCAAGGCGCCGAGATGTTCGATGCGGGGT
Organism: uncultured Occallatibacter sp.; assembly: GCA_964565955.1. Taxonomy (GTDB): domain Bacteria; phylum Acidobacteriota; class Terriglobia; order Terriglobales; family Acidobacteriaceae; genus Telmatobacter. Next base: position 50,310 of record CAZMHC010000005.1, read on the forward strand.
TCTTCGGGATTCCGCCCCGCGAAGCCGATTTCATGGACCCGCAGCACCGGCTGTTTCTGGAAACCTGCTGGAATGCGCTGGAGGACGGAGGATTCGATCCGGCGCAGTACCCTGGACAGATCGGCGTATTCGGCGGATGCAGCCTGAACACCTATCTGCTGGCCAACCTGAGCGCGAGCCGGGAATTCATCGACGAACTTACCGGCAACTATCAGGTCGGCGAGTTCCAAGCCTTGCTGGGCAACGACAAGGATTTTCTTTGCACTCGGGCGGCCTACAAGCTGAACCTGCGCGGGCCATGCCTGACGGTGCAGGCGGCGTGCGCCACCTCGCTGGTCGCCATCTGCCAGGCCAGCCAGAGCCTGTTGACCTATCAATGCGATATGGCGCTGGCCGGGGGCGTTTCGGTCACCTTTCCGCAGTATCGCGGATACGTCAATCAGGAAGGCAGCATGGGTTCGCAAGACGGACGCTGCCGCCCCTTCGACGCCGACGCGACCGGCACCGTCTTCGGGCATGGGGTGGGAGTGGTGCTGCTGAAGCGGCTCGAAGACGCGATCGCCGACGGCGACCGGATCGATGCCGTGATTCGCGGCTTTGCGGTGAACAACGACGGCGCGGCCAAGGTCAGCTACATGGCCCCCGGCGTGGAAGGCCAAACGGCGGCGATCGCCTCCGCCCAGGCCATGGCGGGCGTCAGCGCCGACGCAATAACCTACGTGGAAGCGCACGGCACCGCAACGCCGCTGGGCGATCCGGTGGAGGTTGCCGCGCTCACCCGCGCCTTCCGTCAAAGCACGCAACGCAGCGGCTTCTGCGCCCTGGGCAGCACCAAGGCGAATATCGGCCATCTGGACGCCGCGGCCGGAGTCAGCGGGCTGATCAAGACGGTGCTGGCCATGCGCCACCGGACGATTCCGCCGGTCGGCAACTTCCGCCGGCCGAATCCGCGCATCGATTTCGCAAGCACTCCTTTTTACGTGAACGGCGATGCCGCGCCCTGGCTGTCCGAGGGTCCGCGCATGGCGGGGGTGAGCGCCTTCGGCGTGGGCGGAGTGAATGCGCATCTGGTGCTGGAAGAGGCGCCGAAAGACGGTGGCGATCGGCCTGCCCGCCCCGCCCAGTTGCTTTGCGTATCGGCGCGTTCCGAAGCCGCGCTCGATGCCGCGTTGAGCAACCTGGCGCGGCATCTCAAGGAAAATCCGGAGCAGGAATTGGCGGACGTATCCCACACTCTCCAGATCGGGCGGCGAGGCTTCGATCGTCGCGCCTCGGTGGTCTGCTCCAGTGTGGACGATGCGGCGCGCATCCTGGCGGATTCGGGAAACCGGAAGATTCACAGGTCTTCCAACGTCCTTGCCCGGCCCCAGGCGATATTTCTCTTTACCGGACAGGGCGCGCAGTTTGCCGGAATGGGCGGAACGCTCTATCGGACGGAGCCGGTCTATCGAGAACAGATCGACGAGTGCGCCGAGATTCTGCGGCCCCTGCTCGATCTGGATATACGCACTCCGCTCTTTCCGAAAGAAGCCGATGCAAGCGCCGCCGCGCTGCATGAAACCCGGCTGGCCCAGCCGGCGCTGTTTGTCACCGAACTGGCAATGGCCCGGCTATGGATGGAGTGGGGAATCGAACCGAAGGCCATGGCCGGCCATAGCCTGGGCGAATTTGTCGCCGCCGTAATAGCCGGCGCGATGAGCCGCGAAGACGGTCTCCGGCTGGTGGCCGAGCGCGGGCGGCTCATGCAATCCATGGAGCGCGGAGCGATGCTCTCCGTGAGGTTGAGCGAAGAGCGGATCACTCCACTGCTGGACGAGCGAACTTCGCTTGCCGCGCTGAACGGCCCGTCTTTGTGCGTGGCATCCGGGCCAGTCGAAGCCATCGAGGAACTGGAGAGGCGGCTGGAGCGGGAGTCGGTCGGATGCAAACGCCTGCGGACTTCTCACGCCTTCCACTCGGCCATGATGGACCCGATGCTGGATGCCTTCGAGGCGGAGGTGCGGCGGACGGCGTTGCGGGCGCCCTCGATTCCATACGTGTCGGGAGTGACCGGCGCCTGGATTACGCCCGAGGAAGCGGTTTCTCCGCGCTACTGGAGATACCATTGCCGCAAGCCGGTGCGCTTCGCGGAGGCGGCGGCGCTATTGCTCGATTTGCCCGAAGCGGTGCTGCTTGAAGTGGGGCCTGGGCAGACGCTGACCGCCCTTGCGTGCCAGCAGCGCGGCACTCGCGCCATCCCGATCGTGGCGTCGATGGCGGAGCGCGACGCCGAGGCGGTTGGCTCGGAGACCATGCTGGAGGCATTGGGCCGGTTGTGGGAGGTTGGCATTCAGCCGGAATGGAAGCGATTCTGGAGCCACGAGCGCAGACAGCGCCTCTCGCTGCCCACATATCCCTTCGAGCGCAAGAAGCACTGGATCGACCCGCCGCCGCAAGCGGCAACGGACAATGCCCCTCGGCCAGCCGCGGCGGAGAGTGCCCTTGAGCAGGCCGGGGCCTCGCTTCGAGCATCTGAAGATCAAATTGAAAGAGAAACCGCTATGACGACGGACGCAAATGCAATCGCTCCCGAACGCCGGCTCCGGCTTCAACCCATGGTTGCAAGCCTCTTTGAAGAACTGAGCGGCATCGCCACCGGCCCAGATTCCTTCGACACGTCCTTCATGGAGCTGGGACTCGACTCTCTCTTCCTGACCCAGGCGACCCAGGCCGTGCAGCGCCGCTTCGGCGTGAAGGTGACCTTCCGGCAGATGGTGGAACAGTATTCGAGCATTGGCGCGCTCGCGGAACGATTGGACTCGATTCTTCCCGCCGACGCCTTTCCTGCGGAGCAGCCGCAAGCGCCGGTGGCCGCGGTTGCCGCCGAGCAGGCTGTTTCAGCATTGGCCGTTGCAGCGTCAGCCATTCCAGGGTCGTCCGTCGCGCCCGGTTCGCCGCTGGAAGCGCTGCTCCAAGCGCAGATGCAAGCCATGTCCCAACTCTTCGAGCGGCAACTGGCGGCGGTGCGCGGAGCGGCATCTGCCGCGGAGCCAGTGCGTGGAGCGGCATCGGCTGCGGAGCCAGTGCGTGGAGCGGCGCCGGCCTCAACCCCAACCCAGACCGCCCAGGCGCAAATCTCCGCGCCTGTTGCCGCCAAGAAAGCCGCGGCGAGCGAAGCCGCGCCAACCGGCGGATTCAAGACGCACGGACCTTTCAAGCCGGTTCAAGCGGGGTCGAAGGACGGCTTGACGGAGCCGCAGCGCGAGTTCATTCAGGCGCTCGTCGCCCGCTACTCGCGCCGCAGCGGAAAGTCCAAGGAGTATACGCAGCGGCACCGCCAGCATCTTACCGACCCCCGCGCCGTCGCCGGCTTCCGCTCCTTGTGGAAGGAGATGGTCTATCCGTTGGTGACCAACCGCTCCAAAGGCTCACGCATCTGGGACCTTGACGGCAACGAGTACATCGACATCGTGAACGGATTCGGCGCGATCATGTTCGGGCACGGGCCGGAGTTCGTGAGCGAAGCGGTGCACAAACAGATCGACCTTGGGGTGGAGATCGGCCCACAGAGTTCATTGGCCGGCGAGGTCGCGGATTTGATCTGCGAACTGACCGGCATGGATCGCGCCGCATTCTGCAATACCGGCTCCGAAGCGGTGATGGCGGCCTTGCGTATGGCCCGCGCCGTGACCGCGCGCGACAAGATCGTATATTTCACCGGGGACTACCACGGCACCTTCGACGAAGCGCTGCTGCGCGCCACCCCGCACGGCGCGGCCCCCATCGCTCCGGGCATCATGGCGGGCAACGTGACGGTGCTGGAGTACGGCGCGGATGCGTCTTTGGAGTTTATTCGCGCCCACGGCGAGGAGATCGCGGCGGTGATGGTCGAGCCTATCCAGAGCCGCCATCCGGAGGTGCAGCCGCGGGAATTTCTGCATGAGTTGCGCAAAATCACCGAGCAGGCGGGAACGGCGCTGATCTTCGACGAGGTAGTTACCGGCTTCCGCGTGGCTCTGGGCGGGGCACAGGAGTATTACGGGATTCGCGCCGATCTCGCCACTTACGGCAAGGTCATCGGCGGCGGCTATCCGATCGGCGTGGTGGCCGGCAAGGCGGAGTATCTGGACACGCTCGACGGCGGCGCTTGGCAATATGGGGACGATTCGGCGCCGGAGGTGGGAATGACCTTCTTTGCCGGAACCTTCGTCCGCCATCCTCTGGCTCTGGCGGCGGCCAAGGCGTCTCTGCTGCATTTGAAGGCAGCCGGACCGGAGCTGCAGGAGACGCTTAGCCGCAAGGTGGCGGAGGCGGCGCGGGCGGTGGAAGCGAGCTTCCGCGAGGCCGGCCTCGATACGCCCGTGCATCCCTGCGGCGCGTGGTTCACCTTCAATCTGCCCGCCGAAGCCCGCTTCGGCAGTCTGCTTTATTGCCTGATGCGCGAGAAAGGCGTACATATCCTGGAGAGTTACCCATGCTTCTTTACCACCGCGCACTCCGACGAGGATTTTGCGCGCGTGGTCGCGACCTTCCGCGAAGCGATTCTGGAGATGAGACAGGGCGGAATGCTGCCGGCCTCGGCGGAGCCCGCTCTGTCAGCGCCGGCCGCCGCCGTGCCGGCACTGCATCCGGAAGCGCGCCGCGAGTCTCCAGACAGCGCGCCATTGACCGAATCGCAACGCGAGATATGGCTGGCCGCCACGCGCGGAGACGACGCGAACTGCGCCTTCAACGAATCTCTCCTGCTTCGCTTGCGTGGAGCGGCCAACGAGGAGGAGGTGCGCTACTCGCTTGAAGCGGCCATCGCCCGGCACGACGCTCTGCGATCGACGGTCGACCCGAACGAGGAATGCATGCGCATCGCGCCCGCCTTCACAGGCCAGATTCCATTCGTGGATCTGAGCGCGCTTTCCGCCGAGGAACGGGGAGCGTTCCTCGATGCAAGGATTGCCGAGGAGGGACGCACCCCCTTCGATCTTTCCAGCGGCCCCTTGGTGCGGGCGATACTCTTCCGCACCGCGCCCGATGAACTGGAGTTGTTGCTGACCGGGCATCACATCGTTCTTGACGGATGGTCGTCGAATCAACTGCTGGAGGACGCGGGCGGAATCTACAGCGCGGCAAAGACCAAGTCGAAACCGGCCCTGGCTCCGCTGATGCCTTTCAGCAGCTATGCCCTGAAGGAGCGGGAGGAAACGCAGGCGGGCGCTTACGCCGAGAACGAACGCTACTGGGTGGAGGTCTTCGCGGGTCGGGCGCCGGTGCTGGACCTGCCGACGGACCGCCCGCGCCCGGCCATGAAGACCTACAGCGGCGCCACGCTGCAAACCTCGCTGGGCGCGGAGTTATCCGCGGAACTGAAGAAGGCGAGTTCCCGGCTGGGATGCACGCAGTACGTGATTCTGCTTTCGGCGTTTCAAATACTGATGCACCGGCTGACGCGCCAATCCGAAGTGGTGGTGGGAATCTCGGCCGCTGGGCAGGCCTTGTTCGACGACGCGAGCCTGGTCGGACATTGCGTGCACTTCCTGCCGATGTTGAGCGTTCTGCCCAAATCCCGCACGGTCAAGGACCACCTTGCGGCCACCCGCGGACAACTCCTCGACGCCTACGATCATCAGGAGTTCACCTACGGAACGCTGTTGCGCAAGTTGCCGATTCCGCGCAGCGCGAACCGCTTGCCGCTCATCGAAGTCCAGTTCAATCTGGAAAAGTTGGGGACCAATCTCCATTTCGAGGGACTCCAGACCGAGGTGCGGTCGAATCCGAAGGGATTCGTGAATACGGATCTCTTCCTGAACGTCGTGGAAACCGCCGACAACCTGTTGCTGAATTGCGATTACAACACGGACCTGATCGACTCAAGCACTCTCGAACGGTGGATGTCGTCGTATGCGGCGATCCTGCGCGGAATGGCCGCGAATGCAAGCCGGGATGTGGAGGAGTTGGAGCTGATGGATGAGAAGGAGCGAAGGCTGGTGCTGGAGGAGTGGAACCGCACCGCCGTGGACTTCGGCCCATTCGAGCCGATCTACCGAACCATCGAAAGGCAGGCGGCCAAAGCGCCGAATCGAGTTGCCACCATCTGCGAGGGAACGGAGTGGACGTATCGGCAACTCAACGAGTACAGCAACCGCATGGCGCGGCACCTGCGCCGCCAGGGCGTCAAAGAAGGTTCGCTGGTGGGCGTATGCCTGGAACGCTCGCACCAGATGCTGGGCGCGGTGCTGGGCGTACTCAAGGCGGGCGCTGCGTATCTGCCCCTCGATCCCAGCCATCCGACGAACCGTCTGCAAATGGTGATGGAGGATGCGCAGGCATCGCTGCTGCTTACCCAGGAGCCTATCGCCGCGCGCCTGCAAACCGGCGCTCGAGTGGTTTGCCTGGACAGCGAACAGACCTTGTGGGCGCGGGAGAGCGGCGCGGACCTGGATAGAACGAACGCGCCGGATTCCCTGGCATACGTGATCTATACGTCGGGGTCCACAGGGCGCCCCAAGGGCGTCGCCATCGAACATGGCGCGTTGCACAACCTGCTGCGCAGCATGGAACGGGAACCGGGCCTGAGTGCAGACGATACGTTGGTCGCGGTCACCACGCTGTCCTTCGATATTGCGGCCCTGGAACTGTTTTTGCCGTTGATGGTCGGCGCCCGTCTGGCAATAGCCTCCAGGGAGCAGGTTTTCGACGGCTTCCGGCTTCTGAACCTGCTGGAGCAGTCGCGGGCGACCGTGATGCAGGCAACGCCGTCCGGTTGGCGGATACTGCTCGAGGCCGGCTGGAAAGGCCAGCCTCGGCTGAAGGTTCTGTGCGGCGGCGAGGCCTTGCCCCGCGATTTGGCCGATTCTCTGCTGGACGCGAGCGACCAGGTGTGGAACGTCTACGGGCCGACGGAAACCACCATCTGGTCTTCGGCGACCCGGCTTGAAAAGCTGTCTGGGCCGGTGCCGATCGGACCGCCCATCGCCAATACCCAGTTCTACGCGCTCGACGAGCGTCTGCAACCGGTGCCGGTGGGAGTGATCGGGGAGTTGTTCATAGGCGGCGCCGGGCTGGCGCGCGGCTACTGGAAGAGACCGGAATTGACCGCGCAAAAATTTCTGCCCAATCCCTTTGGCGACGGACGCATCTATCGCACCGGCGATCTGGCGCGCTGGCTTCCCGACGGTCACATCGAATTGCTGGGCCGGACCGACTTCCAGGTGAAGGTGCGGGGCTTCCGCATTGAACTGGGTGAAATCGAAACCGCGTTGGCCAGCCATCCGGCGGTGCGCGACGCGGTGGCGGCGGCGGTGGAATTCGGACCGGGAGACAAGCGGTTGGCTGCCTGGGTCGACTCGGCGCAGACCCCGCCGCCCGCGGATTTGGAGGCGCAACTGCACTCTCTGCTCTCCGAAAAGCTTCCGGAGTATATGCGTCCGGCCATCGTCACGGTGCTGCAGGCGCTGCCCCGGACCGCCAACGGCAAGATCGACCGCAAGTCACTGCCGAATCCGGCCATCGCGGGCAAGGCGCACAAACGTCCGTTCACGCCGGCGGAGACGCCCGAACAAAAGAAACTGGCGGCAATCTGGGCCGAAGTCTTGCAATTGGATCAGGTCAGCATCACCGACAGCATCTTCGAGCTGGGAGCCGATTCGCTGCTCATCTTCCGCATCTCGGTGCGCGCCGGTCGCGAGGGGCTGCCCATCCAACCCGCGCAGATATTCCAGCACCGCACCATCGCCGATCTGTCGAGGGTTCTTGAGGAGACCAAGTCCGCGAGAGTGGAAAACGCCTCCGCCGGTCCGGCCATCACCGCTGTTTCGCGAAGGGAATTTCGGAGGACGAAAGCCTGATGTGGAACGCAACGGAAAAGACAGTTCTCTCCAACGATAGCAAGCGCGACGAGGCCGAGGCGGACCGGGAAGTTTTTGTGATGCCGGCAACGCCCAGTCAGGCGCGCTTCTGGCTGCTGCACCAAATGCATCCCGGCAATCACGCGCTGAATATGCCGATCGCATGGACCTGCCGGGGAAGGTTCGATCCCGATCTGGCGGCGTCCGCGCTGGGAGAGTTGGCGCGCCGCCATGAGTCGTTGCGCACCACCTTCGAGGTGGTGGACGGCAAGGTGTCGCAGGTGATTCATCCGCCTTGCGACGTACCGCTCCCGATCGAAGATTTGCGGCCGCTGGCGGACGATGCGCGCCGGCAGCAAGTGGACGCGATCATCCAGCGCCACGCCCGCATCCGGATCGATCTGGAAAAGGGGCCGCTTCTGTTGGCGCGGGCGATCCGAATGGGCGCCGAGGAGCATATTCTTCTCATCACCATCCATCACAGCGTCTGCGACGGATGGTCGAACGGGGTGGCGCTTCGGGATTTTGCCGCAATCTACGACGGATTGGCGCGCCGGGTTCCCGTTCAACTGCCGGAGTTGCCGATCCAGTTCGGGGATTACGCGGTCTGGCTGGAGCAGTTGAGAAGAGAGAAGGAGCATTCGGAGTCGCTGCGGTTCTGGCGCGAGACCCTGGGCGGAAACTTCACCCCGCTTCGCATCCGGCGCGACTTCCCCGGCGGCGGAGCCGAAGAACAGGGCACCATCGAGACTCTTCTTCTGAATCCGGAACAGGCGCGGCGGGCGCGGGATTTCTGCGCCGAGCGGGGAGTGACGCTCTATATGCTGCTGCTGTCCGTCTACGCCGCAACGCTCACCCGGCTGACCGGACAGGAAGACATTCTGATCGGCACGCCCTGCGCCAACCGGCCTCCGGAGACGCAAGACCTGATCGGTCCCTTTTCCAATCCTCAGCTAATTCGGATGCGGATGGAAAAGGAGGACACTTTCGCGGCGGTTCTCGATCGCGTCCGCGACTGGGCGCTGCGCGCGGTGGTTCATCAGAATCTTCCCTTCGAGGATCTGAACGAAGACGAGTTCTTCTCGCGCGAGGAGAACCAGATTTCTCTCCAGGTTTACTTCATCTATCAGAAGGCCTTCATGCAGGTCCAGCATACGCCTTCCCTGGAGATCGTCCCCTTGCGTTCCGTCAGTCCGGGAACCATGTTCGACCTGATGCTGAGCATCGTGGAACGCGCCGAAGGCCCGCGTCTGCAATTGGAGTACAATCCCGGGTTCTTCCGCGACACGACCATACAACGCATCTTGCGGCTCTATGAGAGCATCCTTGAAACCATGCTTTCGAACACGGAAGGCATGGTGGTGGAAGAGCCGGCGCGGGAGGAAAGCGAAGCGCGGCCGTCCAGCGCGGATGCGGATCGACTTGTAGCCGAAGAGGCCGCCGGCCGGAATGGATTTTTGAGCGCCGGTCTGAACGATGGCGCGCCAGCGGCCGACAAGCGGGGCGCGGATCGCTTGGCGCCCCGCGATGCGCTGGAGATGCAGTTGTCTGGAATCTGGGAGACGGCGATGGGGATCAAGAACCTGAGCGTCCGAGACAGTTTCTTCGACCTCGGCGGGCAATCCCTGGCCGCAATGCGGATCGTTTCCCGCGTCAACAAGATATATTCGCTCGATTTCGGCCTGGCTGTGCTGTTCTCCGGGCACACGGTCGAGCGGATGGCGGAGTTGGTACGGAATCGTCTTGCCGCCAACAGCAACTCCTCGATCGTTCCCATGCAGTCGCGTGGATCGGCAGCCCCGCTTTTCATCATTCACGGCGCGGGGGGGAACATTATCCGCTTCTACCAGCTTGCCATGCTGGTCGGGACCGACCATCCGATCTATGGCGTACAGGCGCAGTCGCTGCTGGCCGACCAGCCCGCGCTCCTGTTTCTTGAAGATCAAGCGGCGTATTACCTGGCCGAGATACGAAAGGTTCAGCCCAAGGGACCGTACTACTTTCTGGGGTATTCGTATGGCGGCACGGTGGCTCTTGAAATAGCGCATCAGTTGCGCGCTCTGGGAGAGCGTGTGGAACTGCTCGGTTTGCTCGACAGCCGGCAACGCGATTCGATCGCAATGACGCAACGGAAGGACCCCGCGCGGGTGAAACTGGATCGCCGCATCTCCCGCTTCCGGGGCAATCTTTCCGCTCTCTCTGTTCGGGAAACGGCAGTCTACCTGTGGGAAAAACTGTATACCAGAAGCCTGCGCCGGGCCTACGCGGCGGCGGCGGCGATGGGCTTTCGCTCCGTGCCATCGTTCATGAAGAGCACCGACGATATTTGCTATGTGGCGGCCATGCACTACCGGCCGCGGCCGTGGCATGGATCGGTGACGCTGTTTCGCGCCTCCGTCCAGCCGGATTCCCGGTTGCCGCTGGACTTGGGATGGGCGCCTCTGGCGGAGGGCGGAGTCGAAATATGCGACTTGCCCGGCGATCACGACCTGATATTCCGCGAACCGAACATTCAGGTTTTGGCGGCGCAGATCAGGGCGCGCCTGGAACGATCCAATGCGGCCGAGGTTGGCGACCCTGAACCGGCGGCCTGCGCAAAGTAAGGAGAAAGGCGCCCGATGACCATTCGCCACGTGTACATGGTGCTCTCGCCGCGCTCCCTGGGCTATGCGGGAGACGCGCTGGAGAGTTTGTTTTGCAACTCTCTTGAAGACCTTCACCTTAGTCTCGTCACCGACTCCGAGCGGGACAAGGAGGAGTTGTCCGAGAAGCTGGCGACGCTCGATGCCAAGGCGCATCGGTGGAAGGTTTATTCGGAGCAAGACCTGGCCGAGCGGGAGGAAGCGCTCTTCGCCGAGCACGGCAACCTGCGCGCTTTCCGGCGCGGCCACCCCTGCTGGCGCAAGATCACGGATCCGTTGCTGCTGAGCGATCCGGGCGAGGAACTGGTGCTGCTCGACCCGGACCTTTACTTCCCCAACCGTTTTCAGTTCGAGCGAACGCCGCCGGACGGTTTGCTGCTGATGTGGCAGCGTCCCAACTGCCTCTTTCCACCGGAGACGGTTAGAACGGCCATCGGCGCGGGGATTCGGCTTGCCCACCATGTGGACATCGGGGTCGCGCACTGGCGCGCGTCGGCGGACCTGGACTGGCTGGACTGGCTGGTGGGCAGGCTGGGAGGCGTCAAGCTGCCGCGCATCATGCACATCGAAGCGATTGTGTGGGCGGCACTGGCCATGCGATCGGGCGGAGGCTATCTCGATCCCGATCGCTGGAAATGCTGGCGCCGTTCGCCGGCCAAGCGAGTGATGTCGAAGCTGGGCGTAAGCGGACGGCGCATTCTCGCATCGGAACCCTGGTCCGGCTTGAAGTGCTTTCACGCGGGCGGGGAAGCGAAATGGTGGCTGCACGAGGCCAGGGAAGCGGGGTTGCTGGACGGCGGGGCGACGCTGGACCAGCCAGGCCGAATCCTCCCTTTTGTGGAACTGACGCCGGCATACTTCGCGCGCGAGCGGGCGTTCAAGAGAGTGCTCGGCGCTCTGGGGTATTACCATATCTTCCGTACCGCGTGAGTTCCCATGAGAATCTGCGTTGTTGCCGAGCACGCCTCGACACGCTTCGGCGGCGAAGCCATCCTTCCCGTGCATTACTTTCGCCTGTTGCGGTCCCGCGGCATCGAGAGCTGGCTGGTCGCGCACACGCGAACGCGCGGCGAAGTGGAGGAGTTGTTCGCGGGGGACATCGACAGGCTTCTGTTCGTTCCCGACCTGTGGATTCAGAAGCTGTGCTTTCGTCTCGGCGGCTATCTGCCCAGGCGATTGGCGGAAGCCACGTTTGGGCTTTTCAACCAGATCGTTACACAATTCTGCCAGCGTGGAATCGTGCGCCGACTGATCCGCGAGCGCGGGATCGACGTGGTTCACCAGCCCATTCCGGTCGCTCCACGATTTCCTTCCCTGCTGTTCGGATTGGGCGTTCCCGTGGTGATCGGGCCGCTGAACGGCGGAATGGAATACCCGCCCGCGTTTCGCCGCTCCGAGGCATGGATCAGTCGCGCGGCGATCGCCGCGGGTCGGCTGTTTACGAATGCGGGCAACGCGCTGCTGCCGGGCAAGAAGTTCGCCAGCGTGGTGCTGGTGGCCAATGAACGTACGCGGCGGGCCTTGCCTTCGGGAATTCGCGGCAAGGTCGTCGAACTGGTGGAGAATGGGATCGACTTCGGCCTCTGGCAAGGCTCGTCCGACAATGTGGAGAGCGCGGTTCCTCGCTTTGTCTTCATCGGACGCCTGGTGGATTGGAAGGCTCTGGATATAGCGATTCGGGCTTTGGAGAAGGTTGCCTCCGCGGAACTCGAAGTCATCGGCGATGGCCCCATGTTGGAAACATGGCGATCGCTGGCGGGTGAACTTGGGGTGAAGCGCCGCGTTCATTTCGTGGGGTGGTTGACGCAGCGGGAGTGCGCCGATCGGTTGCGGGCCGCTGTCGCGCTGGTTTTGCCTAGCCTTTACGAGTGCGGGGGCGCCGTTGTGCTGGAGGCCATGGCCATGGGCAAGCCGGTGATAGCCACGGATTGGGGCGGTCCGGCGGATTATCTGGACGCCTCCTGCGGAATGCTGGTCGCGCCAACGAGCTACGAAAGCCTGGTGGACGGATTCGCCGCGGCGATGCGCAAGACAATGGATTCTCCCGAACTGGCGAAGTCCATGGGCGCGGCGGGACGGGAACGGGCGATTCGCGATTTCGATTGGCAGCGGAAGATCGAGCGGGTCATCGGCATCTACCGTCTGCTTGCCGAAGAACCCGGCCTTCCCCAGGAATTCAAAGAAGAACCGGTTTCCGCGCCGGCGATTTCACAACGCAACTGCTGAAGACAGGTCGGTCGCACATGGAAGAGAGTTACCAAGACGCAAAGTCGCAAGCCGTGAGTCCAGCGCGGGCTCCGGATCGAGGATCGCGCCCGGATTCCGCGGCGGCCGAAGAGGTCTCGAAGGCGAAGGCCGGGAACGCTCCACGGCGGCTTCTCTATCTTCTGAGTTACTATCCGGCTATTTCGCACACCTTCTTTCTCAATGAAATTCTGGCGCTGAGAAAACAGGGTTTTGCCGTCGAGGCCGCCTCCATCAACCCCCCGGACCGTCCGCGCGAGTCGATGTCCGAGACCGAGGCGCAAGAGGCGGAGAAGACGTTTTACGTCAAGTCCGCGGGAGCCGCGCGGGCGGCGGCGATTGCGGCAAAGACGCTGCTATTCAGGCCATGGGTCTTCGCTCACGGGCTGTTGGCCGCTCTCCAGTTGGGGCGAGGAGATTTCGGCGCAACTCTCTATGCGCTCTTTTACCTCGCCGAGGCCCTGGTCCTGGGGGATTGGATGCGTTCGCGCGGTCATCGCCATCTGCATATCCACTTCTGCGGGCCGGTGGCAACGGTGGGTATGCTGACATCGATGGCATGGGGTTTCACTTATTCGCTGACCGTGCATGGCCCGGACGAATTCTACGACGTGGAGAAGTTTCACCTTCGCCGGAAGGTAGAGCGCGCGACGTTCATCCTGTGCATCAGCGACTTTTGCCGAAGCCAACTGATGCGCATCTCGGACCCGGAGCACTGGGACAAAATGGCGGTGGTGCGGCTGGGGGTCGATCCGAAGGTGTTCTTTCCGATGCGGCCGCCGGCCAGGACAGAGCATGATCTGGAAATCCTGTGCGTGGGCCGGTTGGTTCCGTCGAAGGGCCAGCTCATTCTCTTGCAAGCCTGCGGACTTCTGCGCACCGCGGGCCGCTCGTTCCGGGTGCGTCTGGTGGGCGATGGCCCGGACCGCAAGCATTTGCGGGCCTTCGCGGAAGAAAAGGGAATTCCGGCAATCTTCGAGGGAGCAAAGAGCCATGAAGAGACGCGGCAGTTGCTTGGGCAGGCGGATATCTTCGCCCTGGCCAGTTTTGCCGAGGGCGTCCCGGTGGCGTTGATGGAGGCCATGGCCATGGAGGTTCCCTGCGTGAGCACCCGCATTGCCGGAATTCCAGAGCTGATCCGCGACGGCCTCGACGGGCTGCTGGTTCCCGCGTCTTCGGCCGAGGCGCTGGCCTCGGCGCTCAGTCGTCTGGCTGAAGATGCGGCCTTGCGGCGCAGCTTTGGGATTGCCGGACGCAAGCGCGTCCTCGATCTCTACAATCTGCCGCAAAATGCAACTCTGCTGGCAGAAGCCTTTCGAGAGCGCGTCCCCACCGACCGCTAAGAGGACTATGAACGCTCAAGGTTCCGCATCTTTCCAGTTCGACGTCTCCATCGTGATTGTGTCCTTCAACACGCGCGACGTTTTGCGGGAATGCCTGCAATCGGTCTATCGCGAGGCGGGTTCGCTGAGCGTCCAGGTCGTTGTGGTGGACAACGCTTCGGCGGACGGCTCCGCCGCGATGGTCGAGCGCGAGTTTCCCGACGCGCTGTCGATACGCAGCGAGGTCAACCTCGGCTTCGGTCCGGCTAACAATCTCGGCTTCAAGTCCGCGAACGGACGTTATATTGTGCTTCTCAATTCCGACGCTTTTCTGAGCGAGGGATCGCTCCAACGCTCGGTGGCGCATATGGACGCGAACCCCCGCGCGGGACTTGGCGGCGGACGTCTGATCGGTCGCGACGGCTCTTGGCAACCATCGGCGCGGATGTTTCCCACAGTCTTCACCGACCTGCTTGTCCTTTCCGGGCTTGCGGCGCGCTTTCCGCGATCGCGCTTTTTTGGGCGCGCGGACCGCACCTGGGCCGATCAAATGCAGGCCGCCGAGGTGGACTGGGTTCCCGGCGCGTACTCGATTCTGCGCGCCGAGGCGCTGCGAGCAGTCGGGGCCTTCGACCCGCGCTTTTTCCTGTACTACGAGGAAGTAGACCTTTGCAGACGCATCAAGAACCGAGGATTCTCGATCTGGTATTGGCCGGATATCGTAGTCGTGCATATCGGCGGCGAGTCCTCGCGTCAGGTTCAGTCGCTGCAACTCTCGCAAACCGGGGCGCAGCTCACTCTCTGGCGTATGCGCAGCATGCTGCTCTACTATCGAAAACATCATGGATTGTCCGCATGGTGCTCCCTGGCCGCCGAGGCCGGCTGGTATTGGCTGCGGTCGCAGCGCAGACGATGGAGCAAGGAGCCGGAGAGGCGCGCAAGCGTCAGCGCCGACCGGCGCCTGATAGCGATCTTGAATCAGGCGTGGCGCGATACCATGGGAGGACGCTTTTCCCCCGCCCAGCCCTGGTGAAGCGCATACTTCCGAAAGACGACAATGGATATGCCGGATAACTCGTTGCGCCGCCAACTTAAGTCGTCGCTTGCATCGCTGTTGTCGTCGTTCTACAGGGCAACCTCCGGTCTGCGCCGGAACCTGGGGCGCATCCGCAATCATGCCTTGCTTTCTTCCAGCCTTGACGCGCCTCTCGATGCGTCGGTCGTGGTGCTGGGGCGGGCCGAAGTGCACGGCACGGGCAAGATTCGCATTGGACGGGACGCTCTCCTGTATCCCGCGCTGTATCTGGAGACTCTGGAGAATGGAGCGATCGAGATCGGCGACGGCGTCGTGCTCTCGCGCGGGGTTCACATTGTCTCGTTCGACCGGATTGCGATCGGCAATGGCACCATGATCGGCGAGTACTCCAGCATTCGCGACGCGAACCACGCCCGGGTGCCGGGTTTGCCGATCCGCGAGTCCGGACACATCGCCCGACCTATCGTCATCGGCAATGAGGTGTGGATCGGTCGCGGCGTAACCGTGCTGGGCGGCGTCGCCATCGGGGACGGCGCCACGGTGGGGGCCAATGCGGTGGTCACCCGCGATGTGCCGGCCGGAGTTACAGTCGCGGGAGTGCCCGCGCGGGCGATCGGCGCCGGCCAGGCGCGTTGAGGAAGTTACCGCAAAGGAATGAATCGTTCCCAACCGAAGAGGCAGCATGGAAGTTGCGGGTAACTCGAGGAACAGCCCGCGCACGGCGCGGCATTTTGGTTTCTTCTTAGCCGCGTTCGCCGCAATCTACCTTCTTTCCTGGCCGATTCTATTCTCACTGGACCTTTGGATACTGAAGGATCGCGGCAGTTTTCTCAATCTGGATTGCCTGCTGGACGAGCGTCTCCGGCTGGGTGTCGATACCTTCTATTCCTACGGACTGCTGCCGGTTTCCATCCAGCATTGGCTCTTTGCCCTGTTTGGCAGAGGCTATTGGCCGTCGATCGGATGCGCGGTCGTCACACTGGCGTTGATGGCCCTGTTCTGCGCTCTCTTTCTGCGCTATCTGCCCAGGGAATCCGTTTGGCTTGTGGCGCTGCTGGCAATGAGCCGGATCGTCAACCCGGTCAATCCCAATCTCCCCTATTCTCTCGTCCAGCTATCCCTTCTCTTTGCGCTGCTCTTCGTCCTGATGGGAAGGCTGGACATGGGTCTGGCTATCTCCACGATAGGCTGTTGGAGCGTGCCGTCTTTGCCTCTGGTTATGACGGCTTTGTTGGCCGCATTCCTGTTTCTCGATTGGATCGTCAAGCCTCCCCGCTCCCTTTCGAGATTGTTTCGTATGCTTGCGCCGGGGGTATCGACCTATATCGCGCTCGCAATTCTTTTGGCTTGCCAATTCGGGTGGCGTTCCGTCTTCGCAACCGCGACTCCTTTGGCGGGGATGGGCTTCTACAAGCAGATCGACTACGGCTCCGGACAAGGGTTGATGCAGTTTCTGCACCCCTGGGGATACAGTTGGTTTCGCTATCTCGCCTACGCTCTATTTACCCCGGTAAGTTGGTGGGTCTTTTGCACCTTGAGCCTCGCCGTCTTCGCTGTGCTGGCGGCGCGAAGAATGGCGATTCGGAGAACGATGGACGGCAGAGATGCGGCGATCGTTCTCTGCGCGCTGATCCAGGGAGCGTTCGTGTGCTTTGCCTACGGAGCGCCGCACCAACACTATCTCTTCGATCCGATCCTGATAGTGGGTATGTTGCTCGGGTTATCGGCTGTCGAGTCTGGATTCGCGCGCAAGGTTCTGTTGGCGATCTTTGTGGTTCTCGGAATCGCGGGCCAGGCGACCCTTGCGCGCGACGCCTGGAAGAGCTGGAAAGAAATCAAGTCGCCGACAGCGACCGCCAATCTATACGCCGATGCGGGCTGGGTGGCCGAATGGAAGAATATCCTGGAGCTGTCAACCCATCGGAACTTGCTTCTCTTCTCTTATAGCACCGGAGTCCATAACTATTTTCCGAGCGTTCATTCGCCGGATATATGGACGCTCCAGTTGGGACAGCTTCTTCCCGCCGACAAGGCGCGCGTGATGCAACAGTTCGACGAGGCCGATGCGGTGGTGCTGGACCTGACCAGCCCGACTGCCCTGGTGGATAAGGATGCCGACATTCAGCGGCATTTGCATTCTCTCTGTCTGACGCAATCCACGACCTATTTTCAGGTCTGGCGGCGGCGATCGTCGCCGCCCGCAAACTTGGCGTGCCTCGCCGATCCGCGAAGATAGAGCGTTGACGATAGTATATTCAGAAGACCGTGAGGCTGAGTTTGTTCGATAACATCCGCGAGGACTGGCGCACCTATGATCGTCAACTCTCCCGCCAGGGGCTGTGGGCCATGGCTGTGTACCGCTTTGGCCGCTGGCGCTACACCATTCGCCGGCGCTGGCTGCGTATGCCTTTCTCCTTTGTCTATAAGGTGCTGAAGCCTGTCTCCGAGGCGCTGACAGGCATCGAGCTTCCCTGCGAGGCAACCTTGGGCCGACGATTCCGAATCGATCATTTCGGGGGAATTGTCATCAGTGGCGATGCCGTCTTCGGAGACGACTGCGTGATTCGCAATGGGGTCACCGTGGGGCTGAGGCATACCGGCCAGCGCGGCGCGCCGATTCTGGGCAACCGCGTGGATATTGGCGCCGGAGCCAAGATTCTGGGCGCGATCCGGATCGGGGACAATGTGGCGATAGGAGCCAACGCCGTGGTGCTCGCCGATGTGCCGTCCAATTGCATTGCCGTCGGGGTTCCGGCGCGGGTGATTCCACGAAAATCTCCGACACCGGCAACAAGCGAGGAGCCGGTACATACCGAAGGGACGCAAGAGCGGGGTGTTCATGCCGGAAGCATCTGAAAGCGTTGCCGGTCGTTGCGCGGACGCTGTTGCGCCCTCGCTTTCGATCGTAGTGATCGGACGCAATGAGGGGCCGCGACTGGCCGCCTGCCTTGAGTCCATTCAGAGGGTGCGAGGCATTGACGTGAAGGAGACGATCTACGTCGATTCCGCCTCCACCGACGGCAGCCGGGAACTGGCCTCCCGCTATGGCGCAACCGTGATCGAGGTTCACCCGGAGCGGCCCACCGCGGCCATCGGTCGCAACGCCGGTTGGCGGCGCGCGGCATCCGATCTGATTCTCTTTCTCGACGGAGATACCGTATTGCACCCGGATTTTGTTCAGGCAGCGTGCGACGCAATGTCAGGGGAGTCGTCTCTTGCGGCCGTGTGGGGCCATCGCCGCGAAATACACCCGGAAGCATCGGTCTATAACCGCATCCTCGACCTCGACTGGATTTATCCTCCCGGCCTTGCGGAGTTTTGCGGCGGCGACGTGTTGATGCGCCGCGAGGTTCTGCTGGAAACGGGAGGATTCGACGAGAGGTTGATCGCCGGAGAAGAGCCTGAGCTTTGCCGGCGCATCAGAGCGCGGGGATACGGGATTCTGCACATCGACTGCCCCATGACCGGACACGATTTGCAGATAACTCGTTGGAGTCAATACTGGAAGCGCGCCACGCGGGCCGGCCATGCCTATGCCGAGGTTTCCGAACGCTTCCGCAAGAGCGACGACCCGTTCTGGACCGCCGACCGCAGACGAAACCTGCTGCGCGGAAGCTTCTGGCTGGTTTCGCCGGCTGCCGCGATCGCGGCCAGTTTGCTTTTTGGAGTTGTTCCCATGGCCCTCTGGCTTGCCGCGCTGTTGCTGCTGTCCGCGCGGTCGGCGTGGAAGGCTCGCTGGAAGCGCGCTACTCCCGGCATCCTGTTGCTCTATGGACTTCACTCTCACCTGCAACAGGCGCCGATCTTCGTGGGACAACTGCAATATGAACTGAACAAGCGGCTGAAAAGAACGCGCAAACTGATCGAATACAAGCAGAGGCGCGCCGACTGAAGTCGACTGGGACGCGCCGCGTTCCTGGACTTTTCAACTTTCAAACGTCAGCTTGCGCAAGATGTCGCGTTGCAATAGCGGTTCAATTCCCCCTGGCATTTTCCGGTCCTGCCCGTCGCTGGCATGAACCGCTCGAAGCTGAAAGTTGGATACCGTATAACTCTTTCGCTTCTCTCGCCACCCGCCGTTCAGCGCCCGGTCAATTGCTCCACGCTTTCCGGATAGCGGGCGCCTTGCACTTCGATCTTCGCAGCGGCGCTTTCTATCTCGCGCAGGTCTTCGGCGGAGAGCTCGATCGCGGCCGCGCCGATGTTTTCTTCCAGGCGATGCAGCTTGGTCGTGCCTGGGATGGGAACGATCCACGGCTTCTGGGCCAGCAGCCAAGCGATCGCAATCTGCGCGGGCGTGGCCTCTTTTCGCGCCGCGATGGCGCCGAGAAGATCGACCAGAGCCTGGTTGGCCTTGAGGGCTTCCGGGGTAAAGCGCGGCAGGGTACTGCGGAAATCGGTCGCGTCGAACTTGGTGTTCTCGTCCATCTTTCCCGTCAGGTAGCCCTTGCCCAGCGGGCTGAAGGGAACGAAGCCGATGCCGAGTTCCTCCAGCGTGGGCAGCACCTCGGCTTCCGGGCCGCGGGTCCACAGCGAGTATTCGCTCTGCACGGCGGTCACCGGCTGCACGGCGTGGGCGCGGCGGATGGTCTTGGCGGCGGCTTCGGACATTCCGAAATGCTTCACCTTGCCCGCCTGAATCAGTTCCTTTACCGCTCCGGCAACGTCTTCGATGGGCACCTCCAGATCGACGCGGTGCTGATAGAAAAGATCGATGGCATCGATCTTGAGGCGCTTGAGCGAGGCCTCGGCGACCTGACGAATGCGCTCCGGGCGGCTGTCCAACCGCGGGGCGCCTTTCATGCCGCGAGGATCGTGCCCCGGATCGACATTGAAGCCGAATTTGGTGGCGATGGCCACCTGACCGTGGAAGGGCGCGAGAGCTTCGCCCAGTAGTTCTTCGTTTGTGAATGGGCCGTAGACCTCTGCGGTATCGAAGAAGGTTACGCCGCGATCGACGGCCGCGCGGAGCAGCGCGATCATCTCCGGCTTGTCCTTGGGCGGACCGTAGGAAAAGCTCATGCCCATGCAGCCGAGGCCGATCGCCGATACTTCCAGATCGCTCTTTCCCAATTTGCGCTTTTGCATTTGTTCTCCTTTCAATTGGTTTGCAACGGTTGTGGATCGAGGCCTGTTGCTTGCGCCCAAGATGCGCTTTCCGCGGTTATTCCGATTTGAGCGACGCCATGTCGATGGAGAAGCGGTACTTCACATCCGACTTGAGCAGCCGCTGATAGGCTTCGTCGATTTTCTGGATGGGGATGACCTCGACGTCGGATGTGATGTTGCGCTGGCCGCAGAAGTCGAGCATCTCCTGGGTTTCCGGGATGCCGCCAATGGGCGATCCGGAGAGGCTGCGGCGGCCAAATATCAGCGCAAAGGCCGCGACTGGAAGAGGCTTCTCCGGTGCGCCGACCAGCGTGATGTTGCCGTCGCGGCGGAGGAGGTTGATGTAGGCGTTGACGTCGTGTTCGGCGGCAACGGCATCGAGGATGAAGTCGAAGCTGCCGATATGCTTGGCCATCTCGTTGGCATCGCGGGAGAGGACGACCTCGTCGGCGCCGAGGCGCAGGGCGTCGTCTTTTTTGCTCGCTGAGGTGGTGAAGACGACGGTATGCGCTCCGAAGGCGTGCGCGAACTTGACGCCCATGTGGCCGAGTCCGCCGAGGCCCACCACGCCGACCTTCTTGCCCTTCGTCACACCCCAGTGACGCATGGGCGAATAGGTGGTGATTCCGGCGCAGAGCAGCGGCGCGGCGCCGGCGAGATCGAGATTGGATGGAACGCGGAGCGCGAAGCGCTCGTCCACGACGACGCTGTCGGAGTAGCCGCCGTAGGTAACGCCGCCGGTGTGCTTGTCGGGGAAGTTGTATGTGAGGGTCAGGTTCGCGCAGAACTGCTCGAGGCCGGCCTGGCACTCCGGGCAGGTTGCGTCGGAATCCACCATGCAGCCGACGGCGGCCAGATCGCCGGGCTTGAACTTGGCAACGGCGGAGCCGACCTTGACGACGCGGCCGACGATCTCATGGCCGGGAACGCAGGGATAGACGGTGGGCATGACGCCGCTCCACTCGTTGCGGGCCTGGTGAAGATCGGAGTGGCAGACGCCGCAAAAGAGGATTTCGATCTGCACGTCGCGCTCGGTGGGATCGCGCCGGGCGATCTTGGTGTAGGCAAACGGCGATGTCGCACTGGCAACGGAGTAGGCTTTGGCGTTGTACATTGAGTCTCCTGTTGGCCTTCTCGGCCGATGATAGCAAGGCGAGGCGAAGGATATTGCCCGCGCTCGCGCTCAACCCAAAGAATAGCCGAAGCGATCCTTTGGCGGCATCCCCATCTTTCCGTTCGATCGCCGCTTGCTGTCGAGCGCTCATAGACAAGGATGCGGATTCAAAGCTGCCGCGCTCGCTCGATAGCGCGGAGGACGGCTTGCGCCTTGTTGAGCGCCTCCCGATGCTCCAACTCCGGGACGGAATCGGCCACGATGCCCGCGCCGGACTGCACGTAGCCCTTGCCGGCGATGGCCAGCATGGAGCGGATGGCGATGCAGGAGTCGAGATTGCCGGAGAAGTCGGCGTAGAGCACCGCGCCGCCGTAGGTTGCGCGCCGCGCCGGCTCCAGTTCTTCGATGATCTCCATGGCGCGGACCTTGGGCGCGCCGGAGAGCGTACCCGCCGGGAAGCAGGCGCGCAGAGCATCGACGGCGGTCAGTTCCGGCTTGAGACGGCCCTCGATGGAGCTGACGATGTGCATCACATGGGAGTAGCGCTCGACGAACATGAGCCGGTCCACCTTGACCGAGCCGAACTCGCTCACCCGGCCCACATCGTTGCGCCCCAGGTCCACCAGCATCACGTGCTCGGCGCGCTCCTTTTCGTCATGGATCATCTCTTCGGCGAGAGCCTCGTCTTCCCGCTCGGTGGCTCCGCGAGGGCGGGTTCCAGCGATGGGCCGGTACTCGACCTTGCCCTGATGCACACGCACCAGCAGCTCCGGCGACGACCCCGCCAACTCCAGGGGCGCGGTGGGCGCTTTTAACTTTTTGGAGAAGTTATTTGACTTATTTGGCACTCCGCCCAGCGGACCCTCCGGCGAGAAGCGCAGGAAGAACATATACGGGCTGGGATTGACGGCGCGCAGGGCGCGATAGACCTGGAAGCTGTCGGCTTTCGGCTCCACGTCGAAGCGCTGCGAGATCACGGCCTGGAAGATGTCGCCGGCCGCGATGTACTCCTTGGTCCGGTCCACGGCGGCCAGAAAATCGTCTTTGGCGGTGCGGTGCTTCACCTTGAGCTTGCCGGCGGCCTTCGCCGCGGCCAGTTTGGGCAAAGGTTGCTTGAGCCGCTTCTCCAGCTTGGCCAGGCGCGCCACGGCCTTTTCGTAGGCATCGGATTGCGCTTTGGGGGTCCTGCACCGCGTGACGTCGGCGGTGGCCACCAGCCAAATCTCCTTGCGCACATGGTCGAAGGCCAGCACCTCGTCGAAGAAGAGCAGGCAAGCGTCGGGAACGCCCAGCTCGTCTTTGGCCAGATTGGGCAGGCGCTCGATCTGCCGCACCGCGTCGTAGGAGAAAAAGCCCACGGCGCCGGCGGTAAACGGGGGCAGGCCGGGCAGGCGCGCCGGTTTGTGGCCGGCGAGGGCGCGGCGCAGCACGGCAAAGATGTCGTCGTCGATCTGGACCACCTTGCGGCCTTCGGTGATGGTAACCTCGCGGCCGCGGGCCACGATGCGCTTGAAGGGCGCGAGGCCAATGAAGGTGTAGCGGCCCACTTGCTCGCCGTTTTCCACCGACTCCAGCAGGAAGCACTCGCGCTCCGGCCATGCGGCGCGCAGAAAGGCCGAGACGGGCGTTTCCAGGTCGGCTGAGAGGGTGCGGCAGACGGGAACCAAGGTGTGCTCCTTGGCCAGCGCCAGGAACTCTTTGCGGCTTGGCTGCGCCGAATTCGATGAGTCTTTCACTGGAATAGTGTAGCGGAGTGCGCCAGGGCCTGCAGGCCTGGCTTTGTTTCCGTATCTCTGCCGCATAAGGGATAGACCTGGGAGAGCCAGTTGTTTCCACCAGGTGGATGGGTCGAATACCTCTGGACGAAGGGCCTTTGACGGGATAAGGTAGTTGAATATGGTGCGTCTTTTGGTTCAATGGCTGCTGTATGCGCTGGCTCTCCTGGCCGTCTCGTCGATTGTGCCGGGATTCGAGGTGAATGGGCTGGGACCGGCGCTGGCGGCGGCGCTGGCGATCGGCCTTTTGAATGCGACTCTGGGGCTGCTGCTGAAGATCGTCACCTTCCCGCTCAGCATACTCACGCTGGGGCTGTTTCTGCTGGTCATCAACGGGTTGATGATCCAGTTGGCGTCGGGCGTGGTGCGCGGCTTTCATGTGCGCGGCTTCTGGCCGGCTTTTTGGGGCGCGGTGGCGCTGGCGCTGCTGGGCATGGTCATCCGGGCGATGACCAAGAGCGCGTGAGTTCGGCAATCTGATCTCGAAGGCCGCTACCGATAAATCTCCGGGATGAAATTCTGCTCCTGAATGGGCGGGCGCACGTACTTCGTCTTATCCAGCTTCGGCAGCTCCAGCGGCTCCGGAGTTAGATCGCGGTAGACGAATTGGGAGAGAAGATGCCGGATCACGTTCAGCCGGGCGCATTTCTTGTTCTCCGCGTTCACAACGAACCACGGAGACTGCTTGGTATCGGTGACCGCGAACATCTCGTCCTTGGCGCGGGAGTACTCCGCCCAATGCTTGCGCGATTCAAGGTCCATGGGACTGAGCTTCCAGCGCTTGGTGGGGGTCTTCATGCGGTCCTGAAAGCGGCGTTCCTGCTCCTCGTCGCTGACTGAGAACCAATACTTGATAAGTCGAATGCCGGAGCGCTGCAACATACGCTCGAACTCCGGGCAGCTTTGCATGAATTCGAGATACTGCGCCTCGGTGCAGAAGCCCATCACGCGCTCGACGCCGGCCCGGTTGTACCAACTGCGGTCGAACAGAACCATCTCTCCGGCGGCGGGCAGATGCGGCACGTATCTCTGGAAGTACCATTGCGTCTTCTCGCGCTCCGTGGGGGTGCCCAGCGCCACAACCTTGCAAACGCGCGGGTTGAGCGATTCGGTGATGCGCTTGATGGCGCCGCCCTTGCCGGCCGCGTCGCGGCCTTCAAAGAGAACCACAACCCGCAGGCCTTCTTGACGAATCCACTCTTGCAGCTTGACGAGCTCGATCTCCAGGCGGGCATACTCCTTCTCGTATTCGCAATCCTTGCCCAGTTTCATAGGCTTGGCGTCATCCGGATGCGATAACTCGCCGCTTTTTCCCATCTTTTCCGGTTGCTTTCCATTCAGCGCGGTCTCCGGCAGTTCCTTCTTTTTCGCGTCCTTCATCGGTCCTCCTCCAGCATCGGGGCCACCGTTCTTCGATCGCGACAACTTCACTCAACCGAGCGTCATGCACCCGGATCGTTGCGGTTCAGCCTTCATACGAAGATATTGCGCAATCCTCCAAATATCAATAGCGTTTTCGCCAAGGGACTGAATCCGTCGTAAAGGGGCGGGGCGCGGCGCGACCGCTAACTCCGTTTTTCGCCGACAACCAGCAAGGTCTGGAATTGCGGAGCATCCGGCTCCTTGTGGACCACGGCACTCTCGACCTTATGAAAGCCCGTCTTGTCCAGCATCCCATCCAGTTCCGCCTCGCTGAATCCCAGCCATTCGTCGGCGTATAACTCGCGCGCCTCTTCAAAGCGATGCTTGAGCAGATCGAGAATCACGATCCGCCCGCCCGGTTGAAGAATTCTCCACGCCTCTTGCACGGCCCGCTCCGGATGCAGCGCGTGATGCAAGGATTGCGAGAAGAAGACCAGTTCCACGGCGGCATCCTCGATGGGAAGCTCTTCCAGATCGCCAAGCCGGTACTCGACGTTCTTCACCTGGTGACGCTGAGCCAGCTCGCGCCCCACCTCGATCATCTTTGCGGAGTTATCCACGGCAATCACGCGCTTGGCCCGCTCGGCCAACAGCAGCGCGAATGCGCCCTCGCCCGCGCCCAGATCGGCGATGACCATCGGCGGCATCAGCCGCAACAGCGCCTCGGCCAGCCCCTTCCAGGACTTTCCCGGCACGTACTCCCGCTCCATGCGTCCGGCGATGCCGTCGAAGAAGCCGCGCATCTTGTCCTGGCGCTTCTTCAAAACGTGGCGCATCGCCTGCCGGTCCGCCACGGCCTCGGCAATCTCCTGGCCGGCCTGGGCCAGCAGCGCGTCTAAAACACCATTGTCGCCAGAGGCTCCCGCACCGGAGGTGCCCGCGCCGGAGACGGTCATTCTGTAAAGGCAGCTCTTGCCGATGCGCCGATCCTTGACCAGCCCCGCCTGCTTCAAATGCGCAAGATGCGTGGAGATGGTGCTCTGCCCCATGGCAAGAATCTCCTGCAATTCGGCTACGGATAGCTCTTCGCCGCGCAGCAGCAGCAAAATGCGCAGCCGGCTGGGATCGGCTGCGACGCGCAAGATTTTCAGGATTGACGGCATAGTCGGAATCTGATACATATCATCATATCACGATGTGACGATACAAGGAGAAAAGCAATGGCAGCTTCCACACTCGAAATCACGGATTTGAAGTACAAGGTAGCCGACCTCGCGCTGGCCGATTGGGGCCGCAAGGAAATCACCATCGCCGAGCAGGAAATGCCCGGTCTGGTCTCGATTCGCAACAAGTATGCCGCCGCCAAGCCGCTGGCCGGGGTGCGCATCACCGGATCGCTGCACATGACCATTCAGACCGCGGTGCTGATCGAGACGCTCACCAGCCTCGGCGCGGAGGTTCGCTGGGCAAGCTGCAACATTTTCTCCACGCAAGACCATGCGGCGGCGGCGATTGCGGCCACGGGCGTTCCTGTCTTCGCCTGGAAGGGCGAGTCGCTGGAGGAATACTGGTGGTGCACCTATCAGGCGCTCAACCACAAGGGCGGCAAGGGGCCGGAACTGGTGGTGGACGACGGCGGCGATGTAACTCTGCTCATCCACAAGGGCTATGAGCTGGAGGAAGGGGATAAGTGGGCCGATGGTCCCGCCGAAAGCCATGAAGAGCAAGTTATCAAGGATTTGCTGAAGAAGGTATATGCCGAAGACCCGCGGCACTGGCACCAAGTCGTCAAGGAGTGGCGCGGAGTTTCGGAAGAAACCACCACCGGGGTGCATCGCCTCTACAAGATGCTGGAACAGGGCAAACTGCTGGTGCCGGCCATCAACGTGAACGACTCGGTGACCAAGTCCAAGTTCGATAACTTGTACGGCTGCCGCGAATCATTGGCCGACGGCATCAAGCGCGCCACCGACGTGATGGTTGCAGGCAAGGTCGCGGTCATCTGCGGCTACGGCGATGTGGGCAAGGGCTGCGCGCATTCGCTGCGCGGCATGGGCGCCAGGTGCATCGTCACCGAGGTCGATCCCATCAACGCGCTGCAAGCGGCGATGGAGGGTTTCGAGGTTACCACCGTCGAAGAGACGCTGGGACGCGGCGACATTTATGTTACCTGCACCGGCAACCTGGACATCATAACTCTCGAACACATGAAGCGCATGAAGGATCAGGCCATCGTCTGCAACATCGGACACTTCGACAACGAGATACAGATGGACCAGCTCAACCGCGAGCCGGGAGTTGCCAAGCTGAACATCAAGCCTCAGGTGGATTTTTATACTTTTCCGGACGGGCACGGCATCTTCGTTCTCGCCGAAGGCCGTCTTGTCAACCTGGGCTGCGCCACCGGCCATCCCAGCTTCGTGATGAGCAATAGCTTTGCTAACCAGACTTTGGCTCAGCTCGACCTATGGGCCAACAAAGATACCTACAAGATCGGGGTCTACGTTCTGCCCAAGAAGCTGGACGAAGAGGTGGCGCGCCTGCACCTGGAAAAGATCGGCGTGAAGCTGACCACGCTTTCCAAGAAGCAGGCCGACTATCTCGGCGTGGCGGTGGAAGGACCGTACAAGGCGGAGAATTACCGGTACTAACCACCTGCGGTGGGGCAGACTCTCGCTATTCGCTCACAGTAGACTTATGGATTCCCAGGGATCGGAAGCGAGACCTGGGAATCCTTGACGCCGGCTGATTTTGCAATCGATAGGCACACAACGCATGGCTTTTCCGCTCAGATTTTCCTTTGAACTTTTTCCCCCACGCACGCCCGAGGCCGTGGCCAAGCTGCCTGCCGTCATCGGCCAGTTAGCCGCTGTGCAGCCAAACTATTTCTCCATCACCTACGGAGCGGGCGGCTCCAACCAGGACGGAACCTACGAGACGCTGATGGCGGTGGTCAAGCACGCAGGCATCGAGGCCGCGCCGCACCTGACTTGCATCGGTTCGACCCGCGCCCAGGTCGCCGCCCTGCTGGAGCGCTACCGGGAAGCGGGCGTGAAACGCATCGTCGCCCTGCGCGGCGACCTTCCCGCCACGGCCATGAGTCCCTCCGCTCCGGGCGAGTTTCACTACGCGAGCGAGTTAGTCGGTTTCATCCGCAAGACGCAAGGCGACGCCTTCGCTATTGAAGTGGCGGCTTACCCGGAGATGCACCCGCAAGCGCCCAATCCCAGTACGGACTTCGAGCACTTTCGCCGCAAGGTGGAGGCCGGCGCGGACGGGGCAATTACCCAACTCTTTTACAACGCCGACGCCTATCTCGACTTCATGGATCGCTGCGTCAAAGCTGACATCAAGATACCTGTGATTCCCGGCGTTATGCCCATCACCGGCTTTGCCAACACGGTGCGCTTCTGCACCGGTTGCGGGGCAGACTTGCCCCGCTGGGTACGCCTGCGCCTGGAAGAATTGCAGGACGACAAGCAGGCCCTGCTCGATTTCGGCCTGGAGGCAGTTACTCGCCTCTGCGAGACCCTGCTGCGCAACGGCGCGCCCGGCCTGCACTTCTACACCGTCAACCAGTCCGAACCGACGTTGCGCCTTTGGAAAAACCTGGCGTTGCCAATTCCCCGCGAGGATAACATTACGAAAGTCTAATTTATAGTCACTCGGCCATCAAGCGGCGCTGGCGTATGCCGATAGCGAAGGCGTGGGCAAGAAAGGCGTGCCCGTCGGAGGCATCTATGCGTCTACGCCCGATTTGCGTCCTGCTGATTGTGGCCGGTCTTTCCGGCTGTGCCAGTCGCACGGCGACCAGTTCTAACCCGACTCCCACCCCAACGGTTACCAAGCACACTTACAATGGAACCGCTTCGGTGGGCGACTTTCTCACCATCACCGTCGACACGACCGCCTTGACGATCAGTTACACGAATCTCTCCAACGGCGATAGCGGCACGGTTCCATACACCGTCAACGCCAACGGCAGCTATGCGATTGCCGATCCCGACGGCAACCTGATTTCCGCGTACGAGGTTCCGGGTTATGCGCTTGTGATTCAGGTGGCCAAGGCCGGCCCCAGTCATAACACGCCCGCTCTGGTGACGGCCGTCGAAAGCGGTTCGATCTCGTTGACCACATTCGCCAACGAGAGTTACAACTATATGCAGTTCCGTACCTCGTTCGGCGGCCTTGATGTAGGTTCAGTCAGCATTGGAGCGACCTCCGGGCAAACTTCCTCCTACTGGCCGTACGGCAATATCAGCGGCGGCGGAGCCTTCAACAGCAGCACACTGGACTTCAGCGGGTTGCAGGAGGACGCATCCGGCACCTACATATCCGGCGCTGTGGGCGGCGCGGGCAGCGGCACGGACTACATCTTCGGGACGGCAAGCGGGTTCTTCATCGTGGACTCGCCCAACGGATCGATCCTCGGCTTGCAAAAGGCGGCGTCCGCGGAGTTCGACTCATCGGTGGCGGGAACCTACAGTGCCGTCTTCTATCAGAAACTCAACGCCAACAACAATGGGAGTGTGGAGACCGGCACACCCTCGACCGGCGAGGCCACCATTGTAATTACGGCAGCGGCCGGCATCACGGTAACCGACTCGCAAGGCAACACGCTCATCAACGCCACGCTGACGCCGGTCTCCAGCGCCAGTTATCTGTACGGACCGGGCGGGCTTACCGATCCATGCAACGGCCTGTTTACCTTCCGCGCGACGACCGCCACCTATCAGCACGATGTGTTCGTCACCTTCATCGGCAACTCAGTGGTCTTTTCCAAGTTCAGCGCAAACCTGCCCTGGAGCGCCGATAACGGCACCTACAGCTATCTGTACGGCGTGGGGCTAAAGTAGGAAAGCTCTCGAATTGCCTTCAGCCTGAGAAGTCCGTTTGCCGCCTCTTCGGCAGCCGACGGGCTTCTCGTTCATTGGGCGGAAGTCGATAGAGAGTTAGGCTGTCAAGCCTTCGCCCGATGGCCGAAAGCCCGTCGAAAGATCCTCCGCGCCGAACTATGCAGCAATTTCGTCTGCTCGGCCTTGAGCGCCGCGTAAGAACGTTCCACATAGATGTCGAACTCCGGCGGCCAGCCTATGGTCGAACGCCGCTCGGAGTAATCGCCGTCGGCCCACTTGGCCAGCACCGCCTTGTAACCCACCACATGAGTTACAAAGTCCAGAAGGCAGCGCGGCATCTGCTCCTCGACGATGAGATATGCCTTCTCGATGATGATCTTCTCGCGCACGTCGTTGAGGGGCATGAAGATGGCGGTCATCCATAGCATCCACTCCTTCATTTCGCTGTCGAGAATGGGAAAGCTCTGCGTCTTGCACTGCTTCTTGAGCAGCGACCGGTATGCGATGTTGCCCGCCTGCGAGGCGACGTAGAGGGGGCCGTAAAACTCGTTGAGCCGCCTGTTGACCAGATCGAGTTTGTCCCGCCGCCGTTCCAGCATCCGCGCGCTCAGAAACGTCATCAGATACCCGGCAAAGGCCAGTATCACAGTCAAAACTGCCGCGTTTTGCATCAGGTTGGGAGTTTCGAATACCGATAGGTCCATTGCGCGCTCAACCTTTCGCCAGCAGCTTGGAGGCTTCTTTGGCGAAGTAAGTCACGACAAAGTCCGCCCCCGCGCGCCGTATGCCGAGCAGCGATTCGACGATGGCGCGGTCGCGCTCCAGCCATCCGCGCTCGAAGGCCGCCTGAAGCATTGAATACTCGCCCGAAACCTGATAGGCCCCAATCGGCGCGTCCACACGCTCGCGGGCGGCGCGCACCACGTCCAGATAGGGCATGGCCGGCTTCATCAGGATCATGTCCGCGCCTTCGGCCAGGTCGAGGTCGATCTCGCGCATCGCCTCGCGCAGGTTGGCCGTGTCCATCTGATAGGTCTTCCGGTCGCCGAACTGCGGGGCCGAGTTAGCGGCCTCGCGGAAAGGTCCGTAAAAGGCAGAGGCGAACTTCGAAGCGTAACTGAGGATGGGAGTATCGGCGCAGCCAGCGTCGTCCAGTGCGCGGCGAATGGCCGCCACGCGCCCGTCCATCATGTCGCTGGGAGCGACGACGTCGGCTCCAGCTTTGGCCAAACTGACCGCGGTACGAGCGAGAAGACCGAGCGAGGCATCGTTGTCCACGTCCCAGACTTCGCGGGTCTCGACCGCGATTCCGCAATGGCCGTGACTGGTGTACTCGCAAAGGCAAACGTCGGCGATGAGCGCAAGTTTCTTCGCGGCCGCGGTCTTCTTGAGCGTTCGCAAACCCCGCTGCACAACCCCGTCGTCGTCCCATGCGCCGGAGCCATGCTCATCCTTGCCGTCCGGCAATCCGAAGAGAAGCAATCCGCCCAGGCCCAGGCTGGCAGCCTCTTCAGCCTCGCCTACCGCCTCGTCCACTGAGATATTGAAGACACCCGGCATCGAGGCGATCTCGCGGCGAACGCCCTTGCCCGGACAAAGAAAAAGCGGATAGATCAGATCGCCGGGCGTGACGGCGGTCTCGCGCACCAGCGCCCGCAGCGATTCGCTGCGCCGCATCCGGCGCATCCGCGTTTCGGGAAAACTCATGGTCACGATTGTAATTGAGACGCGCGCGACCGCGACACAATTGCCATTTATGCGACGCTCCTTTGCCGGCCAGTGGCGCGTAGACCCCCAACTATGGTATGCAATAGTGCGACATGAGTGTGGAACTTAGCATCGTAATGCCTTGCCTCAACGAAGCGGAGACGCTTGCAATCTGCATCCGCAAGGCGCGCGGATATATCGAGCGCACAGGGGTAAGCGCCGAGATCGTGGTCGGCGACAACGGTTCGACCGACGGTTCCCAGGAGATTGCGGCCAGTCTCGGCGCGCGAGTGATTTCCATTCCGATTCGCGGCTATGGGGCGGCTCTCCACGGCGCTATCTCCGCCGCCGAGGGCCGCTATTGCATCATGGGAGACTCGGACGACAGTTATGACTTCGAGCATCTCGATCCCTTCGTGCGGAAACTCCGAGAAGGCTATGAGTTGGTCATGGGCAATCGCTTCAAGGGACGCATCGAGAAAGGAGCCATGCCCTGGAAGAACCGCTATCTCGGCAATCCCATTCTCTCCTTCATAGGAGTGACGCTGTTCCACGCGCCGGCGAAAGACTTCCATTGCGGGATCAGGGGCTTCTCGAAGGCCGCCTTCGAGCGCATGGACCTACGCACGACAGGGATGGAGTTTGCCTCGGAGATGGTGATGAAGGCCACCATGATGGAGATGAGGATCGCCGAAGTGCCGGTCACGCTTGCGCACGATGGCCGCTCGCATCCGCCCCATCTGCGCCCTTACCGCGATGGCTGGCGGCATCTGCGCTTCATGCTCATGTACAGCCCGCGCTGGCTCTTTCTGTATCCAGGAACGTTTTTGTTCTTGCTTGGCCTGGCCGGATGCGCATGGCTTCTGCCAGGGCCGCGCGTAGTCCACGGCGTCGGATTCGACGTGCATACGCTGTTATACGCTTTCGTCGCGGTTCTGCTGGGCTTTCAACTGGTCGCCTTCGCCGTCTTCACCAAAGTGTTTGCCATCTCCGAGGGACTGCTGCCCGACGACCCGCGCCTCAACCGGGCCTTTCGCTTCATCACTCTTGAAACCGGGCTTGCCGCGGGCGGGTTGCTGATGGCGCTTGGCATGGGCGGATCAATCTTTGCCGTCGCGGGATGGGCCAATGCCAGTTTTCCCGCCCTGGACCCAGGACATATGCTGCGCATCGTCATGCCAGCCGTTTTTTCTTTGACTCTGGGCGTCCAGATTGTATTCAGCAGTTTCTTTTTGAGCATACTCGGGTTGCGTAGGCGAAAATAGAAAGCGCACTGGACCTAAATGAAAAGCTTCTCGCTCATGAATCCAACTCGTTCTTCGCCGAGGTATGTTTGACCGCATGAAAATTCTGATGGTATCCCACTATTTCGCTTCCCACTCAGGCGGCATCGAGATTGTCGCTCAACAATTGTTCGACGCGCTTGCAGGCAGGAACCAGGAGATTGTCTGGATGGCAAGCGATGCCACTCTGCCGCCGAAGACGGTGCAACAATCGCGTACGTATTCTTTGCCGGTCTTCAATTTTGCGGAGGAGAAAACCGGACTGCCATTTCCAATTCCAACGGTGGGCGCACTTAGAAACATAATCCGCGAAGTGGGGAATGCGGAAGTTATTATCTTGCACGATTGTCTGTATTTAAGCAACGTACTTGCCTTTCTGGCCGCCAAATGGCGAAGAGTCCCAACCGTTATTATCCAGCACATAGGATTAATTCCCTACACAAACTATGTGGTAAATGCAGCGATGCGGTTCGCCAACGCAACCGTGACGCGGCCCATGTTGTCGCGTGCCGCGCAGGTTGTCTTTATCAGCGAAACGACCAGGAAATATTTCAGTGAACTGCGCTTTAAGAGCGATCCCGAGGTCATCTTCAACGGTGTAGATACGAATATGTTCCGCAGAGCGGAAAGCTCTGAGACAAAGGCATCGCTTCGCCGCGAGTACGGCCTGCCGGAAAACCGTTTTGCAATTCTCTTTGTAGGGCGCTTCGTTGAGAAAAAGGGCCTTTCGGCAATGAGGCGCATGGTCGCTCTTCGGCCGGACTGGACCTGGGCTTTTGCCGGATGGGGGCGGCTCTCCCCCACCGGTTGGAATGCCGAAAATGTGCGGGTTTTTACCGGATTGCGGGGTTCTTCCATGGCCGCACTTTATCGCAGTTGCGACGTGCTCGTGCTACCCAGCGGTGGCGAGGGATTTCCGCTGACGATACAGGAGGCTTTGGCCTCTGGATTGCCCGTAGTGTGCGGGGACGAGACGCTCACGGCAGACCCAGCTATGAAGGAGTTTGTGCGAGGCGCGCCGGTATTTCCACGAGATAGCGAAAGAACCGCCCGCGAGTTTCTCTTAGCTATCGACGGCTTGATTGCTTCCGATGCCGAGTCGAGCGACAAGTCTGAACAGCGCCGGGCTTTTTCCGTCTCGCGCTATTCATGGCAGAGTGCCGCGGAGCGATACATGGAGATTGTCTCGCGCCTCCTCCCTCAGGCTGCGAATTGCCCAGCGACAGCGGTGTCCAGGGAATTGTAACTTTCGGCACAGCACTGCAAGATGAAACGGATATCCGAAGGAGTTTGACGCTATGCTAGATGCGGAAGCGAAATGGATCGGAGACGTGCTCGATCGGTTGGACGTTGGGAGCTTATCGCCGATTCTGAACGTAGGCAGTGCGAGCGCGGCATTTCGAGAACAGGTCCAGCCCTGGATAGATCGTGAAATCTTCGCTCCGTTGCGCAGACGAGGCGTGGCGGTCCACCATCTCGACATTCGGGAAGGGGATGGCATAGATATGCACGGCGATTTGACCGACGATTCTTTCGTCGCAGGGCTTGGCGACAACGGGTACCGGGCGCTGTTGTGCTGCAATCTTCTCGAACACGTCGCCGCACCATCCGCCATCTGCGCAAAGCTCGAGCTTCTGGTACCGGTTGGCGGGTATCTGATAATCACTGTGCCCAATCGGTTCCCCTATCATCCCGATCCTATCGATACAATGTTCCGACCTGCCATAGAGGACATTGTGCAACTCTTTCCTCATTGCAGGCTCATGCACGGGGAAGTCCTCGATTGCGGCACGGGCTGGGATTATGTAGATCGCAACCCTGGCGCACTGATTGCCAAAGTGAAGCGTCGTCTTGCAGGATTCAGGGAACACGGCGGCGTGAAGGGAAGTGCGAGTTTTCTCCCCTGGCTGTTCCGCCGGTTCCGCCAAACTTGCGCATTGCTGCAAAGACACCAGTGAGGCGAGATTTAATTTTGCACAACCGCGATGGCGCGCGTTTGACCTTTGACACATATGATCGAAAGTGGGCTGAGACATAGGCCAACCTTGACCCACGTACATTGTTCGATGTGGGATGCGGTGCCGACGATAATCTCGCGGCACTGGCGCAAGCCATGCCGCAACTGAGCTTATCCCGGGACCGATGTTTCGCGGGAGGCGCTCGCTTGCGGCACGTCGCGCATCTGCCGCTCGCTTTGCGAGTCCTGGGTGGCGAGCTGCTCGCTCGCTCGCCGAATGCCCTCGACGCATAAAATGGATGCGCAGTCATTGCCCCATCCATTACCCTAAAGAGTCGGAGGAGCATTCCCCATGAGCGTCATTCTCCAGGAAGATTTCATTGCCAGCGTGGCGGGCGCGTTGCAGTACATCAGCTACTACCACCCGTTGGATTTTATAGAGAGCATGACCAAGGCTTACGAACTGGAGCAGTCGCCCGCCGCGCGCGATGCGATCGCGCAGATACTTATCAATAGCCGGATGTGCGCCGAGGGCCATCGGCCCATCTGCCAGGACACGGGTATTGTGACCGCCTTCCTCAAAGTCGGCATGGACGCGCGCTTTGAACCTGGTCCCGGCGAAGAGCGCAAGGACGCGCAGGAAATGGTGGATGAGGGGGTGCGGCGCGCTTATCTCGATGCGGACAACAAGCTGCGGGCCTCGATTCTGGGCGATCCGGCGGGCAAGCGGATCAACACCAAAGACAACACGCCGGCCTGCGTCAACGTCGAGTTGGTGAAGGGAGCCACGGTCGAGGTGACGGTGGCGGCCAAGGGCGGAGGGTCGGAGGCCAAGGCCAAGTTCATCATGCTCAACCCGTCGGACTCCGTCGTCGAGTGGGTGCTGAAGACCGTGCCGACGATGGGCGCGGGGTGGTGTCCGCCGGGAATGCTGGGAATCGGCATCGGGGGCACAGCGGAGAAGGCGATGCTGCTGGCCAAGGAGTCGCTGATGGACCCCATCGACATTCAGGAACTCATCGCGCGCGGGCCGGCGAACCGCGCCGAGGAGTTGCGCATCGAGTTGTACGACAAGGTGAACCGGCTGGGCATCGGCGCGCAGGGTTTGGGCGGGCTGACGACGGTGCTGGACGTGAAGGTGCGCGACTATCCCACCCACGCCGCCAATCTGCCGGTGGCCATGATTCCCAACTGCGCGGCGACTCGTCACGCGCACTTTGCGCTGGATGGGTCGGGTCCGGTCTATCTCGATCCTCCCGGCCTGGATAACTGGCCGAAGCTGACTTACGACGTTTCCGCGGCGCGGAGGGTGAATCTGGAGACTGTAACTCGCGAGCAAGCCGCAACCTGGAAACCCGGCGAAGTTCTGGTTTTGACCGGGAAGTTGCTCACCGGCCGCGACGCCGCCCACAAACGCTTGACAGATATGCTGAACCGAGGCGAAAAACTTCCCGTGGACTTCCGCGGTCGCTTCATCTACTACGTGGGTCCGGTGGACCCGGTGCGCGACGAGGTGGTTGGGCCGGCGGGGCCTACTACGGCCACGCGCATGGATAACTTCACGCGGCAGATGCTGGCTGAAACAGGCTTGCTGGGGATGGTGGGCAAGGCGGAGCGCGGCCCCGAGGCCATCGCGGCGATCAAGGAGTTCGGCGCGGTCTACCTGATGGCCGTGGGAGGCGCGGCGTACCTGGTTTCCAAGGCCATCCGCGGCTCGCGCCTGGTGGCCTTCGCGGATCTGGGCATGGAGGCGATCTACGAATTCGATGTGCGCGAGATGCCGGTAACCGTGGCCGTCGATGCGCACGGAAGCAGCGTTCACCAGACCGGCCCGGAGGAGTGGCGGAAGCGGATTGCGGGAATTCCGATCTTGACGACATAGAGAGCATGGATATAATGGGTGGCGCGGCGGAAAGCTCCGGATGGGCCGGATGTTTTCCCGAATTTCCCGCCTTCACCCGATACGGAGGGTTAGAATGGCATCGCCATCCTTTGCAAAGTTGGTCGAAGAGCACACTGGCAGCGAACTTGGCCTTGAGACTGGAGACATCCTTCTGAAACACGTAACCTTGTCGATTACTGGGAGTGTGATCGCATTCGGCCAGATAACCACCCATCCGCTTACGGGGTCGCCGGGCATCATTCACGCGGCGCTGTATATAGGTGAGAACGAGGTGGCCGAAGCCAGCGGTGAAGGCCTCGTCTTCAACAACTTGTCGGAAAACCTGAAGCACTATCGATATGAGGTTTTCCGTTACCAAGGGAAAAACAAAAAGGCCCTTGTAGAACGGGTGTTGCAGCGCGTGGAATATAGCCGCGAAAAGAAGCCCTCATACAGCATCTGGAAGGCTTTCTGCAGTCTGTTCACCAGTAAGTCCTCGAAAAAAAAGGACGAAGAGGTCTCTTTGCTTTCCGATTCATCGATCTTTTGTTCGGGGGCCGTGGTGGACTGGTTCAATTATGCGGCGCTCGATTTGGGGATGGGAGAAGTGTTTCCTTTCAAAGGCGATGCGGCCTCGCCACAGCAATTGTTCGATAAGTTTAACGGCTGGGCCAGAAAATCGGAGAACTGGAAGTTCGTGGCGAGCATTCCTAACGATTGAATGGGGAATGGCCGAAGGCGGGCAGGCGGAAGCATAGCGTTTGAGAGTCTTGCCCAACAACTGGCTTTCTCAAACGGCATTTCCTCTTCGGGACTCTCCGTTTCTGTCCATTCACTGCTTGCCGAAGCGATAAGCGATGCCGGCCGTGAAGCCCAGGCTGTTTTGCGCGCTCGATCCGAAGCCGGTGAGCAGGTATTCGGGCGCCAGGCGCAGACCAATGTTGGGGGACAGATTGTATTCGCCGAGGATGCTGGCGCTGGCGGCGAAGGTATACCCGTCCGGGTAGAGATGGAGGAGGGTGGAGAGGCCGGTGTTGCCGCCGGTGTCTCCGGAAAAGTCTCCGAAGGCGAATCCGCCCAGGACGCGACCGGAGACGGAGTATTTCGGCTGTAGATAGAAGCGATAGGTGGGCCCAATCAAGGCGGCGTACTGGACGATGGCTGGATGGGTGATGGCGGGATCGGCGACGTTTTCGCTCGGCTCGATGAAGGCCGTGCCGTAAGTGCCGCTGCCATCCACGGCCACGCCCAGTCGTGAATTGTAGTAGCGGGCGAAGCCCAGATTCCACGATTCCTCGTTCGCGCGCTGGAGCGGCGAGGGAAGCCGGAACCTCTGGTAGCCGCCGCCTGCGTAGGCTTCGTAGAGATGATCGTAGGTCTCGTGAATGGCGGCGGCGCGGCGCTGGGCGCGACGGGCGCGGATGCGGGCCTGTACGCTTAACTGGCCCTCGGAAGTGGCGTCTGAAGCCGACGGCGCCTTGCTTTGGTCTGGCGATGCGGAGTCGTTGGACGAACTCGTGTTTGAGCTTTGGGCCGGAATATACTGAATCGCTGGCCCAACCAGCGCCAGCACAAGAGCAAGACGGCGTATAGAATACATCGGTTTCGGGATTCCTCCGCGGAGTAAGGGAGCGTCACGGCTTGCGGCGCGCCCCCAATAAGTATTAAACCACCCTGGGGTGCATCTTGTGGGTCAAACGCTCCTGTTTGGACGAACAAAGAAGCGATTCGCTGCCAAGGACGGGCAAGCCGCCTATTGCGCGGCAGCCTCGGGAAGATGAAAATCCACTCCCGCGTCTCGATTCAACTTCACTGTCGCGGCAAGGTCCAGTTGGTCCACCGGGATGTCGGGGCGATGCTGATCCCCCACATAAAGTGTGCTCCGGGTCAGAACGTAATTATGTATTTGCTCGGAAGGGCGGCCATCCTTGAAGACCAGCGTGACCGCGTCCTCGCTCTTCGGCGCCGGTTGCGAGAGATTGGAACCGGGCTGGTAAGGGCTGGGCGACGCAGACTGCTCCTGTGCGGGCGGTTGCGCATCGGAATTGTACCCTTGCGGAGCCGGAGAATCGTCATAGCCGATGGTGTCCGGGTATGCAAGGGAGGGCCATCCCGCCACGCCATATGCCGAAGCCCCGTAGTAATTTCCCGTCCCGAAGGCCGACACGTAGGGGATTCGATGGCGCCTTGCCCCGGCATAGACTGGGCGAACGCCGCTGTTGCCGGAAGCGCCCCTATGGAAGCCGCTGGTTGCGCCAAGAGGCGCGCCAATGCCGGGGCGGGAAGAGCCGGCGAAGCGATGGGGCGCGGATGCGCCGAATCCGCCGTGAAACGCCGGCGCGGCATGGCCTGAGAAGCCGCCGCGCGAGGCCGACCGCTGGGCGAAGGCCGGAAGCGCCAGCCCAACCAGAATCAACGCTGCCGCTGAGAATCGTTTCATGCAAACATTCTACGCCTATTTGGTCTTTGCGGTTTGCCGTCGTCGGCAGTTTTTCATCCGTTGCCCTGAATCGAGCATCGACCGCAATCAGCCTCTAGCCGAGCGCTTTTCGCGCTTCATCTTCCGGGCTGGCCGGTGAGCGGGCGGCGATGGTGTAAGCGGCGGCGCGTTGAATGCGGTCGCCCACGCTCAGGTTCGCCAGGGGACCAAGTGTCTCCAACTCCACGTAGGGAAGCGGATCGGGGTTGGTATAGACCTGGGTGCGGCAGCCGCCGTCGGGATATTCTTCCGCCTGGCCGCCCGTCGCTTGTTCCTCCCCTTGTTCAGCATCGATGCGGACGACCGTGTCCGATCCGACCCATACCATACTCGCTGCATCCGAGCCGATCTTCACGTAGGCATCGGGGTTGCGCTCGAGCGAGAGCAGACCGCCCTCGATTTTCAGTTTCGCCGGTTCGCCGTCAATCAGGCGAAGATAGCCGCCAGAGAAGGCCGACCGCTCCGGCAGCGGAAGCACGACGCGCTCCGGGTCGCGCATTTGGGTGATGGTCCACACTCCCACTCGGACCGCGTCTCCAGAGAGTTTGCGATACTCGGTGACGATGCGCATGGTTGGCAGCACTGGGTCCAATTCTATGTGACGCACGATTTGAATGCCAAAAGCCGGATCGACGGGCGAGGTCAACGTCAGTCCGCCCCCGGTTGCGACGGCCTCGACGAAGCGGGAATCGAAGGCAACGGGGGGGGGCCAGTCGCGGCCCTGCTGCCGGGGCCATGCGGACTGCGGCGCGGGCCAGCACTTGTCGCCGCCGAAGTTGAGCCACTCGCGGCCGTTTCTTCGATGCGCGGACGCGTCGGGCAGGCGACCGTCTAGAGCGCGGTTTTCCCAGAAAGCGCCGTCCGCGCCGCCGGCCAGCCGTAACTGCATAACGCGACCGATGGCCGGAACGACGATGGCCTCCACGCTGCCGTTGGAGAGAAGATAACTATCGGGCCAGCCATGATAGGAGATGCGCTTCATTCCCACTCCTATCGCCGGACAGACTGGCGGATCGAGAACAACCAATGCGCTGTCGCAAATTTCCAACTTGCTGAGCCTTTCCGGTGTGCGTGGGGGCGACCGCATTCTACCTATCATTTATGAACTGGCGGGCGGCTGGCTTTCTTTGCAGGAAGACAGCCGCCTGAATGGAGTTATACCGCATTGACCTCAACCGGTTCGCCGTTCTCGACGTCTCCAGCCGGAGCTATCTCGCGCTCGTTGAGATGGTCGTACCAGGTGAACTTGAGAATCAGCGAGGCGGCCAGAATTACCCCCAGAGTTATGGCGGCGCGGGCGAATTCCTGTATGACGACGTACAAGGGCAGCGCGACCAGAGAGACCTGCCAGACGATGCCGACGGCGATATTGAATATATCGCGGAAGAAGTCGTTGTTTTTCTTGAAGCTGGGGTCCGCAGCCCGCACCTTCTTGAGAATCGGTCCCCAGAAACCCCACGGCCGCACCCGGCTGTAGAAGTCCATGAGCACCTCATCGGACTCCGGCTTGGTGAGCAGGGTTCCGGCAAAGCTGCCGATCAAGGAGATGACCAGCACCAGCGGGAAGATGATGACCACATCCATATTGATGGAGTAAGTGGCCAGCAGATTCTTGACGATCGGCAGTTGTGAAACGATCATCGGCAGGCCCAGCGCGGAGGCGATGCCGGTGACCATGCCCCAGAAGTAGCCGTAGCCGTTGAAACGCCACCAGTACCACTTGAGGACGTTGGAAGCGGTGTAACCGCCCCACAGGCCGGAGACGATCCAGACCACGACCTCATTGACCGATGTAACGTTCCAGCCGATCAGCACGCCGATCACAATCACCGAGAAGGAGGCCAGATAGCTGAGGTTGACGTAGGTCTTGGGCGAGGCGTTGGGATTGATGAAGCGCTTGTAGATGTCGTTCACGAAGTAGGGCGGGGCGGCGTTCACCGTGCCCGCGAAGTTGGACATGAAGGCCGCCAGCAGGCCGGCGATCAGGAAGCCAAGCAGGCCCACGGGGACGAAGCGGCCCAATGCCATCGGCAGCACCGTCTCAAAGTCCAGGTTGGACCCCATGGAGCGCAGGTTCGGTCCGAAGAAGGCGGCCGCCAGCACGGTGAGGCCAATCACCAGAACGTAGCGCGGCGGGGTAAGAACGATGTTGACCCAGGCGCTCATCATGGAGGCCTCGCGGGGGTTCTTGGCGGAGAGAATGCGCTGCATATCGTAGTTGGGCGCGGGACCGGCGGCGGAGATGGGAATGCCCTTGAAGAGCAGCATCACCACGAAGAAGCCGAAGAGTCCATAGCCGTCTTGCGAAATCTTTGCCGTGGCGGCCGGCAGCAGCGTAGACCAATCCAGACCCAGATTCCAGCCGAAGAAAACGTTGTCCCAGCCGGCGGGAACCACGCGGTGCAGCATATCGGGCGCCACCTTCATCATGGCGATGATGCCGACGGCGAAGGAGGCGATGGCCAGAATGAAGAACTGGACGACTTCCGTAATCACCACGCTGATCATGCCGCCCTTGATCACGTAGATGGCGGTTATGGCGATCAGGATCAGCGCATACTCGTTGGCCGACAGATGCCAGGGCAAAAAGGTCTGGGCGAACTTGCCGATGCCCTTGAATCCGTAACTGAAGAATCCGATGATGCTGACGAAGGCGTAGACCACCACGATCAGGTGCGACAACTGCGCGC
>CAZMHC010000006.1:0-83199 GCA_964565955.1 uncultured Occallatibacter sp.
ATACAATTTTATTCAACTGTGACGCGGAGGCGGGGCTTAATCAGAGGTTCCCTAAACTTCAGCCACTTGCGTGGACATCTACTGTCGATGAGGTGAGAATGCGTTTTTCGCAGCGCACGAACTGGAATACCGAAGAGAACGAGTTGGCGCGGGCGCATCGGCTGCGCGCGCAGGCCGGCCTGCCGATCGCCGACCTGACGGCCTCCAATCCCACCCGCTGCGGCTTCGCGTATTCCGCCGATCTGTTGCAAGCGCTTTCCCGGCCGGAGGCCCTCGACTACGATCCCCAGCCGCGCGGCCTCTTGCGGGCGCGGGAGGCGGTTTGCGGCTACTATGCCGACTGCGGCGTGGCGCTCCAGCCCGAACAGATTGTGCTAACCACCAGTACCAGCGAGGCCTACAGCTTCCTCTTTCGGCTGCTCTGCGATCCGGGGAGCGAGATACTGGCTCCGCAGCCCGGCTACCCGCTCTTCGATTTTCTCGCCGTGCTGGACGATGTGCGATTGATGTATGCCCCGCTGGTCTACGACCACGGCTGGCAGATCGACCCGGAGGGCTTTCGTCGCGCCATCACGCCCCAGACGCGGGCCATTGCGCTGGTTCATCCCAATAATCCCACCGGCCACTTCACCAAGCCCTGGGAGGCCGAGGAACTGGCGCGCCTGTGCCGCGAGTTCGATCTCTCGCTCATTGTGGATGAGGTCTTTCTCGACTACGGGTTCTCCGGCGGCGCCGCGAGCTTCGCAGCGGGGCTGGAGGGCGTTCCGGTCTTCACGGTCAGCGGCCTCAGCAAGATCGCCGGCCTGCCGCAGATGAAAATGGCATGGATCGTCGCTACCGGACCCGATGCGGTCGCGTCCCTTGAGCGGCTGGAGGTGATCGCCGATACGTTTCTCTCCATGAACGCTCCAGCGCAGTGGGCGCTGCCTGTTTGGCTTGAAGGACGTGAGGCGATGCAGCGGCAGATTCGGGAGCGGGTCAGCGTCAATCTGGTCGAGCTGGACCGCCAACTGAAGCAACTGCCTGCCGTACAAAGGCTCGCGACTGAAGGCGGCTGGTATGCTGTACTCCGCATTCCCGCTCTTCAACCCGACGAAAAGACAGTGCTGGCGCTGCTGGAACGTGGCGTCTGGGTCCATCCGGGCTATTTCTTCGGAATGGCGGAGTCGGGCTGGCTGGTGGTGAGTTTGCTGGGGCAGAAGGTGGAATTCAGCGCGGGAGTCGGCACTCTGGTTGAATTCTTCCGTGCTTGAACCGAATCCTCGCAACATGGGTTCCGCGGCTAGAGCATTTTCCGATGGGGCTTGGGAAGAATCGCTGCACAGAAGCGCAGAAACAGTGTTTCCGCGTTCCCATGCCCGCATCTCCCCGCCCTTTGCCCCAACAAGATCGATATTCATCCTCGCTTCCCGGCCGCCGGAGCGCCGGTTCGCACTTACCGCCCGTACGAGAACGCCTGTTATTCTTGACTGGTGATTCGCCCCGTTCATATCAAGGTATCTTTAAGTCTGGTCGTGCTGCTGGCCGCGCTTTTGGCCGCCTGCCACAAGCAAGAGCAGGTTGTGGTTGGCGTGGCCCAGAGCGCGGTCAAAGCCGAGCGCCAAGCGCAGTCCTCGGCTGCCGAGCGGGACGGGCAGCGCGCCGCCCTGGCCGCGATCCCTCTGCCCACCAAGAGTATGTATGTGGACGTGCATGAGCCGGGGGCCTGGGCCAATCCCTTCCTCTCCGTCGATGCCGCCGCTTTCAACCTGCGCATTACCTTGGCCGACGCCAATCCCAGCACCCTGGGGCAGGGCACCCTGCTCCGTCCCGAAGGCGCCCGCCGCCAGGAGCTTCAGTTGCGCCCCGACGATCTGGCCAAAGCGCTGATCGCGCTGCCTCCCGGCGCATGGCGCTATGGCCGCGTCATTGCGGTTGCCGAGTCGCCTCTGGCCAGCCGCAAGGATCGCCCCAAGGTTCGCCGCAACGTCGAGGCCGTCATCCAGCAACTCAACGATCTGGGCATCGTTGTGGAAGAGTGGCCAACGCGCTAGCTCCCGCCTTGCTTCCAGCCAAAGCCGGCTCCGCCGCTTGCGGCATTCGGAGCGAATCCGGCAACGCGGCAGAGCGTCGACCATCTTCACTTTTCCACTTTTTTCGAGGCGACCTTGGTGCGTCTTGTCATGCGCCCAAGACGATGCCGCACACACCTTTCCACATTCGCTGTACAATCCTTCTATGAGCCGCCTATCCAGCCCTGAAGCCGGAGCTTCATCCGCGCATCCGATTCTTGCGAGGGCGCTATGACCGCAACCCGCGAAAAGACCGAGAGCCGCAAACTTCCAATGATGCCCATTCGGGAGATGGTGGTTTTTCCTCACTTCATGATTACCTTCGTCGTGGGCCGCGAATCCAGCGTTCGCGCGCTCGAAGAGGCGCTCAGCGGCGATCGCAAGATATTCCTCGCCACCCAGCACAACTCCGACGTGGAAGAGCCGAAGGCGAAGGAAATCTACCAGGTTGGCTCGATTTGCAACATTGTGCAGAACGTCAAGATGCCGGACGGCAACATCCGGGTGCTGGTCGAGGGCGTGGAGCGAGCCAAGTCGGTCGAGGTGAACGACCGCGACGGCTTCTTCGTGGCCACGGTGCGCACCGGCAAGACGCAATTCGAGATGACGCCGGCCGTGGAGCAGATGGTAACCCGCGTCACCGGCCTCTTCGAGCAGTATGTCAAGCTGCAGCAGTCGCTCAACTACGAGACCATCATCGCCTCGGCGCGCATGGACGATCCGGCCAAGCTCAGCGACATCATCGCCGCCAACCTGCAACTGGGCGTCGAGGAGAAGCAGGAGTTGCTGGCCATCTTCGATCCCGCCGCGCGCCTGGCGCGCATCGCCGATGTGCTGGACGTCGAGATCGAGAAGCTCGATCTGGACCGCAACATTCAGTCGCGCGTGAAGCGGCAGATGGAGCGGGCGCAAAAAGAGTATTACCTCAACGAGAAAATCAAGGCCATCCAAAAAGAACTGGGCCGCGGCGAGAAGAGCGAGTTCGACGAGTTGCGCAAGAAGATCGAAGCCGCCGGAATGCCCAAGGAAGTGCTGGACAAGGCTATCCAGGAGCTCAAAAAGCTGGAGGCCATGCCGCCCATGTCGGCCGAGTCCACAGTGAGTCGCAACTATATCGACTGGCTGCTGGCGGTGCCGTGGAAGAAGCGATCCAAGGAGACTCGCTCCATCGACCACGCGGAGAAAGTGCTGAACGCCGACCACTATG
This sequence comes from uncultured Occallatibacter sp., assembly GCA_964565955.1. Classification (GTDB taxonomy): domain Bacteria; phylum Acidobacteriota; class Terriglobia; order Terriglobales; family Acidobacteriaceae; genus Telmatobacter. The sequence goes on from CAZMHC010000006.1 coordinate 3,259, forward strand.
GGCTGGAGAAGATCAAGGATCGCATTCTTGAATTCCTGGCTGTGCGCCAGTTGGTCAAGAATCCCAAAGGTTCCATCCTCTGTTTTGCCGGTCCTCCGGGGGTGGGCAAGACTTCGCTGGGGATGTCGATCGCCAAGGCCACCGGGCGCAAGTTTGTGAGGCTGTCGCTGGGCGGAGTGCGCGACGAGGCGGAGATTCGCGGCCACCGGCGGACTTACATTGGAGCTTTGCCGGGCCAGATCATTCAACACATGAAGCGGGCCGGAACCCGCAACCCGGTCTTTCTGCTGGACGAAGTGGACAAGATGGCTTCGGATTTCCGCGGGGATCCGGCGTCGGCGCTGCTGGAAGTGCTGGACCCGGAGCAGAATACGACCTTTCAGGACCACTATCTGGATGTGGACTACGATCTGTCGCAAGTGCTCTTTGTGGCCACGGCCAACGTGATGCACACCATTCCCGCGGCGCTGCAGGACCGCATGGAGGTGCTGCGGCTGCAAGGCTACACGGAGGCGGAGAAGCTGGAGATCGCGCGGCAATATTTGGTGAAGAAGCAGCGTGAGCAGACTGGGTTGAGCGAGAAAAACATTGCCTTCAAGGACGATGCGATTCTGGAGATAGTCCGCCGCTACACGCGCGAGGCTGGGGTGCGGAATCTGGAACGCGAGATCGGCAACGTATGCCGCAAAGTGGCTCGCCGCGTGGTAAAGAAGGGCGCAAGGCACAAGGAGGAACTGACCGCCGCGAATATCGGCGAGTTTCTGGGCGTGGCCAAGTACCGCGACTCCGAGGTGCATGAAAAGAGTGAAATTGGCCTGGTCACCGGCCTGGCATGGACGGAGGTTGGCGGCTGCATCCTCACCACAGAGGTGCAGGTGCTGGACGGCAAGGGCAAGCTCACCATTACCGGCCAGCTTGGCGACGTGATGCAGGAGTCGGCGCAGGCCGCGCTCAGTTACATCCGCGGCAAGGCGCAGGCGCTGGGGTTGAGCCGCGAGTTCTATCGCAACGTGGACCTGCACCTGCATATCCCCGAAGGCGCGATTCCCAAGGACGGTCCCTCGGCCGGCATCACCATGGCCACGGCTCTGGCCAGCGCCCTGGCCAAGATTCCGGTGCGGCGAGACATCGCCATGACCGGCGAGATCACCCTGCGCGGCAAGGTGCTGGCCATCGGCGGATTGAAGGAGAAACTGCTGGCCGCGCTGCGAGCCGGCATCTTTGAAGTGATCCTGCCGCGCGCCAACGAGAAAGACATTGCCGAGCTGCCGGACAACATCAGGAACGCTATGAAAATGCACTTTGTGGACAAGATGGACGAGGTGCTGGCGTTGGCGCTGGAAGGTCCGCTGCCCACGGCGCTGCCGGACGAGTCCGATGTACTGGCGGCCGTGCCGCCGCCGGAGTTGGGGTTCAGTCTTCCGGCGCAGCAATAAGAACGGCATATTGGCCGGAACTGGCAGGCCGTTCTCGACCCCCATGGTTGGGATGCCGGTCGGGGAGCCAGGAAGCGCACAAAGCCTGACCGCAAAGTCGCCGGCGTTCGGAAATAACCCTCTTCGAGCCGCAAGGACCGGCCGCCGACGACCGCTTTTCACGATTCGCTGACTCTCTTCATCGCTGGCACTTCGTGCAGTAATGCGTTCCTCGTCCGGCCAATAAGATGCGCCGGATCGGGGTCCGGCAACTCAGGCAGGGCTGGCCGGTCCGCATATAGACGCAGTGTTCGAGTTGGAAGAAGCCGCGCGCGCCGTCGGCATCCACATAGTCGGAGACCGAGGAGCCGCCCAGGCGAATGGCGTGCTCCAGAACCTCGCGCAAGGCTTGGCGCAGTCGCTCCAGTTCGGCTTTGGTCAACCGTCCGGCGCTTCTGCCGGGACGGATTCCGGCACGGAAGAGGCTTTCGTCGGCATAGATGTTGCCCACCCCGGCCAGCAAGCCCTGATTGAGCAATGCGGCCTTGATGGCCAGTTTGCGTCCGCGGAAGAGGGCGGCGAACTCGCGCCCCTCGATGAGCAGCGGATCGGCTCCGGGCGCGATGAAGGCGGGGGTTCGCAGGAGATCGCGAAACTCCAGACGTCCGAAGCGGCGGGGGTCCACAAAGCGCAGTTCCCGACCGCTGGCTAGGCTCAGGCGGGCGTGAGTGTGGGCGGCCACAGGAGCGTCGGAGGCCGTAACCAGCAGCCGCCCGGTCATGCCGAGATGCACGATCCATTGCGCCCGCGGCTCAACGCCCTGCACACTCGTACGATTGCCGCCAACCTCAGGGCTGCCGTCCGCGGACTGCCGTTCGCAGCACCCCAGTTCGCAGACGATGTGCTTTCCAGAGCGATGCACAGCTTGCAGAATGCGCCCCTCCAGACCTTTGGCCTGGAGCGCCGGCGGCGTCTTGAACGGCTCACTGTAGCGGCCGAACCAAGCCTGCGCGATGCGGTCGCCGCGCACCCGATTGTGGACGCCGCGGGCAATGGTCTCGACCTCCGGCAACTCGGGCATCGCTCTATTGTAGGGGACTCCGCCCTCGGCTTCAGCGATCGTTGTCCATGAGCCAAGATTGTTTGCGTTCGCCGGGATCCCGGATGCGGCTGGACTCGAAGCTCACTATCTTCCACTTGCCGCGCGCATCGCGCACATAAACCCGCGTGTGGCGATAGCTCCCGGAGATGTCGCCTCCCGCGATCGCGCCGCCCACCTCGGCGCGGGAGGTGACCAGCGCCGTGCCCCCGTAGAATCGCACCTTGCGATCGGAGTATTCGATCGCCGTGAAATGGATCACGCCGGCGCTCAAGTTGGCCAGCGTCTGCTCCTTGGATTGCAGCGTACCGGAGGGGGTGATCGCCATGAAGTCGTCGGCCAGCAGCGCATCCAGGGCGTGGACGTTCGCCTCCAGGACTGCGGTGCGCCACGCTTCCTCGATCCGGTCTATCTCGTGACGGCTCTCATGCTTTTGCGCGCGCGGCATTCCGGCTTGAGGCGCGGCCGCGAAAGCCGCTGATACCAATACGGAAATCAGCGTCAAAACCGGCGCCAAGCGCCGTCTGGCGCGCGGGGACGGGTTGGAATCGGCATTGGACATACGCTAACGGATGGTAGCTCCGACAAGTCCAGCGGTCAATTGGCATTCGTAACCGAACTTCGGATGCCTTTCGATTCCCCTTCATCGCCGCCGGTGTCATTGCGCGGCTCCGCCGGTTGGACCGAAGCGGAAGATCACGCAAGAGCGACCAGATTTTCGACGCTGCGTTCCCGCATCTTCTGGTAGAGTCCGCCGACCGCGTGATCCTTGAAATGCTCGGAGGCGCGGTGCGCGGCCAGCGCATCTCCGTCCCGGTACTGCTCGTAGATGAGCACCGTATCCGGGTCGTCCTCCACGCGATGGGGAATATAGTTCACGCATCCCGGCTCCTGGCGGGATGCGGTGGCCAGCAAACGCAGGGATTCCACGACATCGGCGCGATCTTCGGGGGCAAACTTCAGCCGTACCGTAAAGCTGACCATAGCGTCACTTTCTCTCTCGTCCGAGCGGCGATATTCCCCGCATCGCTTTCCGCATACTCCAGCCGCAACTAAGAGCCTACAGTTCGCCGTCGATTCAACGCGGGGTGTTCCGGCGGCTTCCGCGCGACCGCCGCAACAATTGCGAGAGCGATAGCCCGGAATCCCGCAGCATCTCTTTCGGCATCATAATGGAAATTGTACGCGAAGTCCCAGCCCCGCTTCGTAAACGCCGGTCAGTGAGCAAGCCTGCCCGCGCCGAGAGATTTTCCATTTTTTGCGTTTCCAGCGATATGGCGGATGGACGCGGCCTCAAGTTCGCGTTTGTTCGAGGTAGGCGATCCCAGGCGGTCTTGAGGCGTTCCTTCTTCTCGATCGTGACCGCCCGGAAGAGCAAAAGCGCCGAAGCGCCGACCGAAGTCGGCTTATAGATTGTCGAACCGCAGCGCGTTGAGTCCGTTGAAGACGGCGTCGTAGTGGCCGCTGACGGCCGCGGTGTACAGGTGCTTCACGTTCTCCACGCAAATCTCCGGCGGCGTCGGCTGGCTGGTGAAGATCGCCATGGCCTCGGCGATGAATTTGCCCAGAGGCATGGCGCGCGGATCGTGGGCGCCGGCCAACAGGTTCGTGGCGACGTAGGGCGGGATGAGTTCAAGAACTTCGATTGCCGTGTTCTTGAGCTGATAGCGGAGCGATTGCGTATAGGAGTGAATCGCGGCCTTGGTCGCGCAATAGGTGGGGGTGAGCGCCAGCGGGACGAAGGCCAGCCCGGAAGAAACGTTGACGATCGTCGCATGGGCCTGCTTTTGGAGCAGCGGCAGCAGCGCCGCGGTCAAACGAATGGGGCCAAGCAGGTTGGTGGCGACGATGGCTTCCGCGTCGGCCAGACCCTCCTGCTGGGAAAGCAGTTTTTCCGGGCGCATGATGCCGGCGTTGTTGACGAGCACGTTCAGCGAGGGGTAATCGGCTGCGATCCGATCGGCAAACGAACGAATGGCGGCGGGGCTTTCAATGTCCAGTTGAAGCGACTTCATGCCGGGGTTGGCGGCGGCGGTTTCGTCCAGCGCCTGCTTGCGCCGCCCGGCGATGACGATCCGGTTGCCGAGCGCGTGGAAGGCCTCCGCAAGGCCGCGTCCGATGCCCGAGCCGCCGCCGGTGATGAGAATGGTGTTTCCGGTGGAATTCATTGGGTTTTTCTCCTGAGTGAGGAAGTTGCAATGCCGCTGGCACTTTGATGATGAAAAGCGGCTTTCGGACGCGGGCGCAAAGGCGCGCGGCCACACCGTTCGGCGCAAGATGCAGCGCAAGTTTCCGGGAAGGCCGCCCGCTCTGAGACAATCCAGGTTGAAGAAGGTTTTCTTCGAGCATTCCAAGCCTATGAGCTACTTTTCGTTCGCCGCCGATGGGCGATTCGCCCCCCGGCCGGCCTTTCGGTCCGCTTTTCGATTCTTGTCCGGCGCCCTGCCGGCCGTCTTTGCCGCGGTTTTGCCCGCGGCCGCCAGTGCCCAGCGGCAACCCGCGCCGGTTCTGATGGACGCGATGAGCGCGGAACTGCATCGCGCCTTTGCCTCGCTGGGAAAGCAAGGAGACGACAAGCAGTTGCCGCCTTACTTTCTCAGTTACGCCGTGAGCGAGGCCAGCGTGGTAAGCATCCGCGCCCAATACGGCGCGCTGACGGACAGTTCGACCAACAGCGTTCGCGTGGCCGACGTGCAGGTGAGGATCGGCGATCCCAAGTTGGACAATACCCACGGCGCTCATCGCGGCTCGGCGGTCAACAGCGCGCAACTGCCGCTGGGCGACGACCGCGAGGCGCTCAGTCGCTCCTTGTGGCAGGTCACCAACGGGGCCTACGGCAATGCGCTCAACAATTATTTGCGGGTGAAGACCGAGGCCGAGGTGAGGGCCAAGGAAGAGGACACTTCGCCGGACTTCAGCCAGGAGGAGCCGCGGGAGCGTCTCGATCAACCGGCGCCGCCGGTAAAGATCGACCGCGCCGCCTGGGAAGATCGCGTCCGGGCGCTCTCCCGGGTCTTCCGCGACTACCCGGATGTCTACCGGAACCTGGTCATGCTCAGCGTTCAGAACGAAACCGACTACTTTATATCGTCGGAGGGTTCGCGGGTGGTCTTGCCGCACCTGTCTGCTCGGCTGGTGGTCTTTGCCGCAACCCGCGCCGACGACGGCATGGACCTCTTCCGCTCCCAGACCTTCGAGGCCGAAACCGTCGAGGGACTGCCCGCGCAGGCCGAGATGGCGGCGGCCATGCGCGACCTGGGTCAGAGCCTGGAAGCGCTGCGCATCGCGCCCTTGACCGAGCCGTTCGACGGGCCGGCGATGCTCTCCGGGCGCGCCGCGGCGGTTTTCTTTCACGAGGTTCTGGGTCATCGCCTGGAGGGTCAGCGCCAGCGCGGCGACGAGGAGGGGCAGACCTTTACCAAAGACGTGGGCAAGGAGATATTGCCGGTGTTTCTCTCCGTCGCCGACGATCCGACCTTGACCCGCTTCGGCGCAACTTGGCTGAGCGGCCATTACGACTACGACGACGAAGGCCAGAAGGCCCGCCGCGTGGACCTGATCGAGAACGGCGTCTTGAAGTCCTTCCTGATGTCGCGGCTGCCCATCGCCAGCTTCGCTCACTCCAACGGGCACGGGCGCGCGCAGACCGGCAAAGTGCCGACGGGAAGGCAGGGCAACCTGATCGTGACCTCGACCAAGAGCGTTCCGGAAGCCGAGTTGCGCCGGCAGTTGATCGACGAAGCCAAAAAGCAGGGAAAGCCCTACGGCCTCTACTTCGAGGACATTTCTTCGGGCTTTGCCGTGACCCAGCGCAGTTCGCCGCAGGCTTTCCAAGTGATTCCCTTGGTGGTTTGGCGGGTCTATACCGACGGCCGGCCCGATGAACTGGTGCGAGGGGTAAGCATTGTGGGTACGCCGCTCGCCGCCATGAAACGCATCCTCGCCACCGGCGACAAGAGCGAGGTTTTCAACGGCGAGTGCGGCGCGGAGTCGGGCACGATTCCGGTCAGCGCGGTCGCTCCGGCGATGCTTTTGAGCGAGATGGAGACCCAGCGACAGCCCCAAGGCACGGCGCGGCCGCCGATTCTGCCGATTCCCACCGCCGATGCACCCCTCAAAAAGGAGGCGCAATGAAGCCGAAACGCCCTGTCGCTTGGATTGCGGGATGCGGACTTGCGGCTGTGTGCTTTCTGGCGCCGTCTTCAAGCGCGGCCCAGCAAACCCGCGCCGATGCCGAAAAAGACCCGGTGCTGAAGGCCATGCTCGAAGAACTGGACCGCAGCAAGAGCGATCTGGAATTGCCGGGCTTCGAGAAGCCCTTCTTCATCGAGTACCGCGTGGACGAAGAGGATGGATTCAATACGCGGGCCCAATTCGGCGCTTCGCTCGGTTCGTCGTTCTATCGTCTGCGCGGGGCGCGAGTGACAGTGCGCGTGGGCGACTACAAATCCGACAGCTCCGGACGCGGAGACAGCGTCGCCGAGTTCGAGGCCCTCGACGACGACCCCAGCGCCTTGCGTTCGGCGCTGTGGATAGCCACCGATCAGGCCTACAAGGGCGCTCTGGCCTCCTACGCGCAGAAACAGGCCCAGCTCAAGCAGGTGCAGACGCCGCCGCTGGCCGACGATTTCTCACATGAAAAGCCAGTCGTCGTTCTGCAGCCGCCGCGGCGGTTGCTGCTCGACCCTGCTCCCTGGGAGCGGATGGTGACCCAGGCCAGCGGTCTCTTCCTCTCCGATCCGTCGCTCCAGGCCAGCCGGCGCGATGTGCAGTACTCGACGGCCTCATTCAGCGCCCTGGCCACAACCGACTACCTGGTCAACAGCGAGGGCTCCATTGCCCGAACCTCGCAGACCCATTACGACGAAAACTTCAGCGTGGGCGGCCAGGCGGCCGACGGCATGAGTCTGGACCGCAGCTATTATCTGGCTGGCAACGCCCTTGCCGACCTGGACGCGGACCAAGCCTTCGATCGCCACGCCGTCGAATGCATAGCCGGACTGGAAGAGTTGCGCGCAGCCCCGCTGGTGGAAGAGGAGTACCACGGTCCGGTGCTTCTGGATGCCGATGCGGCCGCCTATACGCTCAAAGGGATGCTGGCGCAGGCGCTGACCGCCAACCGTCCGCCCTTGGGCACCGAGGCGCGCACCACCGGGCCGTTCGCCTCCAGCTATCATGCGCGCGTTCTTCCGGAGTTCATGGATGCGGTGGACGATCCCGGAATTTCGACATTCGAAGGCAGGGGGATGGCGGGCGCATTCGCCGTGGACCAGGAAGGCGTACCCGCCCAGGCGGTGCCCGTGGTGACTGCCGGCAAGCTGGAGAACTATCTCATCGGTCGCCAGCCGGTGAAGGATTTTCCGCAATCGAACGGCCACGGCCGGGCGGGGGCGGCCGGCGTGGCCCAGCCGGCGATCGGTGTGCTCAAGATCAGCGCCAGGGACGGCCTGAGCGATGACGATCTGTATGCGAAATTGTTGACCCTGGCCAAGGACCGAGACCTTTCCAGCGTTTACTTCGTCGAGTCGATGGCCGGAAACGCGACCCCGCGCCTGCTCTACAAAGTAACCCAGGACGGCAAGCGGACCCTTGTGCGTGGCGCGCAATTGCAGGATATGGACCTGCGAACGTTGCGCTCCGGGATTGTGGCGGCGGGCAAGACTCTTTTCGCCGACAGCCAGTTGGGCAATGTGCCGCAAACGGTGCTGGCTCCGGCGCTGCTGCTGGACGATATAACTGTCAAGCGCGCCAACGAAAAGAACGACAAGCTGCCGTTCTATCCGCCGCCGGAGTAGTGCGGCGATTCCGACCGCAATTTAGGAAACCTCGGCACAAGTTTCGCCCCTGCGCTCTGCTTGGATAAAACGATAAGTGGAGGATAAGGGCGATGCGGCAACGAACGCTGGAGTCTCGGGCGAGTTTCGATGCCCGACTTCGGCTTCGCGGTATGCCATTCTTAACTCTTTGCGCTTCGAACTTGATACCGGCTAGGTTTCGAATTTGTTTTCACGGTCGGGATGACTGGCTTGAGGATGGTTTCGGCGATGGGAGCGACGAGGGCGAGGACGGTTCCGAACTCGGGAAGGGCCGGCTTTTGCGCGTTATGGTCTGGCAACTGGTCTAGAAGAACCACATTGAGCAAGGACTTATTCACCCGGATGCGGCCGTTGTAATCGATGTAACCGAGGGTGCGAAAGCGATTCATGAAGAAGCTGACACGTGAACGCGTAGTGCCGATCATCTCCGACAAAGTCTCCTGTGAGATGGGAGGGATGAAGGTGTCCCTCTCTCCCGGCTTGTCAAATTCCGCCATGAGCAAGAGGATTCTCGCTAGACGCTTTTCGCTGGAATTGAAGAGCTGATCGACGAGATCCGCCTGTGTACGCATGCTGCGGATAAGTATGAACTTCATAAAGAAGTCCGCGAACACAGGTTCGTCGTGCATCATGCGCGCCATCTCCTTCCTCGTGATCTTGAGGGCTACGCACAAATTGACGGCGAAGGCAGTCGCCAAACGCAATCCTGGAATCGTTGCCAGCGACTCCTCGCCTACAAAGTCGCCTTCGGAAAGAAACGTGATTGTGGCCTCCTTGCCGTTCTGCGCAACGACGGTGAGCTTGGCCCTGCCTCTCTTGAGATAGAAGACCGTATCGGCCAAGTCTCCCTGCGAGAAGAACGTTTCTTTCGGCTGCAACTCCACGATCTTGTGGCCGAGGCCGGCTTCTGCGAGAAAGGTTCCCGGATCGAAAGCGCTTTGAGTGTCTCTGCCTGTTAACATACCGCTCCATTCTCTACGGCTCGCCCAGCGCGCGGATGAATGGCTCTGAAAGGCCGCTTGAGTCGAAGATGATCGGTGGTCGTTGCGAATCCATTGAAAACCCCAAGAGCGAACTTCAGACACTGGCGTCTGAAGCTCAACTCGCATCTTGACATTGGCGACGCAGTGCCGAAAACCTTAGGGAATGTCGCGTCGCAATTCGAGAGTCCGCCTCGCGCTTGGAAAAGGCGAAGCTCGACAATTTCATTATCGCCTCTTGTCTCGCGGTTATGTCTGATCTGTATTGCTCAGCTTGATAACGGAGTCGCTAAAGCGAAACCGAGAGACCCATAATCGCTCCGGTCCAATGTGACCAGCTTTGTTAGTTCCGGTTCCGTCAAGATCGTTCGAGATGGCGGAAAGTCTCAGCATCCGCTCTTTGCGTTCGATATCGACTCGAAGAATGTCATGACGGTTGGAGAATGCCCTTGATCCTGGCTACGCAAAAGCGGATTCGTCAGTGCATGACAGCCTGTCGATGGGCCCGAGAGATCGAACCGCCTATCGACATGAAAAATCGCCTGGCAACGCCGGCCATCGTCGCCATCCTGGCGTTCTTCACAGGTCTTCCATCGATCGCGGGATCGCAAGCCATGCCCTATACGGAAGACCGCTACGATACTCCGACAAGCGCACCGTGGGATCGTTCCGACTCCGGTTACCTGCGACCGGAACAGAAAACGAAACTAAACGACTATGTCTTCGACGCGATCGGTCCGTACCCCATCGTCGGCGCTGGAATCGCGGCCGGCATCAACCAGATAAGCGATACTCCTCCCGAGTGGAACCAAGGCTTTGAAGGTTATGCCAAGCGGTTTGCATCCGACTTTGCAATTGCGGCGATAGGGACAACCGCGCGTTATGGACTGGCGCAAGCCTTCAAGGAAGATACGCTGTATTACCGCTGCGAATGCACAGGCGCTTTGCAGAGGATGGGGCACGCCGTGCTTTCGACTTTGACGGCGCGCCGCGGCGAAGACGGCCGTCGCGTCTTCTCCTTCCCTGCGCTTGCCGCGCCCTATGCCGGTTCGATGGCCGCGGTCTATGGCTGGTACCCAAATCGTTTTGGTGCGAAGGATGCGTTCCGCATCGGCAACTACAGCTTGTTGGCCTATGCGGGCGCCGACATCTCGCTGGAGTTCTTCTACAGTGGGCCGCACTCGCTGCTTCATCGCATACATCTAAACAATGCGCATGGATCCCCGGTTCAAGGACCGAACAAGTGACCGGCTGCGAATACACCCCGGTTTCAGGCATCGCTGACGCCCAATCGGGGCAACGCGGCATATTCTTGCCCTTCGTGGCAGGTTCCATTGCTCGGGCGGCAGATAGCTTCTTCGAGTGGTTTGGAGGCCTTGGCGTATTTTCCTGGCGAGTGCTCATGGCTACCGCAACTCCGCCATACGAATGGCGCGAACTGATTCGACAGCTCGACGAGGTAGGATCGAAGTCTCTGCCGCTGGTCGCATTGGCGGGAGCCGCGATCGGCGTTGTGATCTCGATGGAAGCGCGTTACAGCCTCAGTCGATTCGGGGCCAAATCGATGTTTCCGTCCACACTCGTCTACTCCGTCATCCAAGTGATGGGCCCAATCATGACCGGCCTCATCGTGAGCGGGCGCGTGGGCGCCGGTATCGGCGCCGAACTGGCGTCGATGAAGGTGACCGAGCAGATCGATGCCATCGAGGCGGCGGCGATCAACCCTTACAGGCTCCTGGCTTCGACAAGAATCCTGGCTTGCATCCTGATGCTGCCGCTTCTGACCCTTGCTGCCGACGCAAGCGGCTTGCTAACCGGTTGGTTGGCGCAGACCCTCGTTGAGTCGCTCTCGTTCCATCAGTTCATTGAAAGCGGATTTCATGGCGCGACTTTCAACGCTTTCCTGCCGCCGACGTTCAAGACTGCCGTCTACGGGCTGATCATTGGGATGATTGCGTGCTTCCAGGGAATGCGCACGCGCGGAGGCGCCGCGGGGGTGGGCCGCGCAGCCACCAACTCTGTGGTTCTCGCATCGCTTTTCGTAATTCTTGCGGATGTCGTGCTGGTGAAGTTCATCCTCGTTGCTTTTCCATAACGCTTAAAAGTCGGTCCACGAACTCGTGAGATGAGAATGGCCACAGCCTGCGACATAGCGGCAAGACAAGAGAGCGCTCAGGAAGACAATTGCGCGCCACTAATCGCCGTCAACCATCTGCGAAAGGCTTTTGCAGGTCGCACCGTTCTCGATGGGATCAGTCTGAGCGTGAATCGTGGAGAGACTCTGGCCGTACTCGGCCGCAGCGGGACCGGTAAAAGCGTATTGCTGAGACTTGTCATTGGCCTGGAGAAGCCCGACTCTGGATCGGTGTGCATCCGGGGGCAAGACGTCGCCGGGCTAGGTCTTGACCGAATGGGCGCAATCCGAAAGAAAATGGGTTTTCTGTTTCAGCATTCGGCGCTCTACGATTCGCTTACCGTCGCTGAGAACGTCGCGTTTCCGCTCCAACACCATCGGAAAGATATGCCCAAATCCGAGCGTCGCGACTGGGTTAGGCAACTGCTGGCCGAGGTGGGCATGGAAGACGACCTTGGAAAGATGCCTTCCGATCTATCCGGCGGAATGCAAAAGCGTGTGGGATTGGCGCGCGCGCTCGCGCTGAAGCCGGAGATTTTGCTTCTTGACGAGCCAACGGCGGGCCTCGACCCCATCAGTTCGGGAGAGATCGACGGCTTGATTCTAAAACTCCAGCGAGAACGTCGGATGGCGTCCATCGTAGTGACTCACGATCTGCACAGCGCGAGGACGATTGCCAACCGTCTTGCTCTGTTGGATAAGGGCAAAGTGGTGATCGAGGGCGGGTACGAGGATATTCGGGAAAGCGACATTGCGTTCGTGCGGGAATTTCTAAAAGGATCGTAGGAGGATTTATGTCGAGGCTGGCGCGGTTGGGCGCATTCATAGTTGCGACACTGGCAATTCTTGCCACTGGAGTCTTCGTCATCGGAAGCAAGGAGTATCTCTTTCAATCCACATATCGGCTTGAGGCTAGGTTCGACAATGTCGCCGGTCTGGCTACCGGGGCGGACGTGCAGGTGGGCGGGGTTCACAGCGGAACTGTTCGCGGCATCGAGTTGCCTCACAAGCCCGGCGAACAGGTCACTGTGCTCATGGACCTTGCCAAGTCCACGCGCGAAATTGTCAAGCGCGACTCTGTGGCCTCGATCGAAACCGCGGGGGTATTGGGCAATCAGTTCGTGGCTGTTTCGTTTGGATCCGCCGGGCAGGCCGAGGTCCAGGATGGCGAGATCATACAGAGTGAACCGCCGCTTGAGATGGCGGATCTATTCAAGAAGACGAGCGGAATTCTAGACAGCAGCCGGCAGGCCATCGACAAGGCGACTTCCGCGACGGCGCATCTCAATTCGATAGCCGCCAAGATCGATTCTGGTCAAGGAACGGTGGGCGCGCTGGTGAATGACAGACAGATTTACAGCAACCTCTCGCAAACTACAGCGACATTGCAGACCGCGATGCTTCAGGCGCAAACTGGAGCGACGGACTTTCGGGAAAACATGGAGGCCCTCAAGCACAACTTCCTTTTAAGTGGATACTTCAAGAAGCGGGGATACGAAGACTCAGACGAGCTGGAAGCGAACAGGATTGGTCGGCTTCCGACGGCAACGCCCATAAAGTCGTTTACGTTCACTGCCAGACAACTCTTCGTAGGTCGCGATTCGGCCAAATTGCGGGACCGAAAATCTCTCAACGCCGGCGGGGATTTTCTTTCGCAAAATCAGTTCGGCTTCGCGGTAGTCGTTGTCTCGGCTGGCATGGAAGGCGATACGCGGAAGGATATGCTGTTGACTGAGGCCCGGGCCATGGTCGTGCGCGATTATCTGGTCGATAACTTTGGCTTCGATGACAGCCAACTCAAGACTTTGGGTTTGGGCAAGCGGACAGACGCGAACCTTGACGCGGATTGGGGCTCGATCCGGATTGTTATCTTCCCGCCGGGCACCGAGTTGCCGCCTGAAACGAAACCGCCCGCCGCCCTCCCCGCGGGAAGCGTCTTCGGTCAACCCGCCCATGCTTCCGCGAACCCGGCATTGAAGCCGTAGTGTCGGGCGATTTGATTGCTGCCGCGACTTGGAGTCGATCTCGCGCCGAATCCGCGCGCAACCATGGGAGCAATTTAGCTCAGAATCTTTTATCTCGATCTGTGACCATAGTCATGAAGAAGGGGATACGTTCTTTCTTCCTCACTGCATCCGAGCTAAGCCGGTCCTTCGGACAAGCGTGGCACTCAGCCACAGGCATCGTGTGCACACGCCTCCAGGGAGGCACGGCGGTATCGAGACAAATCGCGCAACGCCGACTGAAGCGGAGCCATCGACAATCCCTGAGAGATCGCATCCGCTTCACTTCATCGATTGGAGAACATCGAATGCCCCTTGTAACGCTTGTTATCACGCTCGGCGTCGTAGGCCTTCTGTTATGGCTCGTAAACCGGTACATCCCGATGCAAGGAACGATCAAAGGTATACTGAATGCCATTGTTGTAATCGCGGTGGTTTTGTGGCTATTGAAGGTCTTCGACCTATACCACTACCTGACCCAGTTCCGTGTGGGCTGACAAGGCGCGCCTTCCGGCCCGCAACAGCCGTATCCGTCGGCGTGAGGCAAGCGCCGCGCAAAATGGCAGGCCACTGCCCAAAGGAGATTTTGTGAAGAGTGTATTTCAGTTAGCGCTCGGAACCGTTCTTGGTTCGATCGCGTTGGCTCAAGCCGGCGCGCAAGCTAAGTTAGTCGTCGAAACCGCGGGTCCAGCCTCCGAATTCCGCGTGATGGAGATCAGCCGCACTGTGCGGGCAATCAACTATCGGCATCGCAGCGGAGCCACCGATATTGACTTTGCCGGGACAACGCTGCTGCCTTCGGCCGACGGAAAAGCCAAGGTGCGAAGCAAGCGCGGAACCTTGGAGGTGGAAGCGCAATTCGGAAACCTGCGGAGTCCCGCAACCTTCGGCAACGAGTATCTCACATACGTCCTCTGGGCCATTTCACCAGAGGGACGGGCGGTGAACCTGGGCGAGGTGCTGGTCGGCGGCAACGATCGTAGCAAACTGACCGCAACCACTGACCTGCAGGCCTTCGCTCTGATCGTTACCGCGGAGCCTTATTACGCTGTCCGCCAACCTAGTAACCTCGTCGTCCTCGAAAATGTCGTTCAAGCGGACACGAAGGGAACCAGCGAAGCCGTGGAAGCGAAGTATGAATTGATGGAGCGCGGGGGATACTTTCCCACAGGCTACACGTTCGATGCGGTGGATTTGAACGGCAATCTGCCGTTGGAATTTTACGAGGCGCGCAATGCGCTGCGCATAGCCAAGTCAGAAGGGGCCGAAACGTATGCCGGCGAGAGTTACCGGCACGCCGTGGAACTGATGAGGAGCGCGGATGACGATGCGCTCCGCAATCCGAACGAAAGAAAGCCGCTGATTGCAGCTTCACGAGAGGCGGTGCAGACTGCCGAAGATGCGCGCGAGATTGCGGTGAAAAGGATTGCCGAGGATCGAAAGGCGAACGAACTGCGGGCTTCCAGCGATGCGCAAGCGAAGGCGCAAGCCGATGCCTATGCTTCCACGCGCCTAAAGGAACAAGCGCAGACGGATGCCGCAAATGCGCAAGCCGCGGCGGCCAAGGCTCAATCGGACAATGCCGCCAACCAGACGGCGGCGGCAGCGGCAATCGGCGCGGCTCAGGCCGATGCCAACCAGGCGCGGCAAGGAGAACGACAGGCAATCGGCGACAAGGCAGCCATGCGCGCGAAGCTGTCAGAGCAATTGAATCTGATTTTAGAGACTCGCGACAGCGCGCGAGGACTTATCGTCAGTATGTCCGATGTGCTCTTCGACACCGGGCAGTACTCGTTGAAGCCGGGCGCTCGGGAGAAGCTAGCCAAGGTGGCCGGAATCCTAGTCTCCTACCCAGGGCTGAACATTGAAGTCGGCGGCTACACGGACAATGTGGGCGGCGACGAGATGAATCAAAAGCTATCGGAGAATCGCGCGGGCTCGGTGCGCAGTTACCTGGTCGATCAAGGCGTATCGACAAACTCGGTGACCGCGAAGGGCTTCGGCAACGCTTTGCCGGTGGCCTCCAACGACAACTCCGCCGGCAGGCAGGAAAACCGCCGGGTGGAACTGGTCGTGTCCGGCGACGCAATCGGAAGCCCGGCGAATGCAATGACGGGCAGCCTGCGCTAACTCAACCTTGCAACCGCCGCGATCTCGAAAAGAGTTCGCGACGATTGCCAAGCGACCTCGAATCGTTCAGAGAAGAAAGGAGCGGCAATGCTTGAAACCATATTGATCGTGTTCCTGCTCCTCGCGCTTTTCGGCGCTTTGCCGCGCTGGCGGCATAGCGCGAGCTGGGGATATTATCCATCCGGCGGAGTAGGATTGATCCTTTTGATAGTAATCATTCTCCTGGTACTGGGACGGATTTGACAGCGAAAGAGGGACAATATGCCGTTCCATGACAAGACGAATTCCGCGAAGACGGCGGCGGTTCCGCATCGGGAAGAATGCTTGCGCATAGCAAGCTATGCGGGTATGCTGCCTTTGCCTACCCGCATAGCGTTTATCGGAAACTATCTTCCGCGCGAGTGCGGCATCGCTACATTCACCACCGACTTATGCGCCGCGCTGGCGGCCGAATACGGTGAGGGCCGTCTGTTCGCCATCCCTGTCAACGATCCCGATTCGAGTTACAAGTATCCTGAACAGGTGCGACTGGAGATTGAGCAGGACGATCTTGCCTCCTATGAGCGAGCCGCGGATTTCCTCAACTTCAACGGCAACGATCTTGTTTGCTTGCAGCATGAATACGGCATATACGGCGGACCGGCGGGTCGCCACATCCTGGCTTTGCTGCGAAAGTTGAAGATGCCGTTGGTCGCCACTCTGCATACGGTTTTGCGCGATCCGGACGCAAATCAGCGCGCCGTGCTCGATGAGATAGCGCGGCTCTCAGATCGCATTGTCGTAATGAGTGAATTGGCCGCCAGTATGTTGCGCGACGTGTACTCGGTCCCGTGCGGAAAGATCGACGTCATTCCGCACGGCGTGCCGGATCTTCCCTTCATGGATCCCAACTACTTCAAGGACAAATTCGGCACGGAGGGCAAGTCGGTATTGCTGACCTTCGGTTTGCTATCCCCAAACAAGGGAATCGAAAACGTCATTCAGGCTCTGCCCGCCATTCTCGAAGAGTGCCCGAACGTGGTCTATATCGTCTCCGGCGTGACTCATCCGCATATCCGCAGGCGCGAGGGCGAGCGCTACCGCGAGGAATTGCAGGCCCTGGCGGAGCGCCTGGGCGTTTCCGAGCGCCTGATTCTCAACAATCGCTTTGTGGCCACCGAGGAGTTGATGGAACACGTGGGCGCGGCGGACATCTACATTACACCTTATCTTCAGGAGGCGCAGGTGGTTTCCGGTACGCTCGCCATAGCTCTTGGAGCGGGAAAGGCAATCGTCTCCACGCCGTACTGGCACGCCAAGGAACTGCTTGCGGAGAAGAGGGGCATTATCGTTCCCTTTGCCGATCCCCATGCGGTCGCTGAGGCGGTGATCGGATTGCTGGAGAACGAAGCGGCGCGGCATGCCATGCGGAAGCGCGCCTATCTGCACTCGCGCGGCACCACCTGGCCAAAGACCGCGCGGGCCTACATGGCGAGCTTTCAACGCGCAAGATTCGAGCGCTCGTTGCATCCAAGAGCCGCTCAACAGGACGATCCTGTCATGGAGCTAGCGGACTCGCTGCCGGCGCTAAATCCCGGACATCTATTGAACATGACAGACGACACCGGTATGTTGCAACACGCCGTTTTCTCTGTGCCGAACACGCGCGAAGGTTACACGACAGACGACAACGCTCGCGCGTTGATCGTGTCGATTCTTCTGGAGAGATGCGAAAAGCCGGCGGGAGAACGCGACTGCCTCGACCTCTCAAATCGTTATCTGTCGTTTCTCTGGCTTGCATTCAATTCCGATACGGGCAGATTCAGAAACTTCCTCGGCTACGACCGCAAGTGGCTTGAAGATGCGGGGTCGGATGACAGCCATGGCCGCGCCTTGTGGTCTTTGGGGATGGTGCTCGGGGCTTCGCGCAACGCTGGATTGAGAGGGGCGGCAGGCCGTCTGTTCGAAGTCGCCGTGCCCGCAACGCTTGCGTTCACCAGTCCGCGATCCTGGGCCTTTTCCATCTTGGGCCTGCAAGCTTACCTGGATTGGTTTCCTGGAGACAGAGCCATTCAGGTAGTTCGCAATGTATTGGCGAATCGACTCCTTGACATCTATGAGAGAACTTATTCGGAAACCTGGAAGTGGTTCGAGAAGAGCCTTTCCTATTCGAACGCCCGGCTATCGCAGGCTCTGATTCTGGCCGGATGGCGGAGCGACAACCAGAGAATGATCGAAGCGGGAATGGATTCGTTGAAGTGGCTGGTAGCCGAGCAACACCGCGACCACCGGGAGATATTCGTGCCGATAGGTTCCAGTGGATTCTTCATTGAAGGAAACGAGAAGGCGCGATTCGATCAGCAGCCGGTGGAGGCCTGCGCAACAATCTCCGCCTGCCTTGAAGTGTACAGGCTGACAGAAGAGAGCCACTGGCTTGAGGAGGCCCGGAGGGTCTTTCGTTGGTTTCTCGGCAAGAACGATTTGCAGTCCGCACTTTACGACCCTGTTACCGGCGGCTGCAGAGACGGCCTTCATCCCGACCGCGTGAACGAAAACCAGGGAGCCGAGTCCACACTCTCTTTCCTCATGGCATTGCTTGAAATGCAAGCTGCCAAAGTGACTCTCGCGGACGAACTGCGCCAAGGAATGAGCGTCTCCTATTGAATCCAGTCGCAACATCGGATGAATCCTCAAAGTCCATCGTTCCACAGCAAGCGGCGGCAAAGGTGTGCTCCGACCTTCCCTTGTTCACTCGATATGCCGGCAATCCCATTCTTTCCCGTGAAAACTGGCCATACCCGATCAACAGCGTCTTGAACGCGGGAGTTGTATCGCTGCCGGATGGAGATACATTGCTTCTTTGCCGCGTTGAAGACCGGAGCGGCTTGTCGCATCTGTGCGTCGCGCGTTCCGCCAATGGAGTCGATAACTGGCGGATCGATCCTCAACCGACCTTGGTGGCGAATCCTCAGGAGTTTCCGGAAGAGATATGGGGCATCGAAGACCCGCGCATCACCTACGTCCCGGAACTCGAACAATATGCCGTGGCCTATACATCCTTTGCGCGGGGAGGCCCTGGTGTCTCCCTGGCGTTGACGAAGGATTTCCGAAGCTTTGAAAGATTCGGAGTCATCATGTCTCCCGAGGACAAAGACGCGGCGTTGTTGCCGAGGCGGATCGGAGGCCGTTGGGCGCTGATTCACCGCCCCATGACGGCACTGGGCGCCCATATGTGGATATCCTACTCGCCGGATTTGCGGCATTGGGGAAGCCACAAGATCATCCTGGAAGCGCGTCGCGGAGGATGGTGGGATGCCAACAAGATAGGGCTATGCTCTCCGCCGATTGAAACCGCAAAAGGTTGGCTGGCTATCTACCATGGCGTGCGGCAAACCGCATCGGGAAGTATCTATCGCCTGGGGCTGGCGCTCTTCGATCTGGAGAGGCCGGAGGTATGCCTGCAGCGCGGAATTTCGTGGATATTCGGTCCGGAAGCGCCATATGAACGTTGCGGAGATGTCAACGATGTCGTTTTCCCGTGTGGGCAGACCGTCGGCGCGGACGGGGATACCATAACTCTTTATTACGGCGCGGCCGATACCTGCATTGCGCTGGCCACGGGCAGCATCCGCTGTCTCCTCTCTTGGCTGGACTCCAATTTGAGTCCAGCTACCAGACGCGCCTTTTAGTTTTCCCGTGAGTGCGACCTGGGAAAGATACTGGTCGACCGTGTCGGGAAACAATCGACGGCCCATGAGTCGAGACTGAAACGGAACGCACCGCCCCTGCCGCGGCTGGGTCGCGCATCGATGCACGAGACACTCCTAGAACGTCGTCATGCGCAACTTCAGCAGCACATTCTCATCGGCCTGCAAATTCAGGCCGTAGTCGGTTTGGTCGCCGTTCCATATCCTCGATGTCTTCCACTTTCCTGCCCCGTCGTAACTTCCTTCCTCCACTTTGAGCCAGAATCGTTTCTTGGCCGGCGCGAAACTGGGCGTAAAGTCCACCCGCGCGTGATGCCCGGCGACCAGAAACTCATCCGGCCCCAGTTGCTCGATGACCGCGCCGCCATCCGGAGGAGTATTGCCTTTGGGCGGAATCCAGTTGCCGAAGGCGGGCATCCCATAACTGATCTCCGCCCGCCAACGGTCGAAGTCGAGAGACTGCGCGTGGTGGTCCGGGTTCTCGCTCACGCCCTGCACCTTCCCTTCCAGATTGCCCTTCGCCAGCCTGCGCGCGATAGGCGCCAGCAGTTCGTATTGTCGCGCGAATGGCTTCAAGTCGCTCGCTTCCATGGCCTCCGGGCCTTCGGTCCGGTTGCTATACCGGGAGAGGTCGAGCCCGAACGGCGCCCAGCCGATAGCTCCCTGCCCGATGGCGGCGAACACATAGCGTGCGTACTCCGCCGCGTTGCCCGTCTCAGGAATCAGCAGCGGATTGTTCTTGCGCTTGTAGAGTTCGATCGTCCTCATGTACCTGTCGTACTCCGGCATATAGATATCCGGAGCTATGACGGCGATGGACGGCGCGGCGATCTTCCATAAGTCGATGTTGTTGTCGGTGGGCGCGCCCGACTCGTAGCTGGGCGGCTTGCCCGGGTGAAAGGGATCGCGCAGCGAGGCATTCACATAGAGCGGAAGCGGATACTCCGCCTTGCCGGTTGCGGCCACCTGCTCGATGTAGGTGGCGATCTGCCAGGCCTGGAAGGTCTCGTCCGCGGCATCGCCGAAGACCTCCCGCCAGGTTCCCGGCGGCTTGCCAAGCCCCGCCGTCAAATTCGCCGGAACTTGCTCGGAAAAGACCTTTTCCGCCTCAGTCCCGTAGTCGCGCACACCGCCCCAGATGCCCGACTCATTCTCCACCTGAACCATCAGCACGGTGCGCTGCGGGTCTGTCTCTTTGAGATGGCGCATGAGCGCGCGAAAGGCCGCTTTGTCGGCTTCCAGGCGCGCCGGGGAGAAGGTCGAGGGCGAATCCAATGTCTGCCCGTTCTTGTCGAGCGCGAAGGGATACTTGACCTGATCGAGCTTGATCCACTCCGGCGTGTAGTGGGAACTGCCGTTCTTCCAGGTGCCGAACCACAGCAGAACCAGGCGCAGACGGTGCTCGCGGGCCTGTTTGAGGATCAGGTCCACCACGCTGAAATCGAATTTCCCTTGCGTGGCTTCAAGCTGCTCCCAGTAGATGGGCAGTTCTACGGTGTTGGCGTGGAGGGTCTCGGCGGCCGGCCACACCTTGTCGAGATAGGCGGGCCACGCGCTGGAGTTGTTGGCCTGCACGCCAAGCATCAAGAACGGCTGGCCATCGACCATCAGGGCGTAGCGCCCGTCCTTCTCGACGATCGAAGGCAGAGGCCGGGGCGCGACGGAAGGCGCGGTCTGCGCTATCGCCGCCGGCGATGCCGCAAACGTCTCAAATAAACCGATAGCCACCACTATTCCCGCGCAAATACTCCACTGCAACCCGCTCGTTCGCATCGCCCTTCTCTTCCTTCCAGCCGACAACGGCAGCCGCCCGTAAACCAACGCTGCCAGTATATCTTACGTGAAAGTTGACCGACCGCCAGGCGACATATCAGGACCGACCTGCTCCTCGATGAGTGCATCGGCGATTTGGCGTAAATTCAGAATCGACTCCGGCGACATCGGCGTTTTTCCAGAAGTAATTAGCCACGGAGCCTACTGTTCAGCACGTATAAATATGTGCTATCCTTCGGCTGTCTTCCCAATGCTTTGGTCTTGCGATCTGTCCCATGAGTGATCAATTTTCTGGGATCAGCGCCCAAGAAGGAGATTCCGGCTAACCGGACACCAGTGAGTAAATGAGAAAGCTCATTGGCTGGTGGTTGCGGAGATTTCCGCTATCATGGTGAGAGTTGTGGACCGTTGCCGACGCTCCAAGCTAAGCAATCTTCAGGAGTTTTCCGTATGACTGATTCGACAGCCTTGCAATTGTTTTTCGACAATCTTAATGTAGTCGGCTATGGAATTTTCTTTGTAGTTGGCTTGGCGATGTTGATCGGGAGCTACTTCATAATCCAGCGTAGGCTCCAATTCCTTCAGACTTCTACAGCAGCGGCGTCGGGCGTGGTCGTCGAGAATGTCTATATTAAGGGGACGATGCATGAGAGTGGGTGTTACTGTCCGCGTATCCGCTTTCAGACCGTGGACGGCCATGAGATCAATTTTGTGTCGGACTCGGGGTGTAATCCGGCTGCGTATTCGGTGGGCGAATCGGTCTCTCTGCTCTACGATCCTCAGCAGCCCGACAAGGCGTCTATCAACTCGTTTACATCGCTGTGGTTTATTCCGATCGGTCTGGGAATCTTGGGGATGTCCGCTACGGCCCCTTTAATTATTTTCCTGGTTGGGAAGATTGCCGGCAATTGATAGAACTCGTGGCTACATTCGAATGGGCGGTGCATTCAGCTCGCTAACGTCGCCGGGGTTGGATCGAATCAGAAGGCTCTTACGTGGAGATTCCTCGGTCCTGGTGAGAGTCGCGAACCGTTGCCGACGCTCCAAAATGTACAATTTTGGGGAGGTTTCAAATGGAACCCTTGACAGTCGCACTGATTATAGGCCTTTTATTTGTAGTCGGCTTTGGCATGTTGGTTGGGAGCTGCTTCACATTCCTGCATACGCGCCAATTCCTTCAGAATGCTGAAGGAGTGTCGGGCGTGGTCGTCGAGAATATCTGTAAGCCCGGGGTGGGGATGGGGGACCGTCCGGCTGGGTGTTACTGTCCGCGTATCCGCTTTCAGACCGTGGACGGCCATGAGATCAATTTTGTGTCGGACTCGGGGTGTAATCCGGCTGCGTATTCGGTGGGCGAATCGGTCTCTCTGCTCTACGATCCTCAGCAGCCCGAAAAGGCGTCTATCAACTCGTTAACATCGCTGTGGCTTCTTCCGTTTCTTCTGTTCATCTTGGGGATGTCCGCTACAGTCTCTTTAATTATTTTCCTGGTTGGGAAGATTGCCGGCAATTGATAGAACTCATGGCTACATTCGAATGGGCGGTGCATCCAGCTCACTAACGTCGCCGGGATTGGATCGAATCAGAAGGCTCTGACTGTGGAGATTCCTCGGTCGTGGTGAGAGTCGCGAACCGTTGCCGACACTCAAAGCTATGCAATTTTTGGGAGGTTTCAAATGAAATCCTTGATGGCCGCGCTGATTTTAGGCCTTTTCTTCGCAGTCGGCTTTGGCATGTTGCTTGGAAGCTGCTTCACATTCCTGCATACGCGCCAATTCCTTCAGAATGCTGTAGAGACGTCGGGGGAGGTGGTCGGCTGGGATCCTGACCCACATCGCTATAACACTTATGAGCGGCGTATCCGCTTCCAGACCACGGATGGCCGTAAGATCGATTTTGTGGGGGACACGATGAAGAACCCTCCGTGTTCGTGGTATGCGGAGAGATCGGTCTCCGTGCTCTACGATCCGCAGAATCCTGAAAAGGCGTCTATCAACTCGTTCACATCTCTGTGGCTTCTTCCGATTCTTCTGGTCATCCTGGGGGTATTCAGCATGACTCCTGGGTTTTTGTTCTTGGTAAGCAGGATCGTCGGTAATCGAAAGAGCGCATCCACTCGTGTCGGGTTTGATGTCGAATAGATTCAGTTGGTCAGCGATATCCGGTCGGTCAATTCTGTGGAGATATGGCTGAAGGGCGCATGAAATCTCGGTTATTCTCGAAGATCGATTCCGGCAGAATCTTTTGACAAGTGTAGCACGAGGCATCGAGTTTCAGTTCCTTCTTGACGATGGCGATCAGCACATAGGTGGCGATTGCACATCAGATTTGGCTTCTCACGGCGTTCTCGCTGGTGACCAGAAAGCGCTTAATGCGCAGGTGCCGCTTGATCCATTTTGAAGAATAACTGTCGTGAAATAGTAGCAGGCCAAATTGAGCGTGGGCCGTCGATGGAATGGCCATGCCACGGGCGTTCCATATCCCGATTGACATCTCATAGATAGCTTCGATCCCCGCTTTGGTTTGTATAGAGACTCCAAATTAGATTGGCGTAAATCGGCAATGCTCTTGTCGAAAGAAAGATCAGTAATGAAAAGTCGCCCCAGGCTCCGCCGATCAACCTCTGCGGAATTCTGGGTTTACGCCAACAGCCCATTGCACTCATTTAGCGCGCTTTCTGGTGAGCATGGCCGATCGGTCCCGACAAACGCCGCTATCGCCATCCATATTGAAACGAATCGCTCGGAGGGTTGTTTATGGCAGGTTGCCGACGGGAACGATTCTTGAATCGAGCCTTCACTTGGGCACTAAGCGTTGATTTACACTTTTAGGCTAGGGGTTTCGCAATCTTCATGGATAAATTCGTCATTCGGGGCGGCAATCCTCTGATCGGCACGGTTCGCGTTTCGGGAGCCAAGAACTCGGCGCTGCCCTGCATGGCCGCCGCGATTCTGACCGAGGATGAAGTGATCCTCGAAAACATTCCCCAGGTGCGCGACATTGAAACCGAACGGCGGCTGCTGGCGTCGATGGGGGCGGAGGTCGAGTTGGGCTATGGGCGGGCGCAGCATCGCACGACGATCTGTTGCCGCAACCTCTCCGATGCCGAGGCCAAGTACGAGATTGTCAAGACCATGCGGGCCAGCGCATTGGTGCTCGGTCCGTTGGTGGCGCGCACGGGAATGGCGCGGGTGGCGATGCCCGGGGGGTGCGCGATCGGGGCGCGGCCCATCGACCTGCACATTCTCGGCCTGGAGAAGATGGGCGCACGGATCGTGCAGGAGCACGGATACGTTGAGGCTCGCGCGGAGCGGCTGAAGGGCGCGCATATCCACTTCGACAAGATCACCGTAACCGGAACCGAGGACTTGCTGATGGCCGCCACTCTGGCCGACGGCGAAACGGTGATGGAGAACTGCGCCCGCGAGCCGGAGGTGACCGATACCGCCGCGCTGCTGACTGCCATGGGCGCGCGGATTGAGGGCGCGGGCACCGCGACGATTCGTGTGCGGGGCGTCGAGAAGCTGCACGGCGCGCGCCACCGCATCAACCCGGACCGCATCGAGGCGGGAACGTTTTTGGTGGCCGGGGCCATCACCGGCGGCGACCTGATTGTGGCCAACTGCGCTCCGGCGCTGATGGGCGCGTTGATGACGACACTGATCGAGATGGGAGCGCGGGTGGATATTCTCGGCCCGGAGACGGTGCGGGTGCGTTCCGAGGGGCGGCTGCGGGCAGCCAATATCTCGACCGTCGAGTACCCCGGCTACCCGACCGATATGCAGGCGCAGTTCATGGCCTTGGCCACGCAGGTGGAGGGGGTCTCGCTGGTGACCGAGAACATCTTCGAGAACCGCTTCATGCACGTGCCGGAGCTGGTGCGGATGGGGGCGAATATCAAGGTGGAGGGGATGACGGCGACGGTTCGCGGCAAGACCAGGCTCTCGGCGGCGGCGGTGATGTGCTCGGACCTGCGCGCCTCGGTATCGCTGGTGCTGGCCGCGCTGGTGGCAGACGGCGAGTCGATCGTGGACCGCGTCTATCATATGGATCGCGGCTACGAGCGCATCGAGGAGAAGCTGCGCGGGGTGGGCGCGCAGATAAGGCGCATGGGCAACGTCTTCCCGACCAAGGAATGCGAAGCAAAAGCCTGTTGAGCTTTATCGCCGGCCATGCGAAAATTGCGGCTTGGGGCGCGACGGAGAGAGCGTCGGCCGAACCGGAATTCGTATAGAATGGATTGGCATAGCGCATCGATGGCTGTGCGGATGTCGAGGTGAGCGCGGTGGATTGGAGCGAACTCCCGGACCTTGTGGCTATCGGGCTGCTCATATGCGCCTTTGCATCCACGGCACGGAGCAATCCCGCGCCCGTCTCTCTATTCTGGCTTATCGGCTGGGTCATGGTTGCGATCCACTTTGCGACCTCTGTCTTCATTCCTTTTCCGGGATTTTGCGGGATAATCGCGTCGATGCTATGTGTGGCTTCCCTCACCTCTTCCGGAGTGCTCTTTCAGACGGCGGTGGTTCCTTTTCACCGAGAAGCCTCCAGCCGCTGGATGATGACATTCCTGCTGGCCGCGAACGCTTTTTACGTGATTCTCATCGAATCCCAAAAGGCGCCCCTTTGGACTTTGGATTTTGCCGCCGTCTTTTTGGGCCTCGGCCCACTGACGATCGCCCTCTTCGCGCTGCGCAGGGTCAACGAGAAACTTCGTTGGACGACGGCCGTCCTTTATCTCGGTCTCTCGATCTTCCTTCTCCTCTTTCAGAATCGCCCCGGCAATGGGAGCGACTTGGCGGAGAATGCCGTTCTATTCACTGTCTTCCTCGGATGCACCGTCAATTTTTTCTATGTATACAGCCGCGCCACCGCTGGGGCGTTCATCACTATCGCGGGTTTCCTGGCCTGGGCGCTGGTGTTCCTGGTTGGACCTCTGACGACAGCGTTTTTTCCCGCCGTTCATGTCGAGCGCGAGGTCTGGAACCTGCCCAAATTCATCGTTGCCGTGGGAATGATCCTCCTGCTGCTCGAGGATCAAGTCAAGCACACGAAGCATTTGGCTCTGCACGATGAACTGACCGGGTTGCCCAATCGCCGTCTTTTTCTCGATCGGCTGGCCAGCGCCCTGGACCGCGCCCGCCGTACCGGTTCCCATGTGGCTCTTCTGGTCATCGACCTGGATCGGTTCAAGGATGTGAACGATACGCTCGGACATCATGTCGGGGATTTGCTGCTCCAGAGGGTTGGGGCTGTCTTTGCCGGACGCGTCCGCCGCTCCGATACCGTGGCCCGAACCGGAGGAGACGAGTTTTCCATCGTTGTCGAGGAACCCACCAGCCGCCCGGATGCCTTGTTTGTGGGCAATTCTTTGATGGAGTTGCTCAAGGAGCCGTTGCGACTGGATGGGCGCGAGGTTCAGGCCAGCGCCAGCATCGGCATCGCGGTCTTTCCAGAGGACGCATCCGATCTGGAGACCCTCTGCATTGCCGCCGATCTGCGAATGTACGACGACAAGCATGGAGCGCGGGACTGTGAAAGGAATCCGCCCTCTGCAATGCCCTTTTCGCGCCTCTCCCACTTGCGGGAAACTTCATCGTGAGGCAAGCGATGCAATGAAGAATCGAATGGGGCTTCCACCGTTATTCCTTGCATATCCCATTTTGATGAAAAGGCCCGGACTCGGCATCCGGGCCTTTCTCATATACGGCTTCTCCCAATCCGCAATCTACTGACCGCCACCGGGACCGCGTCCTCCCCCAGGGCCGCCGGGGCGGCGACGCCTGCGGCGATTTTTGTTGTTGTTGGCCGGAGGACGACCCGCGCCCGACGATTGTCCAGGTTGTCCCACGGCGACCAGTGTGCCCTCGACGCGGTTGAAGTTCGGCTCGCTCTCTTCGTCGATCTCCTCGCCGCCCTCCCCGTCGAAATCGTCTCCGCCTTCGATGAGGATGGTGCTCTGGTTGGACCTGGGCTGGCGCTCGTCGAACTCGCGGCGGGGTTTGGCCGAGGCTTCGGCCTCAGGCGACTCCCCTTCGCCGGCTGCCGGAGCGGCCAGGCCCAGCTTGGCCTTTTGCTCCCGAATGAGGGCCTTGCGGCTCAACTTGATGCGATTGCCCTCGATGGCCAGAACCTTGACCATGATTTGATCGCCCTCGTTCAGCTCGTCCTTCACTTCCTTGACGCGATGCTCGGCGATCTCGGAGATGTGCAGCAGGCCATCGGTGCCGGGGAATAGCTCGACAAAGGCGCCGAACTCGGCCAAACGAACCACCTTGCCCAAATAAACCTTGCCAACCTCGGGCACCGCGGTAAGGTTGCCGATGATTTCCAGCGCTTTCTTCAACCCTTCGGCGTCGCAGGAAGCGACGCTGACACGGCCCGTATCGTCCACGTCGATCTTGGCGCCGGTCTGCTCGACGATGCCGCGGATGGTCGCTCCGCCCTTGCCGATCAGATCGCGGATCTTGTCGGTGGGAATCATCACCGTCTCGATGCGCGGCGCGTAAGCCGAACGCTCGGTGCGCGGCCCGTCGAGCGCGGCATCCATCTTGTCGAGCAGGAAAAGCCGTCCCTGGCGCGCCTGTTCCATGGCCTTTTCAAGAATCTCGCGGGTCAGGCCGCCGATCTTGATGTCCATTTGCAGCGCGGTAATGCCCTTGCGTGTGCCGGCTACTTTGAAGTCCATATCGCCGTAGTGGTCCTCGGCGCCGGCAATGTCGGTGAGTATGGCGTAGTCGTCGCCCTCCTTGACCAACCCCATGGCCACTCCGGCCACCGCTCCCTTGAGGGCGATGCCGGAGTCGAACAAAGCCAGGCTGGCGCCGCAGACCGTGGCCATCGACGAAGAGCCGTTGGACTCGAGAATGTCGCTCACGATGCGGACGGTATAGGGCGATTCCTCGGGGCTGGGCAGGACCGCTGTGATGGCGCGCTCGGCCAGCGCTCCGTGGCCGATCTCGCGGCGTCCGGTGCCGCCCATGCGACCCGTTTCGCCCACGCAGAAGGGCGGAAAGTTGTAGTGAAGCATGAAAGGCTTCTTCTTCTCGCCCTCATAGCTCTCCAAACGCTGGCCTTCGTCCGCCGTGCCCAACGTGGCCGTAACCAGCGCCTGGGTCTCGCCGCGGGTAAACAGCGCCGAGCCGTGGGTGCGGGGCAGAACCCCGGTCTCGATGGTGATCGGCCGAATCTCGTCGAAGGCGCGGCGGTCGGGCCGGATGCGCTCCTTGGTCACCTGCTCGCGGAAGAGGCGTTCGCGCAACGTCTCGTAATACTGGGTCAGCTTCTTCTTGGCGGCGGGATCGTCGGCCGGCAGCTCGGCGGCCAACTCATCCTTGATCTGCTTGATGAGCGCGTAGCTCTCGGTCTTGCCGTGGGTCTTGGTGTCCAGGGCGTCCTTGAGCCGGTCGCCGATCTTGGCCTTCAGCTCCGCGTAGTAGGCTTCGTCGAACTCCGGCGGAGTGAAGGCCCGCTTGGGCTTTCCGGCCACGGCAACCAGTTCGTCGATCGCGACAACGATCTTCTTGATCTCCGCATGGGCAAACTCTATGGCCGCGAGAATGACCTCTTCGGTCTCTTCCTGGGCGCCCGACTCGATCATCACGATCCCGTCCTTGTGGCCGACCACCATAATGTTGACCGTGGTGGCGGCGCGCTCGGAGTAGGTGGGGTTGATGACGAACTCGCCGCCCACGCGGCCCACGCGAACCGCGCCGACCGTCGCGCTGAAAGGAATGTCGGAGAGAGCCAGCGCGGCCGCGGCGGCGTTGATGCCGATCACGTCGGGGTCGTTCTCCTTGTCGGCGGAGAAGACCAGCGCAATCACCTGGGTCTCGTTGCGGAAGCCATCGGGGAAGAGCGGACGGATCGGGCGGTCGATCTGGCGGCAGGTCAGCACTTCCTTTTCGCTGGGCCGGCCTTCGCGCTTGATGAAGCCCCCGGGAATGCGCCCGCCGGCGTAGGTGTACTCGCGGTAATCCACGGTAAGCGGGAAAAAGTCAATGCCTTCCCGCGCATCGGGAGAGGCTACGGCAGTGGCCAGAACCACGGTTTCGCCGGTGGTGACCAGCGCTGCGCCGGAGGCCTGCTTGGCCATGCGCCCGGTCTCAAAGACCAGCCGCTTGCCGCCGGCCAGCTCGACGGATACTTCTTGCTTAGACATGGAGTCCTCGTTTCATGGTGTTCGCTTGGGAAACTTGTAAGTGGAAAGCGCCGGAAGGCGCGGGAAGGATGGCGAAGAGCCTGACCGGGAGCAGGACGCGCGCAAAAGAGTGGGACGTGCGCGGGGGAGCGGATTCTCCCGGCCTGTGGGCCGATCTGGGCGCCATTTCCCGCCGCGGAAAAACGCACAGCCGATAGCTGCGCGTCATCCCTCGCGGCTCACCGGGGACACGGCAACCCCAGGTTCTCGGTGGAACGGGGGCTTTGACCATCGTCCGCTCTGGGCGCTTCCGGGGCAATGTTGGATTCAAGGCTGTCTTTCCGATTACTTGCGGATTCCGAGTTTGCCGATCACATCGCGATAGCGGTCGGCATCGTGAGCCTTCAGGTAATCGAGCAGACGGCGGCGCTTGCTGACCAGTTGCAAGAGGCCGCGCCGCGAGGCGTGATCCTTCTTGTGCGTCTTGAAGTGTTCGGTCAGCTCGGAGATGCGCGCGCTCAGAATCGCAATCTGGACCTCGGGCGAGCCGGTGTCCGATTCATGGGTGCGGAAGGTTTCGATCAGTGTGGTTTTCTTGGCGGTCGCCAGCACGGCGTGTGTTACTCCTCTTGTTTTCTCGTGTCCACTCTCAAGTGTCTGATGTGAGATTACCATGAACGCCCGGTCCCGCGCCATTGGCCGGGCTATAGGAACTTGCCGCTCAAAGGGGGCGGAAACGGAAGAGGCGATTCAAGAGCGCATTTCCGCGAATCTGCCCGGTACGCACAAAAACTGCGCCGACCGCTTTCCATCCTCTACGCATTCCCAATGGACCCTTCAACGTTCGCCCCAACTCAACTTGCTGCGCAGCGCCTCGAAGAAGCCGCTTTCGCACAACCTGACCAGATTGACGGTATAACTGGAACGCCGGCAGCGAACCTCGTCGCCCACCCGCAGTTGCACCGGCTGCTGGCCGTCCAGAGTGAGCAGAGCCCGGTTGGGGGTGCCCTCGACGCGGACCGTGAGCAGGGCGTCGCCGCGCGTCACGATGGGCCGCAGCGTGAGCAGATGCGGGCAGATCGGCGTCACCACCAGCGCATCCACGTCCGGGGTGAGAATGGGACCGTTGGCCGCCAGCGTATAGGCCGTCGAGCCGGTCGGCGTGGAGACGATCACTCCGTCGGCTCGGAAACGGGCCACCAGCTTCCCGTCCAACTCGACGGCAAACTCGCCCATGCGGGCAATGTCGCCCTTCGAGACCACCGCGTCGTTCAGCGCCTCGTAACTGGAGTCGAGGGCGCCCTCCCGCCACAATTCGGCATGAAGCATGGTTCGCGCATCGAGCGCGTGGCAGCCGCCGCGCCAGCCTTTCAACGTAGAGTAGAGGTCGGCCAGGCGCACCTCGGTCAGAAAGCCGAGAAAGCCCAAATTCACGCTGAGGATAGGCGTGCCGGTGGCGGCAAAGTTGCGCGCCACCGACAACAGCGTTCCATCGCCGCCCAGGACGATCACCAGCCCCGGCTCCATGGCCCGCAACTGCGCGCACTCCACCGCCGGAGCGTCCGATGTATATTGCCCGCCCGCCAGGTCCAGCAGCGGATCGTAGCCGTGCGAACGCAGCCAAGCGATCAACTCCGGCAGCAGCCGGAACAGCTCCTCCTTTTGCGGCTTGCATACGATCGCGACGCGCATCATGCGCAATCAGTGTAACGGACCTCTCGCCGCGGAGCCAACTGTCTTCGCCGTTCGGAGCGCAATTGGCATCGTGCGGCGGATAGTTCCGGTTACTGGTCGCCGTTGTTCGAGCACGTCGTCGTCTCTCCAGCCGCCTTGCCGCCCACATAGACATGGCTGCCGCTTCCATTCAGGCCGAAGGCCGCCGCGGTCGAATTCGGCGAACCTTTCAGCCGTGCGATGCAGTTGTTGCCATTGCGCGGATTCGACAGGTCGATCACGGTAGTGGCCGCTCCCGTCGAGTCGATCAGCGTCACGGTCACGCCCTGAATGTCCCAGTTGTCGTCGCCTTCAAATCCGCTGTTGTGCTCGAAGAGCCGAATCGTCAGGGATGCAATCGCCGCAAGCGGCTGTGGCGTCACCAGTGGGAACGTTTGCCTGCTGCTGGTCCAGTTGTTCCAAGATTGGTTTCCGTTCTGGTCCCTTGCGCTCCCGCCGTTGTCGCAAACTCCGTCGGAACTCGCGTTGTTGGACGGCTTCAGGCAGAAGGCCGGTTCCCCATTGATGCTTGCCTGCAACTCGGTATCCGAGCGGGCATCGTCGTTTCCCGTGGCCACCGTGATGACAGCCGTAACCTCCGATGGAGGTGGCGGAACGGCCAGGCCCACGCTGGTTGCGTCCGCGCACGTCGCCATCGCGCCGGCAGACGCCGGGTTGCTCTCCGAAAACAGAAGCGCCGGCATCGACCCCACCACCGCGGCCGGAGGCGTATTGACCAAAGTCAGATTGTTCGACTCGCCCGTGAAACTGGTGTCCAGGCACCCCGGTCCGTTGGTCGTCCCGCTGCTTTCCGCGTTGCGCACGTGAACGGTCGCTCCACTGTTGAAGACCGCCTCGCTGCCGCCGCCGTTGCCAACCACATTGAACTCGCTATCCTTCCACAGCGAGGCCAGATCGGGAAATATGTTGGCCCCCGTCGCCTGATAAGGTATCCCGCCCTCCCACACGGTAATGGAATCGGAAGGCATCGCTCCGCCTGGCGCAAATGCCGTAACTTCCAGCTCGTTCAACGACGCGATCGGCTCCGTGGGCGGCCCCGCGCTGTTGTCCGCGTTGATCACGCATTGTACCGGGCTGGTGGACGAGAACTGAAACGAACACCACTGGCCTGACAGCGAACCCCCGTTGCACGCCGAGGCTGAAGCCGCCGGAGACGGGCAGGACGTGCCTGGCGGGCCAAAGTCCAGCAGCCAGTACTGGATGAACGCATCTCCGGTACATCCCGAGCAGTTCGATGTCTGGGTATAGACAAACTGCTCCCACCCCTGGCACGATGCCGGGTTCGGAGAACTGCCGCACGTCGCCGTATTGCTGAAGGGCTGCGTGTTCACTTGCAGGGCGAACGAGTTTGTCGGCTGACCGCTGCACGATGGCGTCGCGGGGCAGATCTGGTTCGGACATTCCACCTGGCACTCGCTGCTCACGCCCGCGATGCTGTCGAACGACCCCTCCGACACCATCGTGTTGCCATTCCACGTCGCCACAAAATCCGCGCCCGACTGCCCTCCCACTTGCTGGGTTCGCGCCCTGCCCGGACGCCTGGGAAGATACAGCTTGTGCGGCGGCGTCTTGCAGGTTATCTCCCGCCACGCGGTGTCGGGATAGTCGGCCGTGAAGCACCCCTTCTTCGGCGTCGGAACCTTCAGAATCGCCCGGTGCCATCTCTCCATCTCCTCCGCGTTCGGCTTGGGCCGGGCCGCGATCGGCATCCTCGGCAACGGCATCGCTCTTGGCGCCTCTTTGGGCGCGCTTTCCTGTGCCTGTGCGGGAGCGACTGTTCCTATCGAAAGCGTGCATAATACCGTCACTGCAAGCGACACCGTGAACCGTGCCGCACACTGGGACCGCAAACGTTTGCTGAAAACCTTGTCCATGCGACCTCCGCTGGGGCGTGTTGCGCCTGTTGGGGATTGAGAAACAATGTATCCGAAAAACCCAGGCCCAAAATCGACGCGAACATCGGGGAGCGGCGACCTTGCCCGGTCCTTCGCGGACACGGACTTTCCCAATCCGACGTAAATGCAAGAAGGTTGCTCGGCCGGGGAAGGCGGCCCGCTAACCCAATCGAATGCGTACCTCGCGATCGGCCCCGCCAGGCAAGAACCTTCCGCGCGAACGGTGTCTCAACGCAAAGGGCCGTCTCAAATCGTAAATTCCGTCCCGCTTTCGGCCGCGAGACATGATGTCCCTCGTTGGCATCCGCACACGATCCCTTTTTCCGGCGGTTTGGCCGTTCACTCTACGTTACCGCAAATGCGGGCACAATTCCTTTTCGGGCTTGGCAGGCAAAGGATGTCGTAGAGTGGTCCTCAGATGGCGGGTGGCGCGCCAATAGGCGTTGCGCCAACCCCTGGGTTCGAACTGGTGGCGCTCAGAGATACGCTGTACACGGATGCGCTCGGGTCCGTAACCGTGACGGCATCGACCGCGATGGAGCCGTGGCGCGATCCGTGCAGCTCTGTGAGGGCGCGGAAGTCTTTTGCGGCTGGCGATACTGGTTGGAACGCAAGCCGTTCTCAATGACGCCCAACAATGGTTCCGCGAAGGCGGATTTGCAATTGGGTTTTTCAACCGCGGCGATTATCCGCCGGTCTGAATCCGCACCAGCGCCGGCGCCGCCGCCCCCTGCCCGCCGGGCGAGACCGTCCTTGTCTGCGGCGCGCGCCAGTGGTCGATGTGGCTGATTCTGTGCACGCAGCCGATGGTGCAGTTGGGCGCGCAGCTCTTGGCCGTCAAAAACTCCCGCTTCACGTCCCCCACGGTGTACTCGGCCAGCGGCACCCCCGGATACCCGCGCTGCTGCGAACAGTAGTGAACCAGCCCGTCCTCGCAAATGTAGAGGTAGCGCGACCCCGCCCGGCAGCGCCAGTCGTTCGGACGACCCTGCGCAATCGCCTCCTGAAACTTGTCGAATTGCGCATAATTGGTCTTCTTCCTATTGGTCATCTCGAAGTAGACCCGCGCGTCCTCGTCTTTGAGCGGCTTCAGTTGGCCGCTGCCGTCGTGAATGATCCCGATCGTCGACTCAAAGCCCAGCGCCAGCGCCCGCTTGCCGATCGTCAGCGCGTCGCTGGGATTCTTGAAGCCCCCGCCCACCACCGAGTTGATGTTCACATGGAATTCCGCGTACTGGGCCAGCATCTCCAGCTTCTTGTCCAGCACCTTCAAGCTCTTCTTCGATACCTCGTCCGGCTCCAGGTTATCGATGGAAATCTGCAAGTGGTCCAGGCCGGCGCGGTTCAGCCGCTCGATCCGCTCCACGTTGAGCAGGTAACCGTTGGTGATCATTCCGGCGATCGCCCCGGTGCGGCGGATGCGCCCGATAACGTCGTCCAATTGCGGATGCGTCAGCGGCTCCCCGCCACTGATTCCGATCATGGCCGTCCCCAGCCGTCCCAAGCGGTCGATGCGCCGGTTCATCTCGTCGAGCGGCACCGGTTCGGAGACCTTGTCGTACTCGTTGCAGTAAGCGCAGGAGAGGTTGCAGAAACGCGCCGGCACAATCTGCGCCAACGCCGGGTGGCTTGTATCGGCCAGCGCCCGCGCCACCATAGCGTACTCGCGCGCCTTCCGCGCAGCCGCAATCCACCGCCCGCGCAGCGTCGATCTCCGGGGAATCGCCATCCATTCAATTGAAACACACCCACTCGCACACCCTCAAAAGTGGTCAAGAGACCGCCGCCGCCCTTGCCATCGAGCGACTGTGGCGAAACTGGAGTGGATGTGTACCCCGAAAGCGCAACTCTCAAGTCGACGCGACCGCCGGGAAGCGGCGACTCGGCACAGAGTTTAACAGGGTATAGTAACTCCGGTTTCGCTCCCATTGCATCGCTTCGGTTGCGAAACCATGGACTTCTTCCCGAAGAAACCTGGATTTTATGGCGGTTTTCGGTTGGGCGAGATAAGATAAGGGCGCGATGAGTCTACTGAAACAGGATTCTCCCGAAACCCTCGACGATGCCGCCCGCGGCGAAGAACTCACCAAAGGCTCCAGTCATTTCGCCCTGGCCGGCATCATTGCCGCCCTGCTGATCGCTGCCGCCGTCGCGGTCCTGGTGATCGCCAGCGAAAAGCCCCCGGCCGCCAGCGGCGAGATTCTTCAGGTGTGGGCGCACCCGATGCACACTGAAACCTCCGGCTTCGACGCCAACGGAGAGGCCATGGCCAAGCAGAGCTTCGAGCAGGTGCTGGTCTTCGCCCGCGTGAAGCTGCATAACCGCGGCGATCATCCGCTGTTTTTACACCAGATACTCACCAACGCCACGCTGGAGGATGGCATCCACACCAGCTTCGCGGCCAGCGCCGCGGACTACGACCGCCTCTTCATCGCCTATCCCGATCTGGCCGCGCTGCACATCGCGGCCCTCTCGCCGCAAACCACGCTCGACCCCGGACAAACCCAGGAAGGAATGGTGGTCTCGGCTTTCCGGCTGTCCAGGCGGCAGTGGGAGGCGCGCAAGGACCTGAGCTTTACTTTCGCATTCCAATATCAGCCCAGCCTCACGATCGCCCCCCGCGCTGCGGTTATTGAACGGTAGCCGGTGCGGGCGCGCTCTTGGGAGTCGAGAGATACCCGGTAATCGTGTTCTTTCCGCTCACCGAGTTCACCACCACCTCGAACAGCACCGGATCCTTGCCGCTGTAAAATTGCAACGGCTCGTTGACGTTGCGGTCTTTCTTCTCGTACTCCTTGTCGTCGGAGTAGATGGCCAGGGTAAAGCGGTTCTTCTTGGCATCGGCCTTCTTCAGTTCCAGGCTGACCGTGCCCACCGGCTTCCGCTGCCCCTTGGTCAGGGTGAACTCGTAGAAGTTGCGGTCGCCCTTGTGCTTCAGCAACTCCAGTTCGTCGTGGTTGCGGGCGATCAAGCTGCTATGGTCGCTCAAATCCCCCTTCATCGACTGCAACTGGCTGATGGTGGTGGCCAGATCGCTCTGCGTCTTGCCCAGATCCGTCTTCACTCCGCCCACGTCGGTCTTCACCCCTGAGACTTCGGTGGAGACGTCGCTTACCTGCTTGGCGGTCTGCTTCTGCGCGCTCGCCAGCCGTTCGGCATCGGCCTCGTTGCGCTCCTCGCGGCGGACGATCTCCTGAGAGCGCTCCTCCAGTTGCTTCTGCGTCAGACCGAGCGAAGTGCTCAGCTCATCGGTGGCAACCTTGAGCCGGGCGTCGGTCTCGCGCAATTCCGCGGCAAGTTTCTTGTTCTGATCTTTGGCGTCCGTCAGCGCGGCTTCGGCGCCGCTCAGCCTGCTGTTGATGGTCGCGCTCCATACCAGGCCGCCGATGGCCGCCAGCAGGGCCACGGCGATCGCCGCCAGCAACGCGCCGGAGTAGTTTCGGGGGGTCTCATACCCTTCATAATTACTCATTTTTTGCCTTTCATCTCCTTAGGCGGCCCGCGGGACGAACCGCTCTTCCGTTGCCTGTGAATACCGGTAAGGCGGTTGCGCCATCCCAACTCAGTGTGGGCGCCGATAGGAAATATCCCTTGCACCGGGATATTTCATCTCTCCGCGTCGCCACCCGGAATAAGGAATCTCGCGCCCTGCTCCTGCCGTATCCGCAAGCAATATCAAGAATATCGAAAGAACCCGGTTCGTGCGGAAAAAACTGAGATCGCACCGGTCAATGCGACCGGATGCCTGCGACCGGGCCGGCCGCGAGGCATTTTTTCCGCCCCCCGTCCCGCACTCCGTGACAACTGGCGAATCGCTGCGATATAAACATCTTTACCGCATAATTGGCGCCGGGTCCGCAATCCAGGCCGGGAGTTTCGCCGCATACACCGAAAATTCTTTGCGAGGGGGATATCCGAAAGCTATGACGACCGCTGTCGGTGGAAAAGGTCTGGAAGGCATTGTTGCGGCAAACTCCGGGATTTGTTGGATCGACGGAGACGCGGGCGTGCTCTCGTATCGGGGTATCGACATCCACGAACTGGCCGTGCATTCGACCTTCGAGGAGACCACGTATCTGCTGTGGAACGGGATTTTGCCCAACGAACTTGCCCTGCGCGATTTTCACGCCCGTCTTTCCCTATCCCGATCCCTGGATGCCCGCATCGTCGATCTGCTGCGCGCCTTTCCCACCACCGCCACGCCCATGGAAGTGCTCCGCACCGCCGTCAGCGCTCTCAGCTTCTACGACGCCGACGAGAAGGACAACTCCCACGACGCCAACGTCCGCAAAAGCTACAATCTGACCTCCCAGATCGCCATGCTGGTGGCCATCTACGACCGTCTGCGCAAGGGACTCGATGTGGTCCCGCCCGACCGCACCATCACTCACGCCGCCAACTTCCTGTGGATGCTGCGCGGCGAGATGCCCTCGGAGACCGCCGTCCGCACCATGGACATGGCGCTGGTGCTCCACGCCGAGCACGAACTGAACGCCTCCACCTTTGCCGCTCGCGTCATCGCCGCCACTCTCTCCGACGTGCACTCCGCCATTGCAGGCGCCATCGGCGCGCTCAAGGGGCCTCTCCACGGCGGGGCCAATGAAGGCGTGATGCGCCTGCTGCTTACCATCGACAAGCTGGGCGCCGATCCGGTCGAGTACGTGAAGGGGATGCTGGCCGCCAAGCAGAAGATCTCCGGCTTCGGCCATCGCGTCTACAAGACCGAGGACCCCCGCGCCACTCACCTGCGCAAGATGAGCGAACAGCTTGGCAAGGACTCCGGCCAGCCAAAATGGTACGAGATGTCCCGCGCCATCGAGTTGTATATCAACGCCGACAAGAAACTGAATGCCAACGTGGACTTCTATTCCGCCTCGACTTATGCAACTCTCGGTATCGACATCGACCTCTACACGCCCATCTTCGCCATCAGCCGCATCTCCGGCTGGACCGCCCACGTCATCGAGCAGCTGGACGACAACCGACTCATACGCCCCCGCGCCGAGTACATCGGCCCCGAGTACCCCGCCCCCTACATTCCTATGGAGGAGCGGGGCTAGGACTACAGTTGTAGATTGCGAGATCGGAGGGAGCAGAGGCCTTCAGGCCTCTGAAATTGATACCAAAATGTTGGGCCTTTAGGCCCGGGCCTTTGCCAATCTCAGCCGAAATCCAGATATACAACTGTAGTGCTAGGGCCAGTTCTTCGGGCTTTGCACTGAGCCGGATTTGCCGCCCTGCACAGCGACCGAATTCGGCGTTCCCTCCCACCGATGCAGCTCTGTCTTATCCCACCGCCGGCAGCCCCGCCAGCGCCATGGCAATCTCTTCCGCGGGATACTCGTAGTTCTCCAGTTTTCCCGCCTGGTAGTCGATATACGACTGCATATCGAAGTTCCCATGCCCGCTGAGAACGAACAGAATCGTCCGCGCCCGCCCCTCCGCCTTGGCCTCCAGGGCTTCTCGGATCGCCACCGCGATGGCGTGATTCGACTCCGGCGCGGGCACGATTCCCTCGGCGCGCGCAAATTGAATTCCGGCAGCGAAGGCATCCAATTGCTGCACGCTCGTGGCCTCGATCAATCCCAATTCCTTCACGTGCGAAACCAGCGGCGCCATGCCGTGGTAGCGCAGGCCGCCCGCATGAATCCCCGGCGGAATGAAGGTGCTGCCCAGGGTGTGCATCTTCACCAACGGGGTCAGATGCGCGGTATCGCCGAAGTCGTATTTGAACGGCCCTTTGGTCAGCGTGGGGCAGGCCGAAGGCTCCACGGCGATCACCCGCGCATGGCTCCGCCCCTTGATCTTGCGCCCCAGGTAGGGCATCGCCAGCCCGGCAAAGTTCGATCCCCCGCCCGCGCAGCCGATGATGATGTCGGGATCGTCGTCCGCAAGCGCCATCTGCTCGATCGCCTCGATCCCGATCACCGTCTGGTGCAGCAGCACGTGGTTCAGAACGCTGCCCAGCGCGTACTTGGTATGCGGGTCTTTGGCCGCCACTTCCACGGCCTCCGAGATGGCGATGCCCAGCGAACCGTTGGTATTGGGATGCTCGGCCAGAATCGCCCGTCCCGACTCGGTTTCCGTGCTCGGGCTGGCCGTCACCGAGGCCCCGAAGGCTTCCATCAGCGCCCGCCGATAGGGCTTCTGGTTATAGCTCACCCGCACCATGTAGACCTTGCACTCCAGGCCGAAGAAGGCGCAGGCCATGGCCAGCGACGATCCCCATTGCCCCGCGCCCGTCTCGGTGGAAAGCCGCTTGGTTCCGTCTATCTTGTTGTAGTAGGCTTGCGCCACGGCGGTATTCGGCTTGTGCGATCCCGCCGGACTCACCCCTTCGTACTTGTAGTAGATTCTTGCCGTCGTATCCAGCGACTTTTCCAGCCGCCGCGCGCGAAACAGCGGCGACGGCCTCCACTGCGCATAAACCTGCCGCACCGGATCGGGAATCTCGATCTCCCGCTCCGCGCTCACCTCCTGGAGGATCAAACTCATGGGAAAAAGCGGGGCCAGGTCCTCCGGTCCCAGCGGCTTCAGCGTCCCAGGATGCAGGGGCGGGGCCATCGGCTCGGGCAGGTCGGCGGCAATGTTGTACCAGGCAAGGGGAATGCGGTTAGGCGGCAAGTTGTATTGGATGGTTTCCATGCGCAACATTGTAGCAGCGGAAACGGCAGCGCGGCTCCGATCTCCGTCACTTTCCTCCAAGTGAAAAACCGACAAGGCTATCCCAGCGTTGGATGGTTCTCGCTCAAGGAATTCCGGGCGTAAAGGATAAGAACTGTCTCGTTCCTGTACACTGTACCCGTTATGAGTTGCCTATTTTGCAAGATTGTGGACCGGAGCGTACCCTCCACCGCCATCTACGAGGACGAGCTATGCTACGCCTTCGCCGACATTCACCCGCAGGCGCCGGTCCACGTGCTGGTGGCGCCGCGCGCGCACATCGGCTCACTTGCCGAAACCGGCCGGGACGATCGCGCGTTGCTCGGCCACCTGCTTTGGGCGGCAAGTGAGATCGCCCGCGCAAAGGGCCTCGCCAAAGGCTACCGCGTGGCGATTAACACCGGCGAAGACGGCGGCCAGACCGTGGACCATCTCCACGTTCACCTGCTCGGCGGCCGCGCACTTGCATGGCCGCCAGGATAGCTTCCCCCAGCTTCCTACCCCGAAAAAACTGCGGGCGTCCCAGTCTGGAAGCGCCCGCGTCGATTTATTTCATCTCTCCGCCTAAACCGGCTGCTGCGCGTATTCTTCTTCCTCTTCCATGCCGTAGCGGCGCAACAGGTTGGGCAGGCTCTGCGAGAAAGCCGATCGCGGCATCACCGTGTCGCAACCCGCCTCGATGGCCTTCATCTTCAAGTCGCCCTGCAAGTGATTCAGAAAGCCGATGATCGACGTGGCCTTCTTCAGTTTGGCCTTGAACTTGGGGATCAGCGTCATGGGCTTGGCGTTGAGGTTGTTCAGGTCGAAGACCAAAAGCGTTGGCCGCTCTGCCTCGCTTCCATCCGTCAACCGCGCCAGGGTTTCCTTGTCGCCCTTTACGAACTCCACCTTCACTCCCAACTTGCGCGCCGTCTCCTGAATCTTGGCCAGGAAGAACAAATCCTCGATGAAACAGAAGATGCGCGTGGGAGCGCCCTCGCGGACAGGAACCGTGGGATGAGGCTGGAAGGAGTCATGGTAATGGCCGCCGTAACCGTTGCTGGAAATCTGAACGGTCGAGGGTGGACCGTCGGCCACGTTCCCGTTGACGATGCGGTAGCTGTGGTCCATCGGACCCACAAACTCCCTCGGCCCCTTCTGCTTGCCGCCCTTGCGCTTGCCCTGCGGAGGAGAAGAGATGCTGTTGCCCGACTGCATCGCCGGAGCTGCGCTCTTTGCTCCCGCCTTCTTCTTCTTTCGCGCCTGCCCCTGGCGCCCGCCTTGGTTTGCACCCTGGCGCGGAGCCGCTTTATGCTGCGCCTGCGCCACCGGTTGCGGGGAGGGCGGCGGCGCCTCGGCTGACGGCATCGGCGGTTGCCCTTGCTGTTCCGGCATCAGGCCCGGTTGCTTGGCCTTGTTCTTGCGGCGGCGCCGGCGGCGCCGATGCCCTTGCGACGGCACCTGGCCATTGGCCGCTGCCGGCTCCAGTTCAAACTGGGGCTGCGTCGATTCTGTTGTCATGCGCGCACTTCCTGGTGCATTGCTGTTGGTTGCCGTGCATTGCGATTCAGCCGTTTCCTGCCGGGGGCTGAACTTCCCGTGCCTGCCGTCTGTCCATTTCCGGACGGGGAAACATTCCAGCGGGCGGTCTAATACCGGTCGAGAATCTCAGGCATTCCTCGTGTAAGAAAAGCTCGACTAGTCATCCGCGCTGCTTCCCAGGGGGCTTGTCGACTTCCGCGCACGGGAACTCGTCGGGAGTTCTTTCCGGTTGTCGGGGTCGTTACGGCGCGGCCGGTGCCTTCCTCGGATAATGCTATCTCCTATGGGAGCATCCGCCGCTGGATTCTAATTGAAATGAACCGTCCGACGAATCTTGCTTGCTCGACGGCGAACTTGCACTGCCCGTTTCGGGTGGCCCGCATCAGCCGTTTGATAGACATTAAAGATAGTACAAGGAAGCGCCTCGGCTGGCAAGTCCGCCCCCGGCTTCCCGCCCGTCGCCGCCAAACGCTCGTTACCGCGGTAACGCCATATTGCTCCCGTACAGCCCGTCCGTGGCCCCTTCCCGGCCAATCACGAAGACGATCGGCAACCTTCTTCCGAGCCTGTACGGGCGACCAACTGCCGTCGCGGACACGGCGGCGTAAATCCGCAGCGAAACTCCGCTTGCTGGAAAAGGTAAACGCCAAGCACGGCAATCAGCGGTTCCAACGGGTGCCGAAAGCGGGCGTGCGCCGCGACGATGTAATAAACCGCCGGAAGCAGGAGAAAGGCCGCCGCGAACAGCCTCGCCCCTGGAATCCGCCGGCGCAGCGCCAGTCCTAGCCCCAGCAGCCCCGCGCAACTTGCAAATCCGTAATTCAGCTCCCTGCCGAGGTCGTTGGCCGGGTGGCCGCTGGGGTTGGGTACGCCAAACCAGTAGAAATGGAAGCGTGTGAGGCACAACCGGGCAAAACGGGGAAGATCGGCGCGAATCGACTCCTTGGCCTCAACGCCTCTCCATGCCGCATAGCCCAGTTCTCCTTTTTCACGGTAGACCGCAAGTTGACCCGCATCCTTTGCGGGGTGGTCGTACTCCATCACAAAACCGTTTGCGCCTGGGCCGTTGCCCAGATAGAGTTCCACCCCGAAGTTGCTCCTGAAAGGCACAAACGTTCCAAAGACCCGTTCGTTTCTCCATATCCAAGGCGCTATTGCCGCGGTGAAAACCAGGCCTGAACAGATTGCCTTGGGCAGATGCGCCGGCCAGTTTCGCCCGCTCCGCGATAGCATCCAAACTCCGCAAACGGGGAGGAAGAGCAACACTCCGGGATTGGAAAGCGCCATCAGCCCCCAGACCAGTCCAAAGCCCAGCCAGCGCTTCCAGGTCGGACCGTCCCCAACCTGACCGCCAACGGAACCGATCCGCAATGCGATCACGAGAGCAAGCTGGAAGAGGAATGCCGTCAGCGTCATCTCCCAGACCCATTTGACGGCATACTGCATCGCCGCCGGGTACAGCGCCCATATCCAAGCCGACCAGCGGGCCACGCGGGGTCCGAAGCATCGATCGCCCGTCTCCCAAATCAGTGGAATAGTCAGCGCATTCAGCACACTGTCGAAGCAAAGAATGGCCCAGGCCGAAAGCCGCGAGTAGATTCCGAAGACCTTGAAAACTCCGCCCAGAATCATCGGAAAAAGCGGGGTAACCCAGGCGGTTGGCCCGGTATGGCCATGAAACGGGTCGGCGTAGCCGCGCCCCGATGCCAGCGCCCGCGCAATCCGGCCCATCTCGAAGCCGAAGGCGAAGTGGTCCTCGGCGGGCTGAATGCGATAGGTATGGGCCAGCGCGATGTATGTCAGACGAACCAGCAGCGCGATCCAGAAGATTCTCCAGGGCGCGGGAACTCTCCCCCAAAAAGTTCGCATGGAAAACCGGCTCATACAATCACTTTACCGAACTGTGCCGCAACCGGAAGCCGCGCTAACTGAGTGAGGCGCGCACGTCGTCGATTGCCATCATCAGCTTTCTCTCGCCGATCGGACATTCCTTGAAGCCAAGATTTTTGTAAAACTCCACCATCCTATCGTCGATAGCATCGACAAGCACCGCCGCCAGTCCGCCAATCTCCGATGCCTGCACTGTTCGGAGAAAGGCGTCTTTCAGCAGCGCTTTGCCGATTCCGCAACCCTGCACTTTCTTGTCTACAGCGAAGCGGGCAAAGAGCATCACGGGAACGGGATAGTTTCCGGGCATCGCGGCCTGAATCGCCACGGGAGCGTCCTCCAGTTTGACCGAACTGAAGACCAGCGAGTAGTACCCCACGACGACACCGTCCTGATGCACGACATAGGTTTGCGAAGAATCGGCGCGCTGGTTGACGAGAGCATAACTGCGAAGGAAAAGGTCCAACGAATTTCTGCCGCATTTGAAATCGCGGACTTGATGATCCGCCGAAAGCTTTTCTACCAGAGAGATTTCCAGCGGGGTGTTCACCTGCCTACCTCATCGGGTGATGCTGGAGCGCGAGGTTTGGCGATCTGCGCTTGGTTGAGATTTTCGTACCTCGATTCGGTATCCTTTGCGCGAATCGAGGCAAGCTCATCTCTGGCAGAATTTTTCGAGTTATGAAATCCAGCTGTCATTTGGTTGCCTTCCCACCCAATGCTTCATCCTTGACCCGCCGCCAGTTCTCTTCAATGTACTTTTCGTTAAGACGCTTGCTTCCCGCCGTCTTAATCACGTACGCATCGCTTGACCAGAGAAAATTCCAGATGATTTCCTGCTCCGGCGTCAATAGATGATCATAATTCTGCTCGTGGTCCGACGATTGAAGCGCAGTTATAGTGCATTTGAGTGCAATCAGACGCCTGAATGGCGAGTCTTGCCAGAGGCCCTCTTTCCAGTGTTCCAGTGTGTAGTTATTTTGCTGCTCACGATCTTTCGCGTCCTCTTCCGAATAATCAATGAGGACCAT
This sequence comes from uncultured Occallatibacter sp., assembly GCA_964565955.1. Lineage (GTDB taxonomy): Bacteria > Acidobacteriota > Terriglobia > Terriglobales > Acidobacteriaceae > Telmatobacter. The sequence goes on from CAZMHC010000006.1 coordinate 47,166, forward strand.
TTTTCCGTTCACCATCTCCATGGACGGGCGAAACCGTTGTGGCAACTTGCGAAGTTCCACGTCACTGAATGACCGCTCCACTGCCCATTGGAGATAATCCCTGAACGTCATGCCCATTGCGCGGGCGGCGATTTCACTCAGGTACCTTAACCTCTCATCGAAGCGCATTTCCAACCGGCTCGAAACAAGATCACTTTCTTTGGGTCTCGCCATTTTTCGCCTCACTTCTGTAATCTAACATACTTGTACGAATTTGTAACGATAAATTACGTACTTGTTGTACTCTTCGTGAAAATTTCTGCATTGATTACAAATCAGGCGTGTCAATTCATTCAACTTGTCATACACTGTGAGTACGGAGGCATCTTATGGCAACCGTGCCACGTTCCTTGAAATCACGTCGCATCAACGCTCGAATCTCCGATGTCGAAGAAGCATTGCTGCGCAGCGGAGCGCGCAGCAAGGGACAAACTGTGACGGAGTTCGTGGTGAAGAGTGCCTGTGCTGTCGCGGAGATCGAACTTGCCGAGCAGAAAGAGTTTGCGCTGTCTCCGGCGCAGTGGCAAGCGTTCCTCGCGGCGCTCGACATGCCCACCCAAGCGCACCCCGCGCTCCGCACTCTATTGACCGAACCCAGCGTCGTCGAATTGGCGAATCGAAGATAGATCGCGGGCGGACGGCTTCTCGACATCGAGATTGTTGCGGACCGTTCCGTCCGGCTCGATTCGATCCACATACGGTCCGGCCGCGCCTATCTCACCTCCTGGGACGGCATCTCCGTATAAGGGCGCATACTTTATCCAGGCTAGTCTTTCGGGAGCACCCCCCCCTTGGGTTCCCCGGCTCCATCCCGGCCTTTACACTAACCTCAGCGGTCGATTCGCTCCGCGCTTGCGGGGAAACCGATTGGACGGCGGATTCGCCAGCGGTTGAAGCCGAACGCTACTTGAGCGCGAAGATTCGCGGCGGAGTCCGCATCCCGCCGCTGAGCATCGAAAGACAAACAGATCGCATGGAGGGCTTTTTTATGACAGTTGCCGCTCGCTATCCCGGCATTCGGGTTACCGCCAATGGAAATCAGTTGGTCTCATACCACACCGAGACGCGCATCGCCGACGCCGGCGTCTTTTACCCGATCACGCCTTCCACCGAGGGCGGCGAACTGTTCCAGCAGGCCTACGCCGAGGGGCATCTCAATGTTTTCGGCCACAATACGATAGCCATTGAAACCGAGGGCGAACACGCCGCCCAGGGCGGAGCCATTGCCCATTCCGTGTGTGGCAAGCGGGTGGTAAACTTCACCTCCGGCCAGGGCGTGGTCTACGGCGTCGAGCAGTACTACCACGCCCCCGGCAAAGCCTCGACGATGGTCCTCGAAGTCGGCGCGCGCGCCCTCACCAAGCACGCCCTCAACGTCCATTGCGGCCACGACGACATCTACGGCGCGCTCGATACCGGCTGGATCATGCTCTTCGGAAAGGACGCGCAGCAGGCCGCCGATCAGGCGCTCATCCTGCGCCGCGTCACCGAGCTGAGCCTCACCCCCGGCATGAACATCATGGACGGCTTCCTAACCAGCCACTTGGAGCGCACTTTCTACAAGCACGAATCCGGCCTGATCCGCGAGTATCTCGGCGCGCCCGACGACGTCATCGACTGCCCCACCGAGGCCCAGCGCGTCCTCTTCGGACCTACCCGCCGCCGCGTTCCCAAGATGATCGACCTGGCCAACCCCATCCTGCTCGGCCCGGTGCAGAATCAGGAACACTACATGAACGGCGTGGTGGCCCGGCGCAACAACTTCGCCGAACCGATCCTGCAGTTCCTCGAACAAGCCTATGAGGATTTTGCCGCGCTCACCGGGCGCCGCTACGGCCTCATCAGCCAATACAAGACGGAAGATGCCGAGACCGTCTTCGTCTCCCTCGGCTCGGCGGCGGAAAACATCGAGGCCGCCGTCGATTATCTGCGCCAGACCCGTGGCGCTTCAGTAGGCTCCATCCACGTCAACGTCATCCGCCCCTTCCCCGAAGCCGCTCTCGTCAATGCCCTCAAGGGCAAGAAGAACGTCCTCATCCTGGAGCGCACCGACGAGGCTCTGGCCGGCGACAATCCCCTCGGACGCGACATTCGCACCTCCTTCTCGAAGGCCCTGCAATCCACCGCCGCCCTGCCCGCCATCACGCTCGCCGAGGTTCCCAGAATCTTCGGCGGCACTTATGGCCTCGGTTCCCGCGACTTCCGCCCCGAGCACATCGTCGGCGCGTATGAGTTCGCCACCGCCAACCGCGCCCGCAAGGACGGCAAGCGCGCCGCGGACGGCGAATCCTTTATCGTTCTCGGCATCGACCATCCGTACTCGGTGGTCGCCGACGAGACCCCTTCGCTCTTGCCCGAAGGCGCCGTCGCCGTCCGCTTCCACTCCATCGGCGGCTGGGGCGCCATCACCACCGGCAAGAACCTCGGCGCCATCCTCGGCGATCTCAACGACCTGATCTTCGAGCGCGACGGCGAGCGCGACCATCTCGGCAACCCCAAGGAAGTCATTCACGTCAGCGCCAATCCCAAGTACGGCTCGGAGAAGAAAGGCGCGCCCACCAGTTACTTCATGGTCGCCGCCAAGAACCGCATCCGCGTCAACTGCGATCTGCGCCACGTAACCGTCGTTCTTTGCTGCGATCCCAAGGCATTCACCCACTGCAATCCCCTCGACGGCATGGCCGAGGGCGGCAGCCTCGTCTGGGAGTCCGATCAAGAAGGCGAGCAGGCCTGGCAGCAGCTTCCGGTCTGGGCGCGCAAGCAGATCATCGAGAAAAATATCCGCGTCTTCACCCTCCCCGGCTTCGCCATCGCCAAAAAAGCCACCGACCGCGGCGACTTGCAACTGCGTATGCAGGGCAACGCCTTCCTCGGCGCATTCTTCGCCGTCAGCACCCTGCTGCGCGAGTTCGGCATCACCCAGCGGCAATATCGCGACGTGGTCCACAAGCAGTACGTCAAGAAGTTCGGCAAGCTCGGCGATGCCGTCGTCCAATCCAACATGGAAGTCATGATGCAAGGCTTCGATCAGGTCAAGGAAATAGCGATCGGCGAGCTTGCCGCCGCCGACCACTCCACCCTGCGTGGCCAGGCTCTGCTGCCCATCATGGAAGCCGTTCCCGCCGGCGCTTCTTCCTGCGGCTCCGGTTGCCGCTCCACGCCGCTGCCCACGGGCCAGGCCGCACGCACTCCCGTCGCCAGCGTCGCTCATTTCGACGCCGAGTTCCGCGCTCACTTCGGCTACAATCAGCCCGCCACGCCGCTCTCCGCAATGGGCGTCATTGCCGCCGCCACCGGCGACACGGCCTCCAAGTACGTCGCCCGCCGCGAGACCCCGCTCTACATCCCCGAAAATTGCACCCAGTGCATGGAGTGCATCTCCGTCTGCCCCGATACCGCCCTGCCCAACACCTCGCAGGACTTGAGCGCCATGCTCGCCACCGCCGTCACCCACTACGTCGCCAAGCCCGCCGACCGCGTCAAGCTCCTCTCCGCCCTCCCGGAGATCGAAAAGCAAGCTCGTCAGCGCATGGTCGCCGAAATCAAGACCGGCACTCCGCTGCAAACGATTCTGCGCGAGGTTATGGATTCCACCGCAGGCCTGTCCAAAGAGTCGAAGAACGGAGTTCTCGCCATTCTCGACAAGGTTCCCATGGCTTACCAAAAAGTAAACGCCATATTCTCCTCGCCCGAGCGCAAATCTCCCGGCTCCGGCGGCGTCTTCTCCATCTTTGTCAGCGATCTCTGCAAGGGTTGCGCGGCCTGCGTCACCGCCTGCGGCGACCACAACGCCCTCAAGATGGTTGCCGAAACCGAAGAGGTCAACGCCGAGCACATGACCGGCACCCACTTCCTCGATCTATTGCCCGATACTTCGCAGAAGTATCTCGGCCTATACAACGCCGAGAAGCCCGCCGACTCCAAGACCGCCACGTTGCGCAATATGCTCATGGTCCGCTCCACCTACGACGCGCTCGTCTCCGGCGACGGCGCCTGCGCCGGCTGCGGCGAAAAAAGCGTCCTGCGCTCCATCGCCGCCGTCACCGAGGCTTATATGCGCCCCGTCTTCCACGCCAAGAGCGACCGCTTCCTGGCCAAGGCCGGCGAAGTGGAAAAGACCGGCGTGGCCAAGCTGGCCGTCCTCAAGGCCCGCAATCTCGACGAATACGATCTCCTCCGCCAGGCCATCGCCCATCTCATTCTCGGACTCGGCGGCGAGGACGAGGCCGACACCCGCGCCCGCATCGCCGCTCACGAAGCCAAGCACGGCCCCATCAGCGACGCCGAACTGGTCGAAGCCATTGCCGCCGTCCTCCTCACCGAGGCCTTCAACCACAAGAACCTGCAACCCGTCGACGGCCGCCTCGCCAACGGCATGAGCGTCATGGCCATGGCCGCCCACACCGGCTGCAACACCGTCTACGGTTCCACCGCGCCCAACAATCCCCACCCCTACCCCTGGATGAACTCGCTCTTCCAGGACGGCGTCACCGTCGGCTGGCTCATGGGCGAGAGCTTCATCGTCGATCACGCCCGCCGCTCCGTCATCCCCGAGCGCCTCGCCGACATCCTGCTCACCAGCGATCCCGATGTCATCGACGAGGAGCAGTACTACCGCCTCACGCACTTCACCGACGCCCTGATGACCGACCAGGAGATTGTCGAGATGCCCAAAGTCTGGGTAGTCGGCGGAGATGGCGGCATCGGCGACATCGGCTACCAGAACACCTCCAAAGTCATGCTCCAGAACCGCCCCAACGTCAAAGTCCTGATGCTCGACACCCAGGTTTATTCCAACACCGGCGGCCAGAACTCCGACTCCACCCCCATGCTCGGCGGCAACGACATGAACGTCTTCGGCGCCGCCACCCAGGGCAAGAACACCGAGAAGAAGACGGTGGCCGAAACCTTCCTCGCCGGGCACGGTTCGCCCTTCGTGGCCCAGGTCTCCATGGCCAACGCGCCCAAGCTCTACCGCGCCATCCTCGACGGCCTCGAGTATCGCGGCACCATGTTCCTGCAGGCCTTCACCACCTGCCAGCCCGAGCACGGCGTCGCCGACGACATGGCCCTCTTCCAGGCCCAGCGCGTCCGCGACTCCCGCGGCGTCCCCGAGTTCGTCTTCAATCCCCGCCTCGGCGAAACCTATCAGGAGGCCCTCGACCTCAAGGGCAACCCCTCCATCGACTTGGATTGGTACGAGACCAAATCGAAGACTACCGGCGAGACCCAGCGTTACACCGTCGCCCACTGGTGCACCACCGAAGCCCGCTTCCGCAACCATCTCAAGAAGCTCAAGCCAGAGGCCGCGTCCAAGCTCATCCCGTTAGATAACATGCTGGTCCGCATCACCCAGCAGGATGTCGTCTACCGCCGCTATCTCACCCCCGGCCACCGCTCCTTCATCCCCGACTTCGGCACCTACATCACCGTCGAAGACGCCGGCAAAACAACCTACTACGCCCTCAGCCGCCAGCTAGTCATGTTCTGCGTGGAACGCCGCAAAGCCTGGCGTATGCTCCAGTCCAAAGCCGGCATCGTCAACAAAGAGTACGCCGCCCAGCGCGCCCTCCTCGCCGAAGTGGACTCCGGCAAGCTCCCGTTGCCGGAGTTCCTGGCCCACGGCCACGAGTTGCTATCAGAGCGGCTAACCGGCGGCGTACTCGCCAAGGCGTAAGACCTGTGTTCCCCACTCTCGCTTGTCATCCTGAGCGAGCGTAGCGAGTCGAAGGACCTGCGGTTGCTTTTCGCCGCTTTGAAAGGGCGCGACTTCAATAGCCTGCCCTGAGCACAGTCGAAGGGTGCCGAGACGATCAACAACAATCCCACCCAAACAAGAACGCGGACCTTGCGGTCCGCGTTCTTGTTTGGTTCGGATGCGACTCTTTGAACGGGCGTGGGGATTGGCTGTTGCCAGCCAATCGGCCATTCTAGGACACAGTCGTGTCGTCGTCCCATACGAAAGGATCAGGCGGAAGTGGGATGGTCTGGACTCGCCATCGACGGGCCGCTTTGAGGCGATCAAATGAGATTCTAACTCGGAAGGGCTCCCCGCGTTGCGGTGCGTTCCTCCCCGCCAGCCAGAACCCAACTTCTGGGGATGGGTTGTATCGGACCTGGAGCATGCCGCTGGGAAGGGCCACAAGGGTGATGCGTTCCAGTCGGCTGCCTTGGTCGAGCTCGGTGTAGTTATACTTCACAAAAATCGTCGTTGAGAGGAAGTCGCCTCTCGGAGTTTGTACGACCGTAGGCAGCGTACCGGCTTCGTCCTGAATGACGCCCGCGCGGATATGGCGAATGCGCATGGATGTCTGTGCGGTTTGGATGGTGGCCGTCCCTGCCCCTTCAATCTTCTCGGCCTTTGAGTCCACGAACAAAGCTTGGCGCACAGCAAAATCGGGGTGGAAATAGTATCGCGCTCGCTTGTAATCTATCTTCCCAAAGAGCCTCTCATCAACCCTGGACACGCCCATGCGGTCGAGGGCCTCGCGCGTCAAGTCTTCGCCAATATCCTGAACAAGGTCGCTCTCAGACTGGAAGATCGCAATGGCTGATTCCCTAAAGTCGGACACCGCCTGCGCCACCATTCTCAGCGAGGCCTTTTCGATTGACTCAAGTTGCTCAAGGTTGTGCGCGAGGCTTGCCGGGTCAATGAGCATCGAGCTCCAGTTTGGCGCGTCTCTCGCCTAGAACTCGCGCTACATTGCGTCTCGCGAGCTCGACCGACTTTTGCTCCAACTCAATCCCGAGGAATTGCCTACCGGTTTTGATAGACGCCACCGCAGTTGTGCCGCTCCCCATAAAGCAGTCCAGCACAGTTTCGCCCGGCTCCGTGAGGAGCCGGATCGTCCGACTGGGGAGTTCCAGCGGGAACTTGGCTTCATGGTCATCGTTGACGCGAACCGATGGAAAGCTCCACACTCCCCGGGAACCCCACTCCTTCCATTCCTTTGGAGTCAGGCGCCCCCTGTTGACGGTGGTCACGCCCGGCTTCCAATAGAAATAGAGGTATTCGAATTCATCGACGGCCCGGTATGAAAGGGAGGCCCATCTGCTGTTCTCCCATGCCGGATCTTTTGCCCAGATGCGCCTATCGTAGGGAAAGAATCCGGCAGCCAGTGCCCATTCCTCAAGCATCCCTCCGACAGACTTCACCCTCGTTTGTGTGTCATATTTGCCGCCGCGTATGTTGTTTCCATTCAGGCGGCGATCCACCGTTTGTTCGCTGCATCCGAGGTATTTGGCGATTTGGTAGCGGTTCATCGACGGGCGCTCGTGCATCGCCCGCTCGACCTGTTCCCTGGTAATCGCAGAGCGGCGGCGGGTCAGGTTCTCCGCCTGGACCTTGGGCATCGATTCGTCTTTGAAGCAGAGTATGTCTGCGATGTTGACCACAAGGAAGCCGCCGGGCTTGATCACAGCGAAGTGGCCGGCGATTACTTCCCGCAGTAGGGTCTGCCAGCCTTCGAAGCTGATGCCGCACTCGTACGATTTCCCCACAAAGTAAGGCGGCGACCAAACGCTGAGGGCGATGCTCTCGGTCTGGATGCGTGACAGGAGTTTCACCGCGTCACCATGGTGAATTTCGTTCACTCTTAGCGGATCGGGCCGCAGGAGTCGCGGGCGCTGTTTTAGAAAGCTTTCTTGAAGGTGCTTCGGCAACCTGCCGAGCGTGAACTGCTCCCGCCGCTGTTGGGTTTGTCCTGGCATCGCTTCCCATAAACCATATTGGATTTGCTCTCTCATATCAAGTCCATTCTTCTACTACCTCAGTGGGTATTGACTCAGCGGCGACAGAAGTTACGCGGCGCCAGCCCCACATCGGGCAAATTCCCATTTTAGCCGGCTGCCCCAGCTCCGGATTCTTGGAGTTGGATATCACCAACCCCGCCCCTCCGGCCTTTCCGCAGTCTACGCATCCAAATCGAAACCGGATCAGATGTCCTTCAAAACATCCTCTTTCCTCACTCCCTTGTGCGCGGCAACAGCGGCGAGAATCGCGTTCAGTGTCCCAATTCTCAGAGGATTGTGCGCAGCCGGGCGGCCAGGTCTGACCACCCTAGAATGATTGGGTGGCCCACATCTCAATTCTGAGATGTGGGAGACGATGAACCTCAACATACCGGGCGGGTGGCCCGCGTCCCATTGGAGTCAATCAAACAATCAGGTTGCCCGAGGTCACGCTTTTTGAGACCTGGGATACCACAAAGAGATGCGCTAACTAGAACTCTGCTCGTTGGAATCCGGCAGTTTCCAGGAACCGCCGGACCGTAACAATCGCAATCCCCTTATAGCAGCCAATTTGCAGCAGATGACGGTCTCCGCTGACAATAAACTTGGCCTTGCTTGCGACGGCGCACTCAAGAACCCGATTGTCGTCCGGGTCATTGGGAACGGCTATCAGTTGAAAATCCGGCTCGACTACGTTCGCGCTGCCTTCGATCTTTCTCCGAATCGCCAGCGCGTCGTTTTCCGAAACAGCGAATTTGCCGCGCAACTTCTCGTCCAACTCATCCAGAAGCGCACGTGAGGTGAACAGAGTGAATCTCCGGCACAGAGCAAGATCGAGAAATCTCCCTGGCAATCCCCCGAACATCAGTGCGGAGATGAAAATGTTCGTGTCCGCGACGACGCGCATTATTGCGCCGCGGACTGAAGCCGCTCCTGCCGGAACTCATCCGACAGGCGCTCCACATCCGCCTCAGTGGCGATGCCCAGCGCCTTGCCGGTAGCCTGCGTACGGCGCAGCAGCGCATCCCACTCCGGGTCGGCCGCAATGTAGCGGCGCAGCGCCTCCCGGAAGAGTTCACTGATCGTCCGGTCTTCGCGCTCGGCAGTCTTCTGTGCCTTCACGAACAGATCGGGGGAAAGAGTAATCGAGATGGTCTTCGCTGTGCGCATACATGTCAATATAATCCAATGTTACATATTGTCAAGTGTGGCGGGCAGCCCACGTTTTGAGCGCCGGGTGCCCCAGGTCCGGATTTTCAGACCTGGGATCGCACCCATTTGATAAATCAAACCTTACAGCAAGTACTGCACCGTGGCCGCGCCCAGCGTATTCAGCCTGCGGTCGAGGGTAACGAGAGTCGCATTGGAGACGGCGGCAAAGGCTGCTAGATAAGCGTCTGCCCACGCATTCGCCCCTCCGGCGATTCTCTCGCCGAGTTCTCTCCAGCGCTCACCGAAGCCGGGCGGTTCGGCAAGAAAATCGACGCGCGGGTCCATGCGCCACGCATCGTAGACCAGCCATGCCTGAGACGGCGCAAGCACAACTTCGCCCATCACATGCCGATTCGTGAGCAAGCGCAGCAAGCCCAACTCGGTGATGCGGCAGAAGGCGATCCGTGCGTCCTCCATACCTTCAAGCCAAGCCTTGGCGCTCATGATGGATATGCCTGTTGGAGGTAAGCCCGATCCAGAGGTTGACGTCAGGCAAGCAGATCATCGAAATCGAAGTCCCTCAAGTCCAAAGTGCCCGGCTCCTGGGAGGAAACCAAAGGAAGACTCACCCGTTTCCGCCCAACGGGGAGGGTTTCCGCGGCAAGCAGCTCCCGCTGCAACGCGCGAATAGCCAGTTCCGCCACGGTAACGCCGCGCAGTCGCGCCAATTCCTCCCCCTGGCGGTAAATCGGCTCCGGCAATTCGATGGTGGTCTGCATAGCAGTTTCCTGTAAACAGGATAGCGCGAATCCGAATTCGGCGTTTGGAAATCGCCTCGTCTTTAGGCCGGGCAACCTCGAACTTCAACCGTCCGTCCCAGTTTCCAAATTAAGGCAGGCGGGTGGCCCGCGTCCCATTGGAGTCAATCAAACAATCAGTGTGTCCCCAGGTCCAGCCTTTGGAACCTGGGATAGCACGAACCCCGTCCCGAGAATTCGCCCTCCGGATTATGCAAAATTCTGTATACTGGCACTGTGGACAGACCCGCAAGGCCCATTGAGTTTCGAGGCGGCGCTTTGGAGGATCTGTTTCGGTTTCCGGCCGCGGCCCGGCGAAGAGCAGGCTTTCAACTCTTTCAGGTTCAGGAAGGCGACGATCCCGACGACTGGAAGCCGATGGCCAATATAGGCCCGGGCGTAAGGGAAATCAGGATTCGAGAGAACGACGGAGCGTTTCGCGTGATCTATGTGGCGACGCTCCCACGCGCCATTTTCGTTCTGCACTGCTTCCAGAAGAAAACGCGGAAGACAACCGCCGGAGACATCGAACTAGCCAAGCGCCGTTACAAAGAACTGGTACGGGAGATTGGGAGATGAAGAAAACCACGGTCTACGAAAGCGTATGGGACGCCATTGAACCTGACTCGGTCGGAGCGGCAAATCTCAAGCTCCGCTCTGCCCTCATGCTGGCCCTCGCGCGCCATATCAAGGGCCAGGGTCTCACCCAGGCCCAGGCTGCTCGTCTCCTCGGCGTCAGCCAGCCGCGCATCTCCAACCTCATACATGGCAAGATCGACCTCTTCGGCCTGGATCTTCTGGCTAATATGGCCGCCGCCGCCGGGTTGCGGATCACAATGCGGATCAAGAAGGCTGCATAGCCGGTGTCCCCCAGGTCCCGCTCCTGGGATAGTGGATGTAGGTTTGCCGAAGATAGCCTCTCACCAGCGCACAATAGGAATCGGAGCGAGAGAGGCCGCGAGGCGGACGTCCCGCAACTATCGCATTCTATGTCACGAAAAGCGCTTTTCTCGAGTTCGATAACAACCGTCCCATCAACCGTTTGCCCAAAATCGACTGGACCGAAAACACCGAAATATTCGCGATTTTGGCTGTGAAACTGTGAAGGCCTATATAACTCCCCCATAATCAATGCTTTCCATGGAGCGCCTTCACAGAAACACAGAATCACAGAAACTGTGAAACTGTGGAGCCTATGCTAACTTACCTATAATCAATAACTTTCAATGGCACCCTCCACAGAAACACAGAAACTGTGTTCCTGTGGAGCTTACCCAGCATCCCCCCGCCGCCATTTCCCGGAACAAGATCGGAATTCACCTGATTTTTTATGCCGGAACCGGCGCAAACGCAGCGGGGACCGCTTTTCGTTTGGGGCGCAGCAGACGGCGCAAGGGCCTCTCGACGAAGCGGTCCACCAACACCGCGACCGTCACCGCGATCAACAGCCATGCGGCGAAGCCAAGCGGAGTTTGGAATCTGGGATGCCCCGACCAGGGAGAGAAGAAGAAGCTGATGACCATGGAGTGCAGCAGGTAGAAGGGATAGCTGGCCTCGCCCAGCGCCTCCATGAAGCGGTTCTCCAGCACGCCCAGCCCAGTTGGCCGCAGAGCTACGCCGTAGACGAGGACGGCGAATGCGGGGGCGAGCAAGGCGGTGTGAATGTACAAATATGGAATCCAGGGCGAGAAAGCCACGACGACGGCGATGGCGGCAAGGCCGGCGAGAACCAACGGCCAGGCATATTTTCGGTTGGGTTCGTTGCGAAGGAAGAGCAGGCCGGCGGCCATGCCAGTGAGAAATTCCGGCAAGCGCATCAGGGGATGGAATTTGAATGCGTTGATCCAGGGACCGACGGTTTTGATGGTGACCGCCGCTCCGCTGTCGGGATGAAGGCGCATATATGCGAAGGCGCAGGCGAGGGCGAAGAGCCATCCGGCCGGCACGATGGCCGCCAACTGCCGGCGCGAGAGGCGCGTCAGCCTGGGCAGCAGGAAGGGGAAGAGGAAGTAAAAGAATGCCTCGACCGAGAGACTCCAGTTGGGCATATTCCAGGCCAGGGCGGTTTGCGGAATCCAGCCTTCGAGCAGGGTGAGGCTCAGCGCCGCCGAGAGCCATAGATGAGGCGCGACCCAGGTCCACTCCGGGACGAAAACCTGCGGATGCGGCGACCGCATCTGGAGGCAGCAGTAAAAGAACATGGGGCCGGTGATCAGCAGGCAGAAGGCGAGGGCGGGATAGATGCGCGCGAAGCGGGCCTGCCAGAACTCGCGCAGGCCGGTGGCGCGGCCGGAGTAGGTGTAGACCAGAATGAATCCGGAGAGCACGAAAAAGAAGCTCACGCCGCTATAGCCTATGGATGCGAATTGTCGCAGTGCCGCCGAACTGAAGGAGAAGGCATACATCGCCTGCATATGAAACAGGGCAACCCACAGCGCGGCAAAGAACCGGATCGAGGTGAGGGCGGGCAGGCGCGGACGTGAGAAGGGAAGAGCGGTCATGCTGAAAGACTACGCGCGAACGGGAATCGAGGTTCCCTGCTTTTACGGAACCCGGCAGACCGAGAGAAGGTTGTTGTGCCACTGGCAGAGCAAGCCCGCGGGCTGAGGATAAGCCACCAGCACCCAGTCCACGCCGAACTCGGCTTTCAGCCGCTGGAAATCGGCAAGCTGGAATCGCGTCCAGCCGGCCTGGGCCTCGATCTGTTTCTTCCAGGCTGGCGCCAGTTCGGGGATTACGACGACCACGGCGGTATCTTTGACGGCATCGGCCAACTGGCTGCGCTCGGCCAGCGCGCGAAAGCTGTGATAGTCCTCGCCTGGAGCGGCCATGTACTGCGGGTCGAGGGCAAAATAGGCGTCTTGGGGGGTGTTGCGCTTGATCCAATCGAAGGCTTGCAGCCAAGGATTGACGGTGGCTGTGAAGGGAAGCTCTAGGTGCTCGCTGGCGGGAAACAAATGGCGTTGCGCCAGACACATTCCTCCGTTGGCTGCGAGCAGAAAGATGGCCCATCGCCACAGGCGCGCCTTGAGCGCATATCTGCCCAGGTATGCGCCACCGACCAGCGCCACGAAGATATAGATCGGATGAAGATAGCGCATGGGCTGGAGAGCACCCAGGGTGAGAGGCATTCCGGGAGCGAGAATGGCCATCGCCACGGCCTGCTGGAAGATGCCATAGCGGAAGATTGCGGTAGCGAAACGCGCCAGCCTGGTTTCGCCGCGCTTGCGGGCGATGCGGGCAACCAGCCGGAACAGCGCCAAAGGGGCGATGGCGCCGAGCCATTCGTACCACGCCCATCGGTAGACGTTGAACCAATAGCGGCTGTGCAAGGCTTCAATCCACGCCGGCGAGGGAGGATTGAAGAGCCATCCGAAGGGAACGATCGCCAGAACCGGAGCCGCGCCCCGCGCGACGCGGCGCGAGCGCAAGGAACGGAGCCGCGCGTACATCGGTTCAGAGAGGGTGAGCGCGAGGACGCAGCCAAAGGAGATGCCGAAGGCGCCCATGAGTGGGTGCAGCAGACAGGCAAGCGAAAGCAGTGGCAATGCTTGCCAGGGCTTCCCGGCCAGAATCCGCGCGACGGCGAAGAGGATCAGGGCCGTGGCTGGATTGCGCGCGTGCAGATACTGGTCCATGATGCAGAGCGCGGTGCCGGCTACCGGCAGGGTGAGCATCGCCGCCAGCATGGCCACCCCCGCCCAGCGCGCCGCGGCTTCGTCGAAGAGTTGGCTGACGATGCTCCAGCCGGCCCAGAGCGTCAGGAAGATGGAGATTGCCTGAACCGCCAACTCAGCCCAGGCGAGTGGAATCCCGGTCGATCGCGTCAGGCTCGCCATTGCTGGATCGAAGGCGCTGAGGCGCATCTGCAACTGAAAAAAGGCCGCGTTGCGGGGGTAGAGCGCCGGATTCAGATCGGCTTTGATCGCGGTCAGGTAGATGCCGTCGTCTTCCGCGCCGGGATGATAGCCCATGGTCAGAAATCCCAGCGCCGAGAAGAGCAGCAGAGGCGGAAACACAGCGGCGATTCGATTCAGCTTCAATGAGTATTGCCATTCTCTCAGATCGCCATTCACACGCCCGGTTGTGGTGCTGGCATTCCGGCATCCCCGACCGCGAATCTGTCATCCGATGCCTAGATGCCTGAATCGCTGGAGATCGGCGACCGCCTGCTGGCGGTCTATGACGGCCATTGCGGCTTGTGCAATGGTTTGGTGCGCTGGCTACTGCGCCGCGACCGGCGGGACCGGCTCCGCTTTGCAGCATCCAATTCGCCAGCGGTTGCGACGCTGTTGGAGCGCCACGCAGCGTTGCTTGAGGCCGACGGCGCGCCGGGCACGGTTCTGGTCTTTCGCGACCCGCTCAAGGCCGGCGAACAAGTGCTGGTTCGATTCGCGGCCACGCTGGCCCTGCTGCGCGAACTGCCGAGGCCCTGGCCGGCCGTTGCCGCCGCGTTGCGATGGATTCCAGGATTTCTCAGCGATCCGGCCTACCGGTTCGTTGCCCGCTGGCGGTACCGCATCCGGGGGCGGCTCGAAAGTTGCCCCATCCCCACGATCAAGGAACGGAATCGGTTCTTGTAACGGCCAGTTTTCCGTCCGGTTTTTGCGGACCAAAGGGCGAAGAGTTGCGTGGGCGGAGGGATGCGTTCAAGCGGCGATCAAGAGGTTTGGAGTCGAGGACAGCATCCTGCGTTGCAACCGGCACACGTTTGCCTCTAAACTTGCGATGGCGGGAGTCGATCGAGCAAGGGATAGCCCGTAAGTTCTTCCTGCGAAAGTGGCGGAATTGGCAGACGCACCAGACTTAGGATCTGGCGGAGCAATCCATGCGGGTTCGAGTCCCGCCTTTCGCACCAACAGATTGAATGCGGTTGCCCGAATGGCTCCGCAACTCGGTCTCGACGAACGGCGGAATCAGTCCAGGCGCGGTGTGCCGCGGCGAAGCCTCAGGCCCGCGATGCCGCTGGCGGCAACAATAACCAACACGAGCGCGAAGTAATAAGCGATGGGGTGCGCCCAGCCGGGCGAGTAGGAAAGGTCCTGCCCCAACCAGAGTAGCAGTACTGTGGCGATCACCGAGAATTGACCGGCGATGACCAGCAGGGTGTGGCCCAATTCGCGCCGGTTGTCGAGCGCCTCCACCTGATCCGGGGTCAGATTGCGCTCTTCGGGGGGAAGTAGGGAATTTGCCATCGCTCGCTCCTTGCCGGCCGGTCGTGCGGATTGCCTGCGTCCAGCCTCATGTACTTCGATTCAATCACACTCGAAAACGATGCGCCAGTTGAACGAAATTGCGAAACGTCTCCCGATTCGATCCTGAGCGCGAGCGAAACCGGCGCAGACTGCAAAATTAGTACGGGATATTGCGAATTTTGCGTACTTGCCCTCATCGCGGCGGGGTTCTGGGTAAGAATGACTGTGTGACCCTGAAACTTCGATTGGCCGCACTCGCGCTGCTCGCTCCCTGCCTGGCGGCGGCGCAGTCCTTCACTCAATCCTATGCGGTGCACGATGCCTTCGCGGCCGGCAAATATGCGCCCCTCGATGGGCCGGAGCGCTGGCAGCGCTGGCGGAGCGAGGACGGCGGATCCGCTGCGATCCATCTCGATTCTTTTGCGGTAGCCGCGATTACCCAGGCCATGAACGTTCCGCCGCAGTGGGGTCGCACCCCGCTGGGATTTGGGCGGCGCGTGGGCAGCGAATACGGCGGCTTCCTGATTGCGAACTCCGTGCATGAAGGGATCGCCGCCGTCGCGGGCACCGACCCGCGTTACTTCCCGTGCGCCTGCTCCGGGTTCTTTCGCCGCGGCGGCCACGCGCTGGAGATGACCCTTCTCACCTACAACCGTCAAGGACGCAAAACGCTGGATATGCCGCAGTTGACCGGCCAGTATGGGGGCCAAATGATCTCCACGCTGTGGTATCCGCCCCACTACAGCCCGCTGGTGCAGGGGGTGCAGTTCGGCCACCTGGAGATGGGATTGATCGGAACGATTCATCTCGTCCAGGAGTTTTCGCCGGAGTTGAAGCGATTCTTCCACGTGGGAGCGAAAGCGGCGGCCGCCGCGCCGTAGACGGCCCCTGCGGTACAATCCCTTCATTCGCCGAATTGAGGTTTCATGCGCAGGATTCTTCTCGCCGTTCTCGCCGCCGTCTTTGCCGGTTCGTTTTCCGCCCCGCTCACGGCCCAGGGCGCGCCGCCGCAGAGCGGGGCCGACCAGCCCTACGCCATCGAGTACTATTACAAGTGCCAGTGGGGGCATCAGCAGGAGTTTCTGCAACTCTTTCTCAAGAATCACTACCCGCTGCTCAAGAAGATACAAGCTACCGGGCGCATTCTCTCGTTGAAGATCGACTCGCCCGCCTACCACACCACGGAAGACGGCCGATGGGACTATCGCGTGACCATCCGCTACAAGAACGCGACCGTGGCCACCACGACCAACCCCGATGAAGAAGCTTTCGTCAAGGAGTTATGGCCGGATCAGGCGACCTATCAGAAAGAAGAACAGCGGCGCTTCGAGATTCTGCTGGGGCACTGGGATCTGCCGGTTACCGATATCACGCCGGCGCGGTAACGAAGACTGGCGGGTGAGCCAATAGGTCAATTTACCATCAGGCCTGTGTGTTTCAGCTCCGAAAATCCGGACCTGGAGCGCCCGATATTCGATCGTTTCAGTCGGTCGCTTGCATCGCGGATTTTTAGGTCCAGTTCAGCCTTGCCGCGATCGTTGTAAATCATCCAGGAGTTCCCTTGCCAGGCGCAAAGCGTTACGCAACGTGAATTGAATTGCTGAAAGGTGAGAATCGGGGTCACTGGCACGTCCCGCTTTTTCGATAACCTTTCGTCGAAAGACACAAAGTCGAAAGTCGCGGACCGGACATTCAACTTCAAGTTATGAGCGTCCTCCAGTCGCGCTCGCCCATGACTTAGCGCATCGCAGGCAAAGCCCCATCCCCGCCGCGATCCCTTGCGAACGAGATATGGGGCTTGCAGTCTTCCGTCGCGTCCGGTCCGGCGTTCTTACTGCTTGATGCCGTCCAGCTTGGCTTGGAACTGGACGATCTGCTTGAGGGTTTCGTAGGGAGCGCCGCCGATCGGAACCTGGCGGCCGTTGATGAACAGGACAGGGGTTTGGTCGATAGCCAGATCCGTGGCCAGCTTGACGGAAGCCGCGACCGATGCGGCGGCCTCGGGGGTCTTCACGCAGGCTTCGACCTTCGCCGGGTCCAGTCCGGCTTTCGTGACGGAACTGTTCAGCGTGAGTGTGGCCCCATCCGCGGTCGCCAAGCCCTCCTGGCCATCGAAGACGGCAGAAGCGAAGCTGAAGAAGGCGTCGCTCCCGCCCAACTTGTTCACGCACACGGCATAGGTTGCCGCGATCTTCGCTTGGGCGTGAATCTTCTCCAGGGGAAAGTTCTGGAAGACGATGCGCGCCTTGGGGAAGTCCACGGCCAGCTTGTCCATGTTGGCCTGGGCATCCTTGCAGTGCGGGCACTGAAAGTCGGCAAACTCCACCAACTCCAATTCCTTGGAAGGTGAGCCGCGGTAGGGACCGTCCGCGCGCTTCTGCAACACTTCGCGATTCTCCGCGTAGGGATGTTCGCCGAAGTCGAGGATTTCGTCGCCGGCGATGATATGCTTGCCGTCGGGCAAGGCGAAGAACTGGAGCGCCTGGGGCTTCTGCTTGCCGGTTTTGTCGCCGATCAGAACGACCACCTTGCTGATCCCCTCGACGTGAGTCTTCAGGATGGCCTGCACCTGCCACATACGGTCCTCGTCGTAGCCCAAGTTGGTCTGAACGAAGTCGTTGACGGCATCTTTGGTGGGCACCGCGGCCGTGAAGTTGGCCGGGTCTGGCTTGGGAAAGACGGGCGCGGCCGCGGGGGCCGGCGCGGACGGAGTTGCGGCAGGAGCCGTTGGCGCGGAAGGTGCTGCGCTTGGGGCCTCTGGAGCGGCGGGAGCCGGCTGGCCATTGGCCTGGATCGCGGGAAGGGCGAGAGCGGCCAGAACCGCGAATTTGGCAAGACGTGGGCTGAAAAGATGTGGGCTGGCAAGACGAGCGGACGGACGGATCAAGCTATTTCTCCTTAAGCTGTGGGAAGACTCCCCTGTCTAGCTTATACCTGCCCGCTCATGCCTGTACCTTCACGGCGATGGGAAATCGGCGCCCCATGCCGAAGGACTTGCAGGTGACCTTCAAAACCGGCGCGGCTTGCTGGCGTTTGAACTCGGAGCGCTCCACCAGTCGAACCGTCTGTTGGACGAGTTCAAGCGGCAATCCGTTTTCTCGCGCGATCCGCTCCGGGGTCTCATACCGCTCCACGTAGGCTTCAAGGATGGGATCGAGAATCTCGTAGGGCGGCAGCGAGTCGGTATCCTTCTGGTCGGGCCGCAATTCGGCGGAGGGCGGCTTTTCCAGGATGGCCCGGGGAATCACTTCGCCCTCGCGGTTGAGCCAGCGGCAGACGGCGTAGACCCGTGTCTTGACCAGGTCTCCAATCACCGCCAGAGCGCCCACCATATCGCCGTAGAGAGTGCAGTAGCCCACCGCCATCTCCGATTTGTTGCCGGTGGTGAGCACCAGCGCGGAGAACTTGTTGGAGAGCGCCATCAGCAGCCCGCCGCGAATCCGCGACTGGATATTTTCCTCGGTGGTATCGGGCTTCAGTCCGGCAAAAAGCGTCTCCAGCGCCCGGCTGTACTCCTCGAAGAGGCCGCTGATGCCGATGACATCGAAGCGAATGCCCAGATTCTCCGCCAACTGCCTGCTGTCGTCGATGGAGCCGAGCGAGGAGTAGGGGCTGGGCATTCCGATGCCGACCACGTTCTCCGCGCCCAGCGCCTCTTTGGCGATGGCCGCCACCAGCGCCGAGTCGATGCCCCCGCTCAAGCCAACCAGGACCTTGCCAAAGCCGCATTTGCGCACGTAATCCCGTGTGCCCAGCACCAGCGCGCGATAGGCGGCCTCGGTATCGTCCTCTTGCGGAGCTTCCAGCACAGGCGCATCGAAGGGATTCACGATGACCAGGTCCTCCTCAAACGACTTGGCCTGGGCGATCGGTTCCCCGCGCGCATTGAGAGCCAGCGAGGAGCCGTCGAAGATCAGGCTGTCGTTGCCGCCCACCTGATTGCACATCAGCAAAGGTATGCCGTCGCGCCGCGCAATGGCGGCCAGCATCTGGCGGCGAAGCGCGCGCTTGCCGTGCCAGAAGGGAGACGAGGAGAGGTTGATGTGCAGGGCCGGCCGCTGGCGCATCAGCTCTTCCATCGGATCGACCGCATAGAGCCGCCGGGGCCAGAAGTTCTTGTCGTTCCATGCGTCTTCGCAGATGGCGATGGCCAGCCGCAGCCCGTCCAGTTCGACCGCTTTCTGAGCTTTCGAGGGAGCGAAATAGCGCTGCTCGTCGAAGACATCGTAAAAAGGCAGCAGGCGCTTGTGCTGTTCCAGCAGCAACCGCCCGCCATCCAGCAGAACGGCGGCGTTCACCGCCGGTTTGCCGCCCAGCCGGTTAGTTGCCGCGGACCCCGGCTCGCCGGCATCGCCCTCGGCCGGCAGAGCCACGCCCGCCAGCACCGCCGTGGACAGTTCGCGCGTGGCCTCGGCCAGTTCATCCACCGCACTCCGGCAGCGCGCTAGAAAGCTCGGCTTTTCCAGAAAATCGGCTGGAGGATAGCCGCAGATGGCCAGTTCGGAGAAGACCGTCAACCGCGCCCCTAGAGCGGCGGCGCGTCGGCTGGCCGCGGCGATCTTTTCAAGATTTCCGGTAAAATCTCCGACAGTAGGATTGATCTGGGCCAGCGCGATCTTCACATTCCCAGTTTAATCCCCGCAACGAAAGGGCCGCCTCGCATCTCAGGATAACGTATCTATATCCTCCGCAGATTGGCGAACCGTTCGATCAGCTTTTTCATGCCGTGACGAGTGAACAGGACGGTGAGCTTGGCATCTTCGCCTTCCCCCTCGCGCAACAGCACCGTGCCTTCTCCGTACTTCGAATGTATAACGCGCTGGCCTTTCTTGAGCGCCGCCGTGGACTGCGGCTCGGGCTTGTCCATCGGCTCATTTGCCGCCGCATGAGACGATACGGGCCGAGCAAGCGATCCGGGCTTTCCGTGGCCCGGCTTGCCACCGAAAAAGCGGGCAATGTTATCGATGGAATTCGGCTTGGGTGCTGCCGCGCGTGGGTCTCTTGGAGTAACTTCGACGGATGGAGAATTGGCTTTCGAGCGAGCCGTCGTCCACGGCGCGACGAACGGCCTGGATGCATCGCCCTTTCCGTTCGCTCCGCGGTTCTTGCCCCCGCCGGGCGAGAAGCCCCGCGGAATCTCCTGGTTCTCGTCTTCGTAGTTGTAGTGCTTGTCGAACTGGCTCGGCTGACCGGCGCTACGGCTGTAAGTATTCAAGTAACTCGGAGTGGACCAGGAGATGGCGGCGGGCTGTCCTCCCAGATTATCGATCAACTGGCTGGGAACCTCTTCGAGAAAGCGCGAGGGGACGCTCATCTCCGGCGCGTCGTTGCCGTAGCGCCGGCGATAGTGGGCGCGGGTGAGAATGAGCGTATTCATGGCGCGAGTCATGCCCACATAACATAGACGGCGCTCTTCCTCAAGCTCTTCCGGGTTGTTCAGAGTGCGCGAGTGGGGAAACAATCCCTCTTCAAGCCCGGCCAGAAAGACCAGAGGAAACTCCAGCCCCTTGGCCGCGTGCAGAGTCATCAGAGTAACTCGCGCTTCAGGGTCGAACTGGTCGGTGTCCGAGGCCAGCGCCGCGTGGTCGAGAAACTCAGCCAGGGTCTCGCCGCGAACTTCGGCGTCGTGTGCGGCGTTGGCCAGCTCCTTCAGGTTTTCTATCCGGCTGAAGGCCTCCGGCGAACCTTCTGTCTCCAGAGCTTTGATGTAGCCGGTGCGGTCGATAATGAAGCGGATCAGTTCGGGCAGCGTAGCCGCGTCGCCGGGGGAACGAAACGCGCTTCCGCTCGCTGACTCGCCCGCCTCGACATCGACGCGGTCCGATGTGGAATCGGGATCGGGAGACGGAGCGCCGGTTTCCTTCGTCTTTTTCGGCATTGTGAGAAACGGGCGCTTCGGTTCGGCGACAAAGGGAGAAAAGCTGGCAGCATCAAGCAAGGGAAGCTGCTCTTCGCCGCCGCCAAAATCGAAACCGGCAACCGAGTCCGCATTGGTCGAGCCGAACGCGAAGCCGGTATCTGCCTCCTCGTCCTCTGTAACATCCGCCGATAACTTGCCCGCAAAGTCCGGGTCCATCATCGCCTGGGCGTCGAGTATAAGTTGGCGGAAAGAATCGAGGGCCATCAATGCGCGCGTGGGGATAAGCCGGTGGGCAATAGCCGCGCCGATGGCGTCCCAGGTGGACTTTCCGGTTTCCAGCGCCAGACGCTCCAGAGTGTCCAGGGAGGTCTTGCCGATGCCGCGCGCCGGAGTGTTGATAACTCGCTGCAGAGCCATCGAGTCGTGCGGGTTGCGGATGAGGCGAAGATAGGCGAGGATATCCTTGATTTCGGCGCGTTCGTAAAAGCTGAATCCCCCGACCATGGTGTAGCGGATGTTATAGCGGCGCAGCGCCTCTTCGACCAGCCGCGACTGCGAGTTGGTGCGGTAGAGAACCGCGCAATGCGCTGCGTCGGCATCTTCCCCCGCCTCGCGCAAAAACTTCTGGATGCGATCGGCGATGAACAGGGCCTCATTCTCGCCGTCTGGTGCTTCATAGTAGCCGATCGGAGAGCCGCCCTGGCGATCTGTCCACAACTTCTTTCCCTTGCGGCGCAAGTTATTGGCGACCACCGCCCCCGCGCCCTCCAGAATGATCTGCGTCGAGCGGTAGTTCTGCTCCAGACGCACGATCCGGGCATTGGGAAAGTCCTTCTCGAACTCAAGAATGTTGCGGATATCCGCGCCGCGCCAGGAATAGATGCTCTGATCTTCGTCGCCCACCGCGCAAACGTTCTTGCGTTCGCCCGCCAGCAGCTTCATCAACTCGTACTGGGGACGGTTGGTATCCTGGTACTCGTCCACCAGCAAGTATCTGTAACGCCTCTGGTAGCGCTCGCGCGTCTCCGCGGAGACTTTGAGCAGCCGGGCCGCTTCCAGCAACAAGTCGTCGAAGTCGAGCGCGTTGTTCTTGCGCAGTTCTGCCTTGTAACTCCCATAGATGTGGGCGATGCGTTCGCTGTTCGGATCTTTCGAGGCGAGATAGTACTCCTGCGGATCGATCATGTGATTCTTGGCCCAGCTGATCTTTCCCAGAACCGCGCGCGGAGTCAGTTGCTTGGTGTCCATCCCCATGCGCTTCATCGCCTGCTTGACGATGCCTTGCTGGTCGTTTTCGTCGAAGATGGCGAACGAGCGAGTCAGCCCCTCGCCGCCGACTTTCAGCGCCTCGATGTCGCGCCGCAGGATGCGCACGCAAAACGAGTGAAAGGTGGCGATCAGCGGTTTGGCCAGCGAGGAACGATCAAGCAACCGGTCCACGCGCTCGGCCATCTCGCTTGCCGCCTTGTTGGTGAAGGTGACGGCCAGAATCGAGTCCGGCGCAACCCCCTTTTCACGGATCAGCCAAGCGATGCGGCTGGTGATGACCCGGGTCTTGCCCGATCCGGCTCCGGCCAGAATCAGCAGCGGGCCTTCGGTGGCCTCAACGGCGGCGCGCTGTTCCGGATTCAGGTTCGAGAGTTGCTGCTGCACGGGTTTTGTCCAGGCGGGAGGGTTCCTTCCTTCAGTGTACCGTCCGGGGCGCGAGAGACAGCGCCGAGCGCCTGCCTCCAACCTATTATTCTGTAGCGATGACAATTCCGACAAATCCCATTCGCCGAGTGGCCGTTTACTGCGGATCGGTCAACGGAAACAATCCAGCCTATCTAGCCGAGGCGTACACACTGGGAGCGGCCATCGCCGGTGCCGGACTGGAACTGGTCTATGGCGGAGCCAAAGTGGGCCTGATGGGCGCGGTGGCCGATGCGGCGCTTGCCGCGGGCGCGCGCGTCATCGGCATCCTCCCCCGGGTGCTGGCAAGCCGCGAGGTAGCTCACGACGGCCTGACCCGCTTCGAGTTGGTTCCCACCATGCACCGGCGCAAAGCCCGCATGGCCGAACTGGCCGATGCCTTCATCGCGCTCCCCGGCGGTTACGGTACGCTTGAGGAGATACTTGAGGCCATAACTTGGAAGCAGCTCGGCCTGCACTCAAAGCCCTGCATTCTTGTCAATGCCGCCAGTTACTGGGATGGCCTTCTTGAGTTTCTCGACGCAGCCGTCGCCGCCGGGTTCCTGAAGCCGGAGAACCGCGAGTTGGCGCGGGTGGCTGCGAATGCGCAAGAGGCGGTGAGGATGGCGGCCGATATATGACAAGAAGTTGATAAGCGCTGTCCGATATGTCGAGGATATCCCCATCCATCATGGACTTGCGTAGACGCCGCAAGATTGAACGCTTCGTTCGACCGCGCATGACCGGTTCTCCCCTCCGATCGCGCGGAAGCTCCCCGCGACGACTTGTCCGAGGGAATTGCGGCGATGATTGAATGGGACGGAGTGCGCGCGGCGGCTATCGTAGAAAGTCAGAAGCGAATATCGGTCTGTGTAATGTAAGTCCGCCCTTGCCGGTAACCGAAAGCCGAGTTACCGTAAGGCGGTTCGACCCGCGCAATGGACACTTTCAAAGATAAGTAATGGACGCGGAGCGGAGCGGAATCGGCCAGCGATTACCGCTGCGCGATTCATGCGCGCACAAAGGAGATATTGCCAATTGTCCGATTTCAAGCGACACTCGACGAACAATAGCTCACTCGAAGAGATAGATAGATCGCCAGTTTTCTTCCGCTGAAGTCTTCCGAGGGATTCAAACCCCGGCGACATCGTTCCACCTATTTGCGGCGAGCGATCGCGTTTCCGCTATTGCACGGAGTTGTCTTGCGACGCAAGATTGTACACTGGCCTCTGATGTTCGTCTTGGCGGTGCATCCCGCTCCGCTGTTCGCGCAGTCCTCGCAGGCGCTCGCGCGCGCCGGCCTCGCCGAGAAGGAGCCTGCTTTGAGAGTAGGCATCGATGATCCGGTATTGCGCGCGATCGCTGTTCCCAATGTGATTACCACATTGAAAGTGGTCGGCGACAATCCAGAGCTGCCGGCTGCCTTGGCGCCGGTCCCGAATGTAACCATGCGTGAAATCCTCTCCTCGGCGGGAACCTATGGCGACTTTACCCGCTATTTGCAGGAGCTCCCTGGGGTGGCGTGGGTCTCCGATCTAAGCAACGATGTGCTGGTGCGCGGCGGCCATCCGACTGAAAATCTGTTTGTCGTCGATGGCGTGGAGGTTCCCAACCTCAATCACTTTTCGCTCCCAGGATCGAATGGCGGGTTTACCTCCATGATCGATTCGACGGCGATCGGCGGCATGAATATGCGCGACGATGTCTACGATGCCTCGTACTCCAGCCGCCTCTCTTCGCTCGTCGAAATTCATACCCGCGACCTCGGAGATGCGCACCGGGCAGGGAATTTTATCGTGGGCATTGCCGGGGCGGGAACGCTCTTTCAGCGCGCCTTGCCCAGGAATGGCAGCTTTCTGCTGACCGCGCATCGCAGCGTAATCGACTTGGTGACCAACGACATTGGCGTCAACGGCGTTCCGACGTATTCGAACGGCATGGCCAAAGTGGAGCTCAATCCCGGCGCAAGGGACTCGATCGCCGTCTTCAGTCTCACCGGCGCCGATTCGATTCAAATGACTCCATGCCAGGTGGCCGGCGCCACCAGCGACGAACAGACGCAGTACTCGGGATGGCGCACGACCGAGGCTCTGAGCTGGAGACACGATTACTCCGCCACGATCACTTCGAATTTGTCCGCCAGTTATTCGGATAACGGACAGACGATCGCGCAGCAGAAGCAGATTGGCTACTATCTGGATCGAAGCGGCAACTGCCGGGCGGCGACTCTCGTGCCGAGTTATAGCGAGAATGCGCGCGATGGGTTGTCGTCGTTGAATTACGAGTTGCGCGTAAGTCTGCATGGTTGGCTGCTATCCGCGGGCGGCGACGGCAAGCTGGCGACTCCGGACGATTCCGTTTCGCAACCCATCGGCCAGTTGTCGCCCTTCAGCGCCAGTTCGACAAGCGCCGATGCGACAACCTTTCGGCGGCGGTATTCGACCGGGCAATCCGCTGCCTTCTTGGAGGCCGAGGGCGCCCTCGGCTCGCGCTGGATGATATTGAGCGGCTTGCGCGCGGAGAGCTTCGCCATCGCCGGCGGCTATGCGCTGGAGCCGCGGACTTCCGTTGCCTACGCGATCGACAGTCGGCAAAACCTGCACGTCTCCTTCAACCTCTCCTCACAGTTGCCACCCATGATGGACATGATCAGCTACCCAATCAATCGCGCGCTGCAACCGGCGGAGGTCCGGCAGGAGGCAGCGGGGATGAGGATTTGGCAGGCGAACTGGGGAACGCTGGATGCCGAGGTCTATCGGAAGGACTACCGGCGCGAGGCCGTCTCTACTCAATACCCACAATTGATGCTCTCGAACATGGTCGATACGCTGGGGCAGGCATTTGTCTGGCTGCCCCTGACCAGCGCCGGGACGGAGCAAGCCCGCGGCGTGGAGTTGACGCTGCGCGGGCACGCCGGCAGCCGGATGACGGGAATGTTCACAGCCTCGCGCGCAGTGGCGACGTATCGCGCTCTCGACGGTGTGCGTCGCCCGGACAACTACGACACGCCGATGATGGCGACAGCGGCGGGCAATCTCCGCCTGCCGCTCAAGGTTCAGATGGATATGCGTGAGACGGCATCCAGCGGCCGCCTCTACACTCCCTTCGATCTGACCGACTCGAATGCGCAAAGCCGTGGCATCTACGATCTGACCCGCATCAATGGGCTGCGCGGCCCAATCTACAATCGCCTGGACCTGGAGATGGAGCGCAACTTCCACCTTCGTCATGGCGTGCTCAATCTGCACGCGGGCGCGGAAAACATCTTCAATCGCGGAAACCTGATGGGCTATATGTGGCTGGACAACTGCGCGGCCGGGCTGAACTGCGGGCAGGGCGGCTATGAGCCGATCGAAAAGGTGGACCAGATGGGGCGCTATCCGGTCGTCAGCGCCCGCTTCGAGTTTTAGAGTCGCGGTTGCGGATAGAGCGCGCCCAGAGGACCGATTGCCGCCGGCGGCGACAACTGCCGAGCGTAACTTCCCGGCGTAACTCGATGGAGTAGCTTCATGCGGCGGTCCTGAGCTATCCGCCGTCGAATTGCGGAGCTATTCCGAATCGACGGAGGAGCGGCGGCTCTCGATAAATGGTTTTCGCCGTCCGCGCATTGCATATCGAGACTCCTTTTGCCGGTCAATTGGAGGTTATACCCGCGTTCGGCGCCTGTACCGCTCCGGCATCTTCGCCATTCTTCTCGGAATTGACGCCGTCCGACCGCGGCGGCGACTTTCCCGTTGACAAGAGAATCCTTCTGCGATCAGACTGTAGTTCTTGGACCGCGGCTGGCGCGTGCGCGCAAAAGTTGGCACGTCCGCGAAAACTGTCGAATGCACAATGATGAGAGCGAACACCGCATTTTTGGTTTTGTCTTTCTATCTCGCTTGCGGCGCAACTCCAGCGCAGCCCGAGGAAAAATGCCCTGTCGCCATCGGTCGCGTTGAACTGAGTTACGACCATCGGGGTGGAGAGTCGAAACCTCAGCTCAAGGTGGAGTTCGGCAACTATGCCGGAAAACGAATCTCGACCGTCACATTCAGTTTGTCGGTGCTGGACGGCGGCGGCTATCCTCACCCATACCCGAACAATCTGAGGTATCTCGACGGCCTGGAGTCCGGCAAGAAGAAGGCTTTTACGTGGGACTTGGCGTCCGAATCGGTGGATATTCATCGTGCCGGTGAAACGGTAGCCGTGCTAGAAGTCGAGTTTGTCGGCACCGAAAGCTGGATCGACGATGGCTCGCAGTCCTGTGCGTTCAAAGTCGATTTTCACGCCAGATAGGCCGTGCGCCTGCAATCGGCAGTGATTCATTGCATTGGAGGTTCTTATGGCTCGCGGTTTCGCGCTTTGCCTCGTTTTGATGGTTGGCTCGCTTCCGTACCCGCGGGCCCAGGAGCCTGGCGCGGCCGCAGGCCATGCCGCAAGCCCCTCGGAAGCGGAAAGCGGGCTGAAGACCTACACCGTTCCCGCCGGGACCAAGCTGCTGCTTTCGCTGAAACATGAAATAAGTACGCGCGTTGCAAAGCCCGGAGACACGGTATATCTCATCACCGATTTTCCGGTGGTTGAAGACGGCGCGGTTGTGATTCCCGCTGGAATGTATGTAAAAGGAGCCATCGACAGCGTCCAGCGGCCCGGCAAAGTGAAGGGCCGCGCGCAGATTCAAATGCACCTTGCCTCGATAGTCTTTGCCAACGGCGCCGAGATTGCCATTCCCGGCTCGCTGGACAATGTTCCAGGCTCTTCGGGGGCAAGGGTCAAGAATGGCGAAGGAACCGTGGAACAAGACGGAACCAAGGGGCGCGATGCGCAAAGGATCGCCAATGACACCGGGGAAGGAGCGGGAATTGGCGCCCTGGCCGGATTGGGAGGGGGCAATGCCGGGATGGGAGCCGGGATCGGGGCAGGCGCCGGTGCGGCCGCCGGCGTTCTGACCGCCCTTTTCACGCGCGGCAAAGATGTTGTATTTCCGCAAGGTGCCACGCTGGAGATGGTCCTGACACGGCCGCTGGTGGTGAGGCGCGAGCAACTGGCCGGGATGCCCGGCTTCACCGGGATGACCTTGCCCGTGCCGGCCTCCGCCGGTTCGCGGCCATCGCCCGCGGCCATGCCCAAGCAAGACAATTAGGACGGAACGATTGCGACAGATGCGGATCGCTCCACGGCATATTCGCCGTCTGGGCGGGCTTTGGCGGAGAGGCGGCGCGCCTCTGTTGCCCACGTTGCAAACCGGCCGCGAAGCCAACGAAGATGCGGGAGCGCGAAGAGTGATATATCGCGGTGGATGGCTTGACCCAACTCGAATCGTCGGTCTGACTGCCTACTTTTTTGCTGCGGCTTGCTGCGGCGTTGCCTGGATCGAAGGCCGCGGCGACGCGGGCCGAGCGCGGTTCGCGGCAGTTCTTGCCGCTTTGGAGGCGGGGCTTCTCCTGGACATGGCCTTCAACGTTCGCTGGCGCTTGCATGACCTTCTGGAAGGCAAAGCGATCGTGGAGGGTTTGTACTCCAGGCGCGCCGGCCCGCAGATTGCGACGATGGGACTTATGGCGGCGGCGGCGGTTGCCGGAATGTGGCTGGCCGGGCATCGTCTTCGCGGCCGCCCCGGCGCAACCGTGGCCGCCTGCGGCGTGATCTTCTCGTTGACGTGCTGGTTCGCCGAGGTGGTATCGTTGCACGCCATCGACAGCGCCTTCCACCGCGTCGTTTGCGGAGTTATGGCAGTTAGCCTGTTCTGGGCCGCGAGCTCCCTGCTGACCGGCCTGGGCATTCTCTGGGAGACGCGGGGTTTGCGCGGCAACGCTCGCCAGGATGCGATCGCGGCCCGAAGGCCGCCGTCTTCCTTCAAAGATTTTTGACAAAGAAGTCGGTGAGTCGCTGAAAGAGGATCAGGCGCGCCCCATCGTCCTCGAATAAATCGCGGCGACTGGGAAACAGCAGGATGTCGGCATATTTTCCCTTGTCCAATAGCTCGTCGAGCAGCCGCAGGGAATGTTCCATATGTATCTTTTCGTCCAGCGTCGCTTGAGCCAGCAGCAGCGGCGCGCCAAGATTCCCGGCATTCTCCAGGGGAGAGGACGATAGGTAGCCGTCCTGATTCCGCTTCGGGTCTTCGAGGTAACGCTCGGCGAAGACCGCGTCGTAGAGATGCCAATCCGTTATCGGAGAACCGGCAAACCCGGCTTTGAAAAGCAACGGCTTGTCGAGCATCCCGTGGAGCGCCAGAAATCCTCCATAGCCCCATCCGCAGATGCCGATGCGCGTTTTATCTACCCAGGGCAGAGAGCGCAGATATAGGACTGAATCTCGCAGGTCGGCCATCTCCGCCGCGGAAAAACGCAGATGCACCGGCTCCGCGAAGAGATGGCCGCGTCCGGCTGTACCGCGGTTGTCGACGGCGAGGACGACATAACCTTTCCGAGTTATTGAAGCGAACCACGCAGATAGATATCCGCCCCATCTGTCGCGTACGATTTGCTCTCCCGGCCCGCCGGCAACGTAGAGGATGAGCGGATACTGCCGCGTAGGATCGAAATCCGGCGGCTTCATCGTCCAGGCATTCAAATCCACGCCCATGTGAGTCTTCACGGAAAGAAACTCTATGGCGCCGGTCGGGTTGGCGTCTCGGTCTTCAGGCCTCTTCTCACAGAAGCTTGCCATCTTGCTTCCGTCGCTGCGGAGCAGTTGGAAACAAGGCGGCGTAACGCGGCTGGACCAGGTGTCCGCAAGAACGCCGGAGGCGGGAGAGAGAAGCGGTTCGTGAGTTCCCCGCTCGTGCGTGATGCGCTCCATGCCCGACCCATCCAGATTCACGCGATACAACTGGCGCTCCAGTGGACTGGCTTCGGTTGCGGTGAAGTAGACGACGCCCGCCGCTTCGTCGACCTCGATCGTGGATGTGACTTCCCAGTTGCCATGTGTCAGCTGCGCGATTTGCCGGCCCGATAGGTCGTAAAGGTAGAGATGGCGATAACCCGATCGTTCGCTGGACCAGAGAAAACGATGTGAGTCTTTCAGAAAGAGCGGGCCGTCGTTCAGGTCGATCCAGTAGGCGTCTTTCTCCGAGAGGATCGAGCGCGTCGTTCCGTCGCCGGCGTCGGCAAGAAGCAGATCGAGGGTCTTCTGGTTGCGGCTGAGACGCTCGATCGCCAGGTGCTTGCCGTCCGGCAACCATTGCACACGCGGGATGTAAACATTCACGTCGCCGCCGAGGTCGATCTGGAGAGGCTTGCTTCCAGAAACCGCTTGAACGAAGAGGCGAACCGTGGGAATAACTCCGCCCGGCTTGGGATAAGCTATCGATCTAAGTTTGCCATGGGAATCGCGCAAGGAGTACTTATCGACTGCGCGATCGTCGGTCTCCATCCACGCGATGGAGGAAGAGTCCGGCGACCACCAATATGCCGAATGCAATCCCAGTTCGTGAAGATAGACCCAGTCCGGTTCGCCCTCGAGCGCATCGCCGCTTCCCGCGGGCGCGAAGCCGCGAACCGCGCCGGTCGCCGCATCCGCTAGCCAGAGCGTATGGTTCTTGATAAAGCTGACGGTGCGTCCATCGGGGCTGATCTTGGGATCGTCAAGATGAGGACCGCCAAGATCGGATGAGTCGGTTGCGAGAAGCCGGGAAGAACGAGCGTCGAGATCGAACCATGCGAGCGAAGCGGCGCAGACAAGCAACAAAGCATGACCGCTGGGAGCCCATTGATAGCCTTGAAGCTGCCTTGCGCTCTCGGCCTTTTCGGCGCCTTGCGCGCCGCGGGAACCATCGCCGCCGAAGGCGGCAGTTATCTCGGTGCCCGATACAAGCGGCGATTGACGGCCAGTCGCCGCATCGATACCCCAGATTTCGCGGGCTTTAGAATTATGCGCGGTTGTGCCTGACTTGAATGCCGGGCGAATGAAGCTGAGCAGCTTGCCGTCGGGACTCCAGGCCGGATTCGTGGACAAATCCTTGTCCGCATCTGGGTCCATTTCAATGTCCGCGTCACGCTCCCCCGCATGGCGGCCGGCACTCACAGACGGAGACGCCGGCGGATGCTGCGCGGCGAGTATTGTTTCTCCCCCCGCCAACGTGAGCGCGGCCCATGATGCAAGAATCAACCGCCACCAACGCTTCCCGATCTCCATGACGATTCCGATCCTCCTTCCAGGACCCCGCATCTTTGCGAGCATTGTGGCAAGCGAAATCTCCCCGCGCGATCCGGCAAGATGCACTCCGGATGCTCTTGTGGCAACGATCCCGCTCTCCTTGTCGAACCTCCGGCATATGGAGAACTTGGGTTGCTCTTGCGGGCACTATCTTCCGCTATTCCCTCAAGGCTCGACGCATTGTCTTGGTTACCGCGGTCGTTGCGATCGCATGGCGGTAATTGTGAAATGTTACCATTTTGTAGTATGCCATTTTGCGTTCTCGATTTAGCATATCTCTGTCGGTTCCCCAATTCTAGGACAACATCGGCATACAACGGAATAAACAGAATTCAGTTCCAGGATGCTTCATCGAATCTTTAACCGGGCGCGATACCGCGTTCGGACCGGACCGGGAAGCTCGGAATAAGTCTTTCGTGCAGGCCGGCATTCCCTACGGGGCTAAAGGCCCAATGTTCGCCTTGTTGCACTTGCTTCATGCTTCGGGTTCTCTCAGGGCAGGCTTGAATGCGCTGCCCTTTCAAAACATCCGTTGAATCAGAGGTCGCGGTAAACACAAGTTAGGCCAAGTGAACCGAGGCGCTTCGATCTGGAGCCTCAGCGTTCATTAGAGCGGTTCTGCCGTCCAAACCGGTCGATGCTCCCGTTGCGGGGCGCGCGACGCGGGAGGTTCCGCATGGCTCGGCATATCTGTGACTGAAAACGGAGAGCGGGGAGTTGCGCGTATATGCGCGAGGCGATCGGCGGTCCGGGCGCAAGGATTCCGGCAGCGCTTGACGGTAATGAATGTAAACGAGAAGAGAAAGAGGCGTTCATGTCCAATTGGCATAAGCTGCACGGGGCGGCGACGGGAACGGGCGGCGGCCCGCGGGCATTGTTGACAACAGGGTTTCTCTTGGCGGCGGCCAGTTTATCCTTGGATGCCCAAGTAAGCGTCACCACATGGCGCAACGACATCGCGCGCACCGGACAGAACCTCGATGAGACTGTCCTGACCGCATCCAATGTGAACCCCACGCAGTTCGGCAAACTCTTCTCGCAGGCCGTGGACGGATACGTCTATGCGCAGCCCCTCTATCTTCCTAGCGTGACCGTCGGCGGGCAGGCGCACAATGTGGTCTTCGTTGCCACCGAGCATGACAGCGTATATGCCTTCGATGCGGACAGCAACGGCGGCGCCAACGCCAACCCTCTCTGGTTTGCCTCGATGCTCACAGCGGCGCACGGAGCCGCTCCTGGGGCCACCACTATTTCATCGAATACCATAGGCACGGATATCATCCCCGAGGTAGGAATTACCGGGACGCCGGTGATAGATCCCGCGACCGGCACGCTCTACGTCGTGAGCGCAACCCAGGAAGGGGCCAAGTTCGTGCAGCGGCTGCACGCCCTGGACGTAACTTCCGGAGCGGAAAAATACGGCGGCCCGGTTGCGATCGGCGCATCTGTTCCGGGCACCGGAAACGGCAGCTCGGGCGGAACGCTCGCCTTCGACTACGAGTGGGAGAACCAGCGGTCCGGCCTTTTGCTGCTCAACGGAATAATCTGGATGGCATTCGGATCCCACAGCGACAACGGCCCCTGGCACGGATGGGTGCTGGGATACAACGAAAACACTCTCCAGCGGACGGGCGCTTTCTGCACAACTCCGAATGGCGTGGGCGGCGGCATATGGATGGCCGGAACTGGTCTGGCCGCGGATGTTATAGATCCTGTCAATCATCCCTATGGCCGAATCTTCCTGGCCACCGGCAACGGCGATTATACGGCCACCGCGCCGTACACGGCCGATATGGACTATGGCGACAGCATCGTGAATCTGGACCTGACCAACGGCATCCCCACGGTCCAAGACGATTTCACGCCGGCGATTCAGGCGCAACTCGATGCGGGGGATTTGGACCAGGCATCCGGAGGGGTGATGATCGTTCCCGCTCAAACCGCTGGGAGTTATCCATATCTTTTGGTCCAGGCTGGAAAGTCGGGCATAGTGTATCTTCTCGATCGCCAGAATCTGGGGGGATATAACGCCGCCGGCGATCAAGTAGTGCAGGAGATTCCGAATGGCGTCGGAAACAACGGAGCCTGGAGCGCGCCGGCATTTTGGAACGGAACGGTCTATTATTGGGGACAGCTCGACACGCTTAAGGCATATTCGCTGACCAATGGACAACTTACCGGCCCCGTCGCCACTTCTTCTGAAAAGTACGGCTATCCCGGAGCGAATCCGAGTATCTCAGCCAACGGGAATACGCAGGGAATTGTTTGGAGCCTGGAGACCGATGGGTATATGGATTCCGGCCCCTCCATCTTGATGGCCCACAATGCGAGCGACGTGTCTTCCACTCTCTATTCAAGCGGCGTCAATTCCGCCCGCGACAATCCAGGTTATGCGGTCAAGTTCACGGTGCCCACGGTGGCGAATGGGAAAGTGTATGTGGGCGCGCAATACGAGTTCAGCGTATTCGGGCTGCTGAGCGGAGAACTGCAAACGTCCGATCCGGTGCTTAGTCCGGCCGCGGAGACCTTCAGCGGCACTCTCTCCGTGAGCATAACCGACGCGACCCCGGGAGCGATCGTCTACTATACCCTCGATGGCACCACGCCGAACGCATCCTCGACCGTGTACACCGCGCCCATCGCGATCTCGGCCACGACCGAGATTCAAGCGATGGCAAGCGCCTCCGGATACCTGCAAAGCGGAGTGACGGCCGGGACTTATATCGACTCCTTGCAGGTAAGTACGCCAACCTTCGCTCCGGGTGCCGGGACTTACACGCAAGCTACCTCGGTGACCGTCGCCGATTCCACATCGGGGGCGACGATTTACTACACAACCGACGGAACGGCGCCGACGATCTCCTCTACGCAGTACACCGGACCGGTGACAGTCAGCGTTACCGAGACTTTGAACGCGATCGCCGTCGCTCCCGGTTTTGTCAACAGCGATGTGGGGAGCGCAACCTACACAATCGATACCGGGCAAACCGGGATCGATTTCCCGGAGGGGTTTGCGGGAACCCAGGGAATCGTGATCCTGAACGGCAGCGTCGACCTGGACGACTCCCGGCTGCAACTGACAAACGGCCTAACCGGCGAAGCCGGGTCGGCATGGTACTGCGAGCCTGTCGGCATTCAGGCATTCACCTCCGAATTCAGTTTCCAGTTATCGAATCCCGCGGGTGAGGGCATAACTTTCGCAATTCAGGGAAACAACGACTCCTCTCTGGGAGCTGCCGGGGCGGGGCTGGGTTATCAGGGAATCGCCGACAGCGTAGCCATCAAGTTCGATCTCGACAACGTGGCCGGCGAGGGGACGGATTCGACCGGACTGTATACCTACGGCGCCAGCCCTACGGTTCCGGCCATCGACCTGAGCACTACCGGCATCGACCTGCATAGCGACGACACTTTCGACGTGAGTCTGAGTTACAATGGCGCCATTCTGTCGATGACGATTTCGGACATGATAACCGGAGCGGCCTATTCCACAAACTGGGCGGTCAATATCCCGTCGATCGTTGGCGGCGACACCGCGTACGTTGGATTCACCGGAGGGACCAGCGGACTTACTTCCAGCCAAAAGATTGAAACCTGGGTTTACACCACGGTATCCAACGGCTTGCCGGTTACGACTTCACCGATATTCAGCCCTCCCGGCGGAGCCTACGCCTCGTCACAGTCGGTGACTATTGGCAGCGGTTCGGCAGGCGCGACGATTTATTACACGACCAACGGAACGACGCCAACGACGTCCTCGGCGGTCTATAGCGCGCCTATCGCGGTTAGCGCCTCGGAGACTTTGCAGGCTATCGCCGTTGCCCCCGGCTACGGTCCCAGCGCAGTGGGAACCGCGACCTATAGCATAGCTCCAATTTTGCCCGCACCGGTACTCTCGCCGGCCCCAGGAACTTACACTGCGGCGCAGACGGTGGCCATCGGCGACTCTTTGGCGGGAGCCACCATCTATTACACGACCGATGGAACCACTCCCACTGTTTCATCCGACATCTACAGCGCTCCGATCTCGGTCAGCGCTAGCGAAACGGTGCTGGCATTCGCGGCGGAAACAGGCTATAACAACAGTACGGTTGCGGGAGGCACATATACCGTTGCGGCACCGCTGCCGGCCCCGGCGTTTTCGCTGGCGACCGGAACCTATAGCAGTTCGCAGTCGATATCGATCGGCGACGCGACGGCCGGCGCCACCATTTACTACACCGTCAACGGGATCGCGCCCACCACGTCGTCCACCGTCTACAGCGGTCCGATCGCGGTGAACGCGACGGAGACGCTGGAGGCCATCGCCGTCGAGACTGGCTACGCCAATAGCGCAGTTACAACGGCGACTTACACCATCGCCGAACCTGGCGCCACCTACATCGACTATCCCAGCGGCGGATTCACGGCCGGCAGCCTATCGCTGAACTACGGCGCATCCGTGACCGGCGGACTTTTGCAACTTACCGACGGAGGAGCTGCCGAGGAACGATCCGCCTGGTTCACAACCAAGGTTCCTGTGCAGAGTTTCATTGCCAACTTCACCTTCCAGCAGTTGAATGCCTTGGCCGACGGCATGACTTTTGCGATTCAGGGCGATAACGTCTGGTCGCTGGGCGACGGCGGCGGCGGACTGGGCTATCAGGGAATTGCCGACAGCGTGGCGGTCAAGTTCGACCTCTATAACAACGCCGGCGAGGGCAGCGACTCCACTGGGCTATATAGCGACGGCGCGGCGCCCACGGTGCCCTCCGTGGATCTGAGTTCGACAGGGATCAACCTGCATAGCGGCGACATCATGGACGCGCAACTGGTCTACGACGGGACCAATCTGACCATGACGCTGACCGACACAGTCAGCAATGCCGCGGTAACCGAGACATTCCCCGTAAATATACCCTCCATCGTGGGAGCCGGCACGGCTTATGTCGGATTCACGGGCTCCACGGGCGGAGAGAGCGCCACGCAGAATGTATTGTCGTGGACTTATGTGAGTCCGGCGGGAAATGTCGCCGCCGCTCCCACCTTCTCGCCTGTCGCCGGCACTTACACCGCGGCGCAGTCGGTAACCATCGGCGATGCGACAGCCGGCGTGACCATCTACTACACGACCAACGGAACGACACCTACAACTTCGTCCACCATATACAGCGGTCCCATCGCGGTGAACGCGACTGAGACGCTGCAAGCCATCGCCGTCGAGTCGGGGTACACAAACAGTCCGGTGGCCACAGCGACTTACACCATCAGCGCCATGCTTCCCGCTCCCACCTTCTCGCCTGTCGCCGGCACTTACACCGCGGCGCAGTCGGTAACCATCGGCGATGCGACAGCCGGCGTGACCATCTACTACACGACCAACGGAACGACACCTACAACTTCGTCCACCATATACAGCGGTCCCATCGCGGTGAACGCGACTGAGACGCTGCAAGCCATCGCCGTCG